>NZ_JBHGAQ010000001.1:0-393428 GCF_042610505.1 Chryseobacterium sp. sg2396 | reverse complement strand
ATACGTTCCGTTCGATGAACACAAAGCACAGGAGGATTCTTTCTGGCAGGATATGCACAAATTTCACAAAGCCATTGCATTTATAAGAGCACTCAGAGATTTGCAGGTAATAAGAGGATTTATTTTAACGCGATGTCCGCTAAGATTTTTTTAAAGCGTGGAGAATATTTTCGTTCGCAAAGGCAGTGCAGTCGGAAAAGGATAGCAGTGTGAAATGATACGTTCCGTTCGATGCACACAAAGCACAGGAGGATTCTTTCTGGCAGGATATGCATAAATTTCACAAAGCCATTACATTTATAAGAGCACTCAGAGATTTGCCGGTAATACGAGGATTCNCGGCAAATGATAGCAATGTTAAATGATACGTTCCGTTCGATGAACACAAAGCACAGGAGGATTCTTTCTGGCAGGATATGCACAAATTTCACAAAGCCATTACATTTATAAGAGCACTCAGAGATTTGCCGGTAATACGAGGATTCATTTTAACGCGATGTCCGCTAAGATTTTTTTAAAGCGTTGAGAATATTTTTCGTTCACTCAGCAAATCATAGCAATGTTAAAGTAATGAGGCCGTTTAATGAACACAAAGTACAGAAAGGTTCTTTCCGGCAGCGTATAACAGCACCTCTAAAAGTCTTTACGATTATCACTTTTTAGATTTAGATTTCATTTCGTTTTATCATTAAAAATAAAGTATCAAGCATTATCTGTGAAAATCTGCGTAAATCTGTGGTTTAATTTTAACACAGTAGACATATAGGATAGAGGAGCACTTTGAAAAACATTTCAAAACATATAAGTTTAAAAAAATCTTTGATTTTTTCTGATGTGCTCTGAAAATATTTTCAGCCTATCTGAAAAATATTTTGTGACTTATCTGTTAAATAAATACAGCTAGCTAAACGATCATGAAAAAGGTTGGGTTCAGAAAACAAATATTTTCGAACCCAACCCAACAATTTCAATTTAGCTGCTTAATTTTATGCTTCGGCGACCGGTTCTTTCTCAAACCTTCTGTGGCCGCATTTTGAAGCAAATCCTTTTTTGAATTTTCCTTTCAGTTCCTGATATTCTTCCTCGTTCATTTCGCGGATTTTATCAGCCAGTCCGAAAGGTGATCTTTCTTTGATTCCGTATTCTTCAAAAATACCTTTTACGAATTTTTTTCGCTGAATGGCTTTTTTAGCGACCATTGCTGCTCCGGCCACTGCCAGTGCGCCGAAAATACCTTTTACTACTGAATTTTTCATTTTCTTAATTTTAAATTTTACTACTTCTTTTATAAAGACGAATACTCCTGAATTTTTACTTTACTACTTCTTAAAATTTCGGTTATTCGTTTGTTTTTTTGTTTCGGTTGAAAAAACCGTTTTCACATCTGCTTCTCCAGACTTCTTTAAACTTTTCCCGTTCTTCCGGAGACAGATGCATCATCTTTTCTCTCATCTTCCTTTCCTTGAAATCCCGCACGCCTTTCCCGAAATGGAAACCGCCAAAAAGGATTTTACAAAGGATCAGAATACCCATCGCCTGCCAGAACGTAATCGATTTTGCCCCTAAAATTTCCGGTAGCAGCCAATTCCAGAGTACCATGACGATCCAGGTAACCCCCAGAAAAATCAGAGGCGGACAGAGTATCAGAAAAATCCATCCTTTTTTATGTTTATGATTCATAATCTTATTTTTTACTAACTGTTTAAATCTTCGTATAATGTTCTCAGCCGGTTCCTCAGATGCTTGACCGCGTAGTTTTTACGGCTGATGATGGTCTTGATGTTTTCCCTCTGCTCATCGGCAATTTCCTGGAGGGTCCTGTCGTTGAGTTCGTTCTCAACATAAACCAGCCGCTGCTTTTCAGGAAGTTCGTCCAGGGCTTCGAACAGTTTTCTCCAGATTTCGTCCTGAAACATTTTCACTTCCGGTCCGGCACTTTCATCCATCAGCAGGATGTCTTTAATGGAAAAACTCCCGTCTTCATCTTCGTACACGAAATCTTCAAGGTTCGCGGTTTTCTTCTTGCGGTATTTGTCGGTAATCTTATTGGCCGTAACGCGATACAGCCATCCGCCGACATTCACGATTTCCGAGAGATTGGTCAGACTGCTGAACTGATACCACACTTCCTGCAGGATGTCTTCCGCATCTTCGGTATTCTTCACTTTGGGGCGAATATAAGACATCAGCTTTCCTCCGTATTTTGAAACGGTCTGTGAGATGATATTTTCCTTCTCCTTCTGTGGCATTGTTATGTTTTCGGCAACCTCCATATTGCTATGACGGCTGATGATTTTGTTTTACTTTAATAAATTTAAAATATTTTCAGGCAAGTTCGGTTTTTCTTTTGATAGCGAGGACTCCGGATGACAATATGTTTACATAGGAATACACTCTTATCCTTTTATTTTTTTAACTTTTAAACAATTTTAGTCTTTCAGCCCAGCAAAATGATCAGTTCATTGAATTTCTGATACATTTCTCGAAAAATCTTATTTTTAACACTATTGACTATCAAAACTTTAACCACATATATAGCTACAAAAAAAGGAAAACCGATTAAGCTTTCCTTTTATTTTATTTAAATTTTATCAGATCAATTTAAATAGATTCCAAAATACCAGGTCCATGCGATCAGAATAATCTGCATCGGAATTCTTTCTTTGTACAGGTAAGCCATTCCCGGGCCTGTAAAATCAGCCTTGAAAATATTAATGTTTTTCCGGGATGAATTGATGTTGGCAATAAAAACCAACAGGAAGAAAACAATTAATAAGACTGCTGTCAGTTCACGCATCGAAGGAATCATCAATCCGATTCCCGCAGCAATTTCCAGCACGCCGGTGAAATAGACCCAAAATATTTTTCCCGGAACCGGTTCAGGAATCATCATCGCCATTCCCTTTTGGAACTTAAAGTGTGCCAGTCCGGTAAAGATTATAAAGGCTGCCATTCCCAGGTTTCCGGAAAATAAAAAATTCCAGTTTTCCTGAAAAATTTTTGTTGCCAATAAGCCCAAAATGAATGTTACTAAAAGAATCGATAATAGTTTCATGTTTATTCTTTCTACACAATTGTATGCATGGTACCGAAGTTAAGCAAAACCAAGCAGGATCTAAGCAGAAAATAGTTAATAAAGTATTTGATTCATAATTCTTTCCATGAAGGCTTAATGTATAAATAGCTGCCTGTTTTAAGCAGTAAAACTCCATACCTGTTTTTTAAACCACCGACTTTTACGGATTTTCACAGATTTTTATGTTTAAATGAATACTATTTGTTTTATATCGTCTGCAACAAAATTGCGAATTTTTAAACTATTATATTTTCCTAAAGCGCGATCATATATGAAAATCTGTATACATCTGTGGGAAAATTCATTTTGGTTTTATTAAATATTTTCCGCAAGTTTTTTTATCACCTCAAGGCCTTGCGTGAAGCCGGAGTTCATATGATCTTCCCATTCTTTTTCGTTCTGTACCTCGACATGAAGCTTGGTTTTTCCACCGAAATCGATAAGGATATATTTTTCGAAACATCCGCTCCATTGCTTGACTTCCATACTTTCAGTATCTTCATTGCCATCCTTATCCAGCATCCCCAGATGTTTGAAGATGATCTGGTCCGGCTCTTTGAGGCTGTCGATGATGGAGACCATACCCGCTCCTTCCGAATTTAAGAAATACGTCTTTCCGCCGACTTTCCAGTCGGATTTCATTACGCATCCCGGACTGAAAAACTGCGTCCATTCGCTATACGTTCTTTCGTTCCACAATACATCCCATACTTTTTGTCTGGGTGCGTTGATAACAATT
Organism: Chryseobacterium sp. sg2396; assembly: GCF_042610505.1. Classification (NCBI taxonomy): domain Bacteria; kingdom Pseudomonadati; phylum Bacteroidota; class Flavobacteriia; order Flavobacteriales; family Weeksellaceae; genus Chryseobacterium; species Chryseobacterium sp. sg2396. Next base: position 389,613 of record NZ_JBHGAQ010000001.1, on the reverse strand, counting down.
TCGTAAGATAGGGTTTCCATATTTTTGGATTTAATTTCATTTAACTTTTATAGCTGATTTTCCGCAAGATGCTTCACATTGGATAGAGCATCGGTAAATTTTTCCTCTAAAAAAGACCTTAATTCTTCGGTAGTATGAATCTCCACTTCAAGATGGGTCATGTTTTCATCTTCGGTCAATAAATATCTTTCGAAAACTTCTCCCAGGTCCCGCGGTGTTTCAATTCCATCATAGATCTCTCCAAGATGATGAAATATGATTTCCTCATTCGGAACCAGCTTTGTAATTGTGCTGTACATCCCGTTGTTTTTCGGGTCCAGGAATTTTATGGTGGCTCCCTCCTGTAAATCCCCCTGATAAAAAGAGCCTTCGGTGAACGCCGACGTCCACTGCCTGAAAGAAAAATCATCCCACAGCACACTCCAAACCTTTATTGCTTCAGCCTTAATCTGAATATCAAAATGTAATTTTTCCATAAAATTTATAAACTAGCTGTTAATTCTGCGTATATCCTTATCCGCCTACAAAATCCCCGCCATTAATGTGGATAACCTCACCGGTAATGAAACTTGAATCCTGAGAAGCCAGAAATACATAAGCAGGTGCTACTTCGGAAGGCTGACCTGCCCTTTTCATGGGATTGTCTTTTCCAAAATCGGAAACATCGTAGAAAGTTTCCTTTACCAAAGGTGTCCAGATGGGACCGGGCGCAACACCATTAACCAGAATATTTTTTTCGGCTATATTCGTAGCCAGAGATCGGATGAAGGTAGCAATTGCTCCTTTTGTGGAAGAATAATCAATTAAATGGTCACTGCCGCGATAAGCCGTCACCGAGGTGGTACAGATGATTCGGGAGCCGCTCTGCATCAATTTCAGACAGTCTCTGGTAAAAGAAATCATAGAGATGATATTGGTGTCGAATGTTTCATGAATCTGTTCATCCGAAATGTTTTCAATATCGTCTTTCGGAAACTGTATGCCTGCATTATTAACGAGAATATCCAGTGATTTCCATTCTTTTTTTATGGTGTCCATACACTCTTTCCGGAAATTTTTATCTGAAATATCGCCTTTTAGGAGCATACAGCTTTTGCCTTCTTTTTCTACCAGCTTTTGGGTTTCCTTAGCATCATCGTCGCTTTCTTTATAAATGATGGCTACATCGGCGCCTTCCCGGGCATAATGTACCGCTACCGCCTGCCCGATGCCGCTGTCGCCTCCGGAAATCAGGGCTTTTTTACCGGAAAGTTTTTCACTTCCTTTATAATTTTCACGGATGATTTCGGGAAACAGACCTTCCTTAGGAACTTTAGATTTAGCATCTGATTTGTTATCTGTTTTCATATTCAAGTATTTGGTGGTGAATAAAGACATCAAACCGCAAGCCGAAGGAGGAAAAAGTATGGTATGCTGAAACGGATTTGAGGTGATGATCTATTATTCAGGGGAAAAACCTCCATAGCGCCTGCACAATTCTAAGACCGGTAAGCTTTTTCCAGATCTTCAATAATAATTTTCTGCATGGTCATCATGGCCTGGGCAACCTTCTGTGCTTTTTCCGGATCAGGGTCGCTCATAAGCTCAATCAGCTTTTTCGGGACGATCTGCCAGCTAAACCCGAATTGATCTTTCAGCCAGCCGCACATGCTCGCCTTTCCGCCGCCGGCTGTAAGAGCATCCCAGTAAGTATCGGTCTGTTCCTGATTATCCGTCATAATAACCATTGATATCCCTTCGTTGAAATCAAAGGTATGATCGTAAGAATTGTCCATACAGTATAGGCTGTAGCCATCAATTTTAAAGTGTGCATGCTGGATGTTGTCTGCCGGTTCCTGTATCGGATTTCCCTTGCTTCCCTGCCCGTATTTCAGAAAACTCCCGATTTTGGAATTGGGAAAGGTCAGGGTATAGAGCTCCATAGCCTGCATGGCTTTTCCGTTGTTTCCATGGATGAACATAAGGGTCGGCACTATTTTCTGGTCCCCGTATTTTTCGCCGAGGTAAACCTGCCAGCTGACACCGAACCGGTCTTGTACCCAGCCGTATTTTGCACTCCAGGGATAGGAATCCAGCGGCATCATAACCATGCCGTCTTCGGCAAGCCCGTCCCAGCACTGCTGAACCTCATCCTCTGTTTCGCAGAGTACCGTAAACGATACCGAGGCATTCTTTTTGAAATGCGGACCGCCGTTCAGGAGCATGAATTTCTGTCCGAAAAGGTCCACATTTATCACCATAGGATTATCTGCTGTGATTTTGCCGTTAAAGACTTTTACGTAAAATCCGGCAGATTCTCTGGCGTCCCCGTCGTACCAGAGGCACGGGAAAATATTGTTGTTTATCATCTTAATTTAATTTTAGTTTTAGAGGTCCTAACTTAACTACATATTAGATCTTTTTGTAAAACAGGCTTTCTATCCACCATTCTTTTGATAAGATTATTAAAGATTGTTTGCTTTGATTGGGACCGATTTATTCTGAAACAAAACTCACTTAAATATCGGTTGATATTAGAATCCGATACCCACGAATAAGTCGTTCTTATCCAGGATTTCACCTGGTAAATCATGGTATGAAGTACCGGGAAATTCCTGCCTTTATTACTTGGAATCTGAGTAATAATAAAGTCTTTTATCGGTCTGTATCCTTTCCAGTCATCCGTTACTATTTGAGCTGACCGATCAATATGTTTATCAAAAATTGTTCGTAGAGATTTAGATGAAAAATCTTTGATTTTCAAAGCATAAAAACGCTTGACTTTGCCCTCATCAGTCAATTCTACGGCACATACAACTTTTTTCCTTTTAGCATCATAACTCCTTCCTTGTTTGCCATCCTCTTTTCCACCAACCGTAAATTCATCGATTTGAACCAGGCCTTTCATTCCATCTTTTTCGTCTGATTTCATTGCTTCCCGAACTTTATGCATGAATAACCGGGCCGTATTTTCCGCAATACCATAACGAACGGACATTTGCAGTGCAGACAAATCTTTTGTCGTTGTACTCATCTCAAAACAAATGAAAAAAGCCTTTCGCAAACCAAATTTAACCCGATGAAAAAGCGTACCGGAACTTGGACTTTCAGTATCGCTGCAAATATTACAGGTTCTTGAAAAATCTTTTCTAACCTGATACTTTGTATGGGCACATTTGCGACAGCAATAACCATTTTTTCACTTCCAATGGGAGAGATATTCTTCGCAATCCAAATCTGTTTTAAAGCGTTCAGCAAACTCCAGAAGGTTTTGACCCTTAAAAATTTCCATAAAAATCCAGTTTTTCAGTACTTTAAAGATATGAAATTATCTAATGACCTCTATTTAGTTTTATTCCGTTATGGATTGACTGGCTTCGGTTCCGCTCAGCCGTCGGGACTACGCTCTAATCAGTTGTTGGATTTAAATCACGGATTGACGCAGATTTGCACAGATGGCTGCGTATATTTAAAAATCTTCGATTTTTATTCTCATGTGTTCCTGCTTTTTAAAAGCTAGTCCTTTTTCTGTGTCTCTTATGTGGTTAAAATTTCTTAAATGGGATTTTACATGTCTATTGATGCTTCAGAAAAATCACGTGTACTTTGCATAAATGAAAACTGATGTTCTTCCATATGGCTTTTCAGTTTTTTCATGCTGACTTCTCCGAAGCCATTCAGCAGCCTGATTTCTTGTTCCGAATACTTCGAAAGCTTTTCCAGGGAATCTATTTTTTCTTTTTCCAGCGTTCGCCGGGCAGGCGCTGCCACAATACCGCGCAGAAAATCTCCTTTGGCCGCATGATTTACCGCAGACATCGAAATTAAACATTTTGCCATTATCACCAGATTGATCATAAAGTCATCATGTTGTTAATGATTTTCAACATACTTATGAAAGTTATTCAGGATGGCATACCAGCCTTCCCGCTGCATTTCAGACGGGTTCTGCTGCTCCGGATCAAAAGTAATTTCTACGTTCGTCGTGTTGTTATCAATTTCTTTAAAAACAACTTCAACCTTTCTGCCGTCCTCCAGATGGTAGCGGATCTTTTCAGGGGGAGCGACTTCATCGTAGGTTCCTTCAAAATCAAACCCGAAACTTCCGTCTTTGGCTTCCATCCTGGTCCTTAACTTTCCGCCTGTCCTAAGATCGTTTTCCGCAGCCGGACAGTGCCAGCTTTCATCGGCAAAATTCCATTTTATGATGTGCTCCGGGTCACTGTAATATTCCCAGACTTTCTGTACGGGTGAAAGTATGGTTATCTCTATTGTAATTGGTTCCATATTGTGATGATTTATGGTATGGTTTAAAGAGCAGCTTCAGAAGCTACGCCAGATAATAAAGTTTAAAGATAAGCTTATTTTACATATTCTTCATTGTAATTCACCATCCAATGAATCCCGTATTTATCCTGAAAACTTCCGAAATAATCGCCCCAGAACTGATCTTCGATCGGCATTTCGACATTTCCGCCTTCAGAGAGGCCTTTGAAAAGCCGGTCCGCCTCTTCCCTGGATTCGGGAAAGATCGATACGTAATTGTTATTTCCTATTGTGAGCGTCTGGCCGAAGCTCGGGACAATATCAGACGCCATCAGCAGGTCGTTTCCTATTGGAAGCGCAATATGCATTACTCTGTTTTTTTCTTCTTCGGACAGGTGTTCCGTGCCGGGAGCATTTCCCATTCTGTAAATTTCGCCCAGGAATTCCCCGCCGAAAACGGATTTGTAAAAGTTGAAAGCTTCTTCCGCCTTTCCGTTAAAATTTAAGTAAGAATTTAATTTAGCCATGTATATTGTTTTGATAAGGTGAGTTGTTGTACTATTGTAATGATTCCCCTGTTGTTTAAGGCTTAATTTTTTAACCACAGATTGGCACAGATGATAGAGATGTACTTTATGAATAAATTAATTCGGTACATGTTTTAAGAACTCTGACATTTCCTGCGCTATTGCGGCATTTGGGAGGGATCGGCGAAAGTAATGTTCCAGCCGTGTCCGTTGATGTCCCAGAAGGAATTCTGATACATCCAGCCGTGATCCTGCGGTTCTTCATGCTGATAAGCTCCGTTTTCTACCGCTTTGTTAACCACCTGATCGACTTCTTCACGGCTGTTCATAGCCAAGGCCACCAATATCTGTGTGGTATCGTCTTTCGGGACCGGTCTTTCGGAAAATGTCTGAAAATATTCTTCGATAATGAACATCACAAAAATATGATCGGCTATGATAATGCACACTGCTTTTTCATCGGTAATCTGTTCATTAACGGTGAATCCTATGTTTGTCCAGAACGTTTTGGTTTCTTCGATATTTTTTACAGGAAGGCTTACGTAAATCTGATTGGCTTTCATAATGTATTGATTAAGGGTAAAACTTTTATCCAAAATTACCTCATTGCCGTGAAAGCCTGCTTGCCATAGGACAAGATTTAATCTTTCCGCGGATGCGAAACCAGTTCTTTCCGGATGCGGCTTAAAGAAGTATCCGTAACACCCAGATAGGATGCAATTTGTTTCAGAGGAGCGCATCGGATCACCTGAGGTTTCTGCTCCATAAGGTTGAGATACCGCTTTGTTGCCGAAAGAGTAAACATTTCCACCGAACGCTGCTTATACACGAAAAGCTGCTGTGACATCCATGCCCTGCCCCATTCCCTGAGGTTAGGGATCTTATGAAAGAGCTCCTGGAAATTTTCAAACCTGAGTTTCAGGCACTCACAGTCGGTGATGCAGACAATATTTTCCTGGGTCGGAATCCGCTGGAATAATGAAGAAACCTCGATAACGATCTCGTTGTCTGCAAAAAAATGGGTGGTTACTTCATTACCATTAAAATCAGTTACAAATGAGCGGGCCAGTCCTTTTTCAAGAATGTAATATTCGTTAGCGGTTTTTCCTTCCTTCAGGATCAGATCTCCTTTCCTGAAACTTATTTTTTCATGGGCCTGAAATATTTCATCAAGCTCATCGCGTAGAAAGAAAGGAAAGTCATAACAGATTTCCAGTGCCGTATTGCTCATTAGTCAGTACTTTAGACTTTAAAAATAAAATTTTATTTGATATGTAGAATAAAATTTCTTAATGCTAAAATGAGCTTATCAGTTTACTGTAAAGATCGGATATCTTACAGACTTTATTTAACTAAGAATCTTTAGATTTAGAAAAGATAAAAATTCTAAAGATTTCTTCCGTTCGGCAAGTAAGTCAGCCATCTGATAAAATAATGTTAAAACAGCGAAAGCTGGATCGGTTTCGGCGGCGACGGTTTCTGTGCATCCCCGAAAACGGTTTTTCCGCCGAAACGCCATGAATTCTGCCGTTCCTCTTCGATGACCTCCTGAATATCGAAATCCGGGATAAAGTCTTTTTCCGTGGATTCAATAATCTGATGAAGCTTGTTTAAGGTTCTCAGCTTGTCTGAATTCCCAAGCTTTGATTTTTCAATTCCGGTTTTGATGATATGCAGGCTTTCATCATACACTTTGGTAGGTACCGGAAACGGATGCCCGTCCTTTCCGCCGTGGGCAAAAGAAAATCTCGCAGGATCCCGAAATCTCGATGGCGCTCCGTGAATGACTTCACCCACCAACGCCAGCGACTGCATCGTGCGCGGGCCAACGCCTTCCAGCATGAGCAGGTCTTCAAAATTTTGAGGCTGCTGCTCACGGGTGACATACAAAAGTGCACCCAGACGTTTCAAATCTACATCTGAAGCCTGAATATCGTGGTGATTGGGAAGAATGAGCCTCGAGAAATCGCTCATGATTTCCGCAGAGTCGGTATGAGAAATTTCGAGTATTCCTTTGCGGTTTTCAGAAGCTTCGGCATCCGTCAGGTTTATGATCTGTCCCCTGGAAATACCGTTGATTCCGGTATGAGGTTCTTCAACAAAAGAGGTAATGTTGCCGGAATGCCAGTGGTAACGCCTTGCGGTTCCGTCGGATTCATGCATGCCCTGCTGCACCACGCTCCAGTTTCCGTTATCCGACAGAATAAAATTGTGGAGATACAACTGATAACCGTCCTGAATGGCCGTATTATCGACTTTGGCGGACAGTTTACTGGCCTTCACGAGCTCATTTCCGTTCAGTCCGGTTTTATCGGCGATCTGAAGCAGCTCAGAGGGAGTCTCACGGGAAAACTTCCCTTTTCCGCCGCAGATGTAAAGTCCCAGCGACTGCGAATTGGGGTTAATGGAACGTTTCAAAGCGCCCATTACGGAAGTGGTAATTCCCGACGAATGCCAGTCCATTCCCATTACGGCACCAAAACTCTGGAACCAGAACGGGTCTGCCAATCTGCGGAGCACCTCATCCTTACCGTAATCCATCAGGATCACCTCAACAATAGAAAGCCCAAGCACCGACATGCGTTCGTACAGCCAAGGCGGTACCTTGCCATAGTGAAGTGGTAAATCTGCAGTTCCGGAACGTTTCATACGGTAAAGGTATGGTTATTATCTGTATTTTTTATTGCTTTGAATCAGTATTTCCGGATTGCTTTTGAAAGCGATTTAAACACATAAGAAAAAAGTAAAGGCCCGCTTTCAAAACAGGAAGAACACATGAGATTAAAAATCAAAGATTTTTAAAACGATATTTGAATAAATGCAATCATCTGTGAAAATCTGCGCCAATCTGTGGTTAAAATTTTAAACACTTCTATGAAAAATCCCTGCGAAATGATTCCGCAGGGATTTTAAATATTATTGTTCAGTTTATTTTACAGCAGATAATGCTGCTTCATAATCCGGTTCGTTGGCAATTTCAGGAACCTGCTCCGTGTATACGACTTTATTATTTTCGTCCGCAACGATGATGGCGCGGCTCAGAAGCCCTTTGAATACGGAGTCTGCAATCGTAACTTCATAATCATCCCCGAAGCTGCTTCTGAAATCCGAAAGCGTTTCCACGTTATCCAGCCCTTCCGCTGCACAGAATCTTCCCAATGCAAAAGGCAGGTCTTTAGAAACATTAATTACAACAGTATTATCCAAAGCAGACGCTTTTTCATTGAAAGTCCTTGCCGAAGCGGCGCAAACCGGTGTATCAACGCTTGGAAAAATATTGAAAATCTTTTTCTTACCTTCAAAATTTTCCAGGGTTTTAACATTCAGTCCGGAATCTACCAACGCAAAATCCCTGATAATACTACCTACTGCCGGAAGCGTTCCTATGGTATGTACTTCATTTCCCTTTAAAGTAATTATGGTTGCCATAAATTTATTTTTTTAAATGTTTTTCAAATTTACTAAAAATACGGCATGAAATTGAATGATGGTTAAATAATTCTTAAAGTAAGACGGTAAATATAGATCATTGTGCATCCAAAGAAACTGTTCCGTGAAACCATATGGTGGAATTTTTCCGTAAGTTGCAAAGCGGCAGCCTGAAATCCCTGTTCTTTAGATTCATAGGTTATAATCTCTGCGAATTATATTTTATTACATTAAGTTTAAAAAATGAAAATTAATTTCCGGAAAAGCTAGGTATTTGCCTATCTTTGTCTACTCATTAACTACACCAAAAAAACACCTGATGAAATCATCATTTTGTGCTTCGCCGGAATACATGATTTTCAAGCAGAAATATTAATATTATAATTGATATATTTTCCTTTAAAATCGGGATTTCTATGTATAAAACATTTTCGGAATTAAAAAAGGTATTGCGAAAAGACACGTATCCGCATAAAATAATAAAAGTGGCCTTATTAGGAGACACGGCTACCCAGTTTCTGAATGTTGCCCTAAAGGGCACTGCAAAAACCGAAGGCTTCGGACTGGATATTTTTGAAGCGGATTTCGGGCAGATTTCCCGTCAGATCATGGATCCGTCCTCAGAATATTATGAATTTGATGCCGATTATACTATTATTTTCGAGTCAACACACAAATTGCTGAATCAATATTACAAATCTTCCGATTTTTCCATAAATTTTGCCAATAACAAAATCAGCTATGTAGAAGAACTTTACAACACGATCCAAAGCAGGACGAAAAGCAGGGTGATCTACTGTAATTTCCCTATTATAGACGCTAAGGTATTCGGAAATTTTTCCAATAAGGTAGAATCTTCATTCAATTTTCAGCTGAATAAGATTAACTATCTTCTTTCTCAGGAAATCGCCGTGCAGAGGGACAATTTCTTTATTGCCGACCTGCTTTCCATCCAGAATAAATGGGGTCGCGATTTTATGTTTACGCCAAGTATTTATGTAAATACGGAAATGGTGATTTCTATCGATGCCCTGCCGATTGTTGCCCATAATATTTTCAGCATTATTGCTTCGCTCGAAGGGAAATTTAAAAAATGTCTGATCCTGGATCTGGACAATACCACATGGGGAGGAATCATCGGTGATGACGGCCTTGAAAAAATTCAGATCGGAAATTTAGGAATAGGAAAAGCCTTTACAGAATTCCAGTATTGGGTAAAAGCATTACAGAAAAGAGGAATAATCCTGGCTGTATGCAGTAAAAATGATGAAGACAAGGCGAAAGAACCTTTTGAAAAGCATCCGGATATGGTACTGAAACTGGACGATATTGCCGTCTTTATCGCCAACTGGGAAAATAAAGCGGACAACATCAGGAAAATCCAGCGCATTTTAAATATAGGCTTCGATTCGATGGTCTTCTTAGACGATAATCCTTTTGAAAGAAACCTGGTACGGGAAAACCTTCCGGATGTCTGTGTTCCGGAACTGCCCGAAGATCCTGCAGAGTACCTGGAATATCTCTACGGCCTTAACCTGTTCGAGACCGCCAGTTTTTCGGAAAATGACAGTGAAAGGACGAAGCAGTATCAGGTAGAAGCCAGAAGAGCGGTTGACCTGGAAAGCTTTACGAATGTAGAGGATTTCCTGAAAAGCTTGAATATGGTTTCCGCTGTGCAGCCGTTCAACAGTTTTTCCAAGCCGAGGGTTTCACAGCTTACCCAAAGATCCAATCAGTTTAATCTGCGTACCGTGCGCTATACCGAACAGGAAATTGAAAACCTGATACAATCCGGAAAACATTATACCCTTTCATTTACCCTTGAAGATAAATATGGCGATAATGGTCTGATTTGCGTTATCGTTCTTGAAGAAAAGGATAAAGAAACCCTCTTTATCGATACCTGGCTGATGAGCTGCAGGGTGCTGAAGAGAGGTATGGAAGATTTCACCCTGAATACCATTGTTGAAAAAGCAAAGGAGCACGGTTACAGATACGTTACAGGAGAATATCTTGAAACCGCTAAAAACCAGATGGTAAGAGACCACTATCAGAATTTAGGCTTCATTTTTGAAAACAACCGGTGGATCCTGAATGTAAATGATTATCAACCCAAAACAGTATATATTAAAAACAAATAATTATGGACAGAAACGAGGTCTTAGAAAAATTAACCCCTATTTTCCGCGAACAGCTGGATAATGAAGATATTGTACTGAATGCAGAAACTACTGCCGAAGATATCGAAGAATGGGATTCTCTTTCCCATATTCAGTTAATTGTAGCTATTGAGAAAGCTTTCGGAATCCGTTTTACGTCTGCAGAAATCCAGAGCTGGAATAATGTGGGCGAAATGATTGATTCTATCATCAGTAAATAGACATCATGCTCCTCAATTCGTATTATTTCATCTTCTTTTTCACTATACTATTTTTTGGCTATTACCTTTTTGGGAAAACATCAAAAATTCAGAATATACTTCTTCTTATAGGAAGCTATATTTTTTACAGCAGCTGGAGCTTGAATTTCCTGTCGCTTCTTATCCTTTCTACCCTGGTTACTTTTTTCATCGGAAATAAGATCCGGAAGGCAGAAGGTCAGGCCAAAGTGTACTGGATGAGAGGCGGCGTCTTCCTGGTACTGATCCAGCTTTTATACTTCAAGTATTTCAATTTTTTCATCGAAAATTTCAACGATGTACTGAAACTGTCCGGCATGAAGGATCAATTGAGTTTGCTGAAGATTATTTTCCCTATCGGAATTAGTTTTTATTCTTTCAGGATGATCGGCTACCTGCTGGATATCAGGAACAATAAGCTTAAAGAAATTCCTTCCTTACTGGATTATTCGGTATTCGTCGCTTTTTTTCCGTGTATTATTGCAGGGCCTATCGATAAAGCGGGACCTTTTTTAAACAATTTAAAAAACAGAAGGGAATTTTCTTCTGCACAGTTCACCGACGGATTGAGGCAGATTTTATGGGGACTTTTTAAAAAGCTGGTGGTGGCAGATAATATTGCAACGATCACCACCCCTATTTTTGAGTCTTATCATACGCTGAACGGCAGTGCTTTATTCATTGGTACGGTTTTATATTTCATCCAGTTGTACTGCGATTTTTCGGGGTATACGGATATGGCAATCGGAATTTCCAAATTATTGGGTGTTAAAATCCAGCCGAACTTCAATTATCCACTGTTTGCCCAGAATGTAGCGGATTACTGGCGAAGATGGCACATTTCCCTGACCTCATGGCTTACGGAATATGTCTTTACTCCCCTGTCGATCCGGTTCCGCGATTATGATAAATACGGACTGATCCTGGCGATTATCATCAACTTCTTAGTGGTAGGCTTCTGGCATGGCGCGGAGTGGCATTATATTTTTCACGGACTGGTAAGCGGTGTAATGTTTATCCCCGTCATCTGGAAAGGTAAGATGAATAAGAAAATAAAAAGCCAGAACAATATCATTCCTACAAAAGAAGAACTGAAGAATATCCCCGTTACTTTTGTAATGTTTTCTATGCTGATGGTCCTCTTCTTTTCAAGCGATATGAAAATGGCCTTAGGATATTACCGGGAAATTTTTTCTCTGTCATTTTTCCAGTTTCCGAATTTTAAATTTCAAAAACTTATCGCCTTCCTTATTCTGTTCACTTTGGCGATTGAATGGATCAACCGTAATCAAGAATACGCACTTGAAGACCTATTTATCAAAAATAACGTGGTTATGCGATGGGGCTTTTATTATCTGCTGATTTTACTGATCTGCCTTTTCTACATTGCACCGAAAGGATTTATTTATGCCCAGTTTTAAAGTTATGAAAAAATCTCTTTACCGACTTCTTCTTTTTTCCATACTACCCCTGCTTTTCATCGGCTATGCGGTCTATATTACCGGAAAAAATACGGATGATTTTTACAAAAGATTCTCCTCTCCTCAGCAGAATTCCCTTATTTTGGGAAGCTCAAGAGCTGCTTCGATGAATCCTAAGATTATCGACCATATTATCCGTGAAAAATATCCAGAGGCAAAATTATACGATTATGCTTTTACCTGGGCCCATTCTCCCTATGGTCCGAAATACCTTGAATCTATAGAGAAAAAACTGAAACCTGACACGAAAAAAGGCATTTTTATCGTCACTGTAGAACCCACAGCGTTGATGGTTTCAAAAAGCAGTCCCGACAGTCCTGAATACTATATTGAAAACGATAAATCCGTTGCCCAAACATCAAACGTTGCAGTTAACCCGAATTTTGAATATCTGATAGAAAGTTTTGACTTTTCGATCACAAAAGAACTGAATAAAGAAATACTTCCGGAAAGAAACAAAATGGTAGAAGTTTCGGTACTGGATAACGGGCAGGTGCATGGAAAAGTTTTAAAAAGGTTTTCTGCTGAAAAGAGAAAAGCCGAAAATAAAGAAAAAATGGCGGAATTAAAAAAGAGAATCGACGGTCTTAAAATGTCGCCGGTACGTTTGAAATATTTAGCAAAAACCATTGGTTTCCTTAAAAAGCATGGAGAAGTCGTTCTCGTAAGAATGCCGGTCAGCAAAACGGCTTATGCTATTGAAAACATTTTCGTACCTGATTTCGACAGGATAATTAACGGTATTTCACAAACTGAAAAAGTGCAATATATCAATTACAATACGATTCCCAATCATTATAAATGGATTGATGAAGTTCATCTGGAACCGGTTTCTATGGATATTTTTTCCGGGCAGATGGGAAAGGATATTCTTTTATTAAAATAAAATACAGGATTTTACAACCCACCTATCCGGTCGTTTTGTAGATTTTTGCTTATTATCTTTATTCATATAAAATTCATTCAATTTCGACTTTAAACAATTCAGTTTATTAAGCTGAAAAAGAATAAATATAGATTTAAATAACTAATGGGATACTCCTTAATTTTTCAATTTTAAATCCCTTTCCAATCAATAATAATAAAATTTAAAATGAGAAAAGAACTGTATTAAACGGAAATTTTCTATCTTCGCATTCCTAAAAAATTGTTTAACCATGAAAAAGAGAATTACTTTACTGTTATTCGGAATTCCGTTCTTCGGCCTAGCCCAGTCAGTGATTGGGAACATCAATTCCGGGGCAGTTTCCACAGACGGCTTTTCGCATTCCGTAGGAGAAATCTACGTAATCCCTACGGATCCCGATCAGGCAAGTTCCGGTACGATGGGCATGCTGTACCAGTCCGTTCTTCAGATATTGGGCGTTTCAGAACTTGAAAAGAATAATGTGAAGATCTATCCCAATCCAACCGCTGATTTTATCTATGTAAAATTAAGCTCAAAATCGAAAATCGAGGGTGCTGAGATCTACGACCTTTCCGGAAAGCTGATTTTCAGAACCAAACTGGATTCCGAACAGCTGGATCTCAGATTGCTTCCACAAGGCGTTTATATGATCGTCTTTAAAAACTCCGACCTCAAACCTATTAAAATTATCAAAAAACCTTAAAAACTATTTACATGAAAAAATTATACGCTACGATAGGATTATTTCTTGCGTCTTTACTAAGCGCACAGGTACCACAGGCTTTCAGCTACCAGACAATCGCTTTCAATGCCGCAGGAGCACCGATTGCCAACGGGAATGTTTCTTTCAGGATCAGCATCCTGGATAACTCGGCAACAGGAACCGTTTTGTACACGGAAACCCAGACCAAAACTACAAATTCTAAAGGATTGGTAAATTTAAACATCGGCCAGGGAACGGCTACTACCGGAAACTTCGGGGGCATCAACTGGGGAACCAATACCAAATTCGTAAAAGTGGAAATGGATCCTGCCGGAGGTTCGAACTATACCAATGTCGGGGTGAACCAACTGATGAGTGTTCCTTACTCACAAGTAAGTAAGACCGTGGTAACCGGCGCAGGACAGGGCATTACGCTTACTGCTCCTAATGGAACGGCTTACACCTTGGGCGTTGATAATTCAGGAGCTTTAAGCTTGCCGACGACTTCAAGTTCTAACAGTTCAATTCCTGTAAATTTATATTTTTACGGTTCTTACAATAATTTTAATGCCAGTGCAGCAGAATTATTAAGAAATGTAAATGGGAATGTAAAAATTGGTTATAAATATATGTCTGCAAATACACAATTCAAATTTATTGCGGCCCAGAATTCATCTGCACAAATATATGGATCAGGAAATCAGGGTACGGTAGTAGCTAACGGAGCTAATTTGAATATTTCTTCTAACGGTTTTTATAGAATCAATATTACCACTTATGGAACGACAAATAATATTTATTTAGAAAATATTAATCCATTAATCTATTTAAATTACACTAGTAGCAGTAACCCTCCTCAAATTTCTGCAACAACTTACAATGCATCAACCAATAAATTTACGATCAATTTAAATGGTGTAACTTCTGCAAATTTTACCGGATTTAAAGTAAACCTACCTAGTGGAAGTAGTGCTAATAACTACCCAGAAGAATTGGGTGATAATTTAAGTGATGCGAGTTTTGATGTAGGCGGAGCATATATTATGATTCCCAATCTAACATCCACTCCCAAAAATTTCAAAATTGAATTTAATATTAATTTTGATGCAACCGGGACATATACGATTACACAAATATAATCAAGAGAGGCAACCGCCTCTTTTTTTATGCAAATACTCCTAATAAAACAATCATAATCACTAAATTTGTGAGTCTTAAAAAAATCAAATAATAAATAACAGTATAATGTCAGACAAATCAAAAATCTATTACACCCTTACGGATGAGGCTCCGATGTTGGCTACACACTCGTTTTTACCGATTGTAAAAGCTTTTACCAAATCAGCAGACATTGAGATCGCAGTCCCGGATATTTCTTTGGCAGGAAGAATTTTGGCCAACTTCCCGGAATTTTTGAAAGATGATCAGAAAACAGGCGATGCTTTGGCAGAATTGGGGCAACTGGCGACTCAACCTGACGCAAATATCATTAAGCTACCCAACATTTCGGCATCTGCTCCACAATTGGATGCAGCGATTGCCGAATTGCAGGCGAAAGGATTTGCCGTTCCGAACTACCCGGCAGAACCTAAAAATGACGAAGAAAAAGCAATCAAGGCGAAATATGCCAAAGTATTGGGAAGTGCTGTAAACCCGGTGTTAAGAGAAGGGAATTCTGACAGACGTGCTCCGAAAGCAGTAAAAAATTACGCGAAAGCCAATCCTCACCGCATGGGTGACTGGGCTTCCGACAGCAAAACCGACGTAGCCCACATGGAAAGCGGGGATTTCTACGGAACGGAAACATCCACTACATTAGAAAATGCTACAAAATATAAGATCGTTTTCAAAGGAAACGACGGTGCCGAAACGACTCTAAAGGATTTCGCCAGCCTTCAGGCCGGTGAAGTAATCGACTCTTCGGTAATGAATTTGACTGCTCTGAAAGCATTTGTTCAGCAGGCAATCGAAGAAGCCAAAAGCAGAAACGTTCTTCTTTCCGCACACCTTAAAGCAACGATGATGAAGATCTCCGATCCTGTCATTTTCGGAGCGATCGTAGAAACTTTCTTTAAAGACGTTTTCACAAAATATGCTGAAACTTTCACGTCTCTGGATATCAACCCAAATAACGGACTTGCCGATCTTTTTGAAAAAATCAAAGGCAACGCACAGGAAGCTGAAATCAAAGCAGATATTGAAGCTGCCCTGGCCAACGGACCTAGAGTAGCCATGGTGAATTCCGATAAAGGTATTACCAACTTCCACGTTCCTTCCGATATTATCGTAGATGCATCGATGGCAGCATTGATAAGAGGCGGCGGTAAAATGTGGAACAAAGAAGGAAAAGAAGAAGATACGGTTTGTATCATTCCGGACCGGTCTTATGCCGGTTTCTACCAAGCGGTAATCGATGATATGAAGGCGCATGGAAAACTGGATCCTACAACGATGGGTTCGGTACCGAATGTAGGATTAATGGCTCAGAAAGCCGAGGAATACGGTTCCCACGATAAGACCTTCCAGGCTACTGCTGAAGGAACGATTGAAGTTCAGGACGAAAACGGAAACGTTCTGCTTTCTCAGAATGTGGAAAAAGGGGATATTTTCAGAATGTGCCAAACCAAAGATGCTCCGATCCAGGATTGGGTAAAACTGGCAGTAAACAGATCCAGATTATCCGATACCCCTGCTATTTTCTGGTTAGATAAAGGAAGAGCACACGACAGGGAGATCATCAAAAAAGTTGAAAAATACTTAGGGGATCATGACACCAACGGTCTTGACATCAGAATCATGGATGTAAAAGATGCGATGACAGAAACTTTAAAAAGAGCCAGAGAAGGAAAAGATACGATTTCGGTTTCAGGAAACGTACTGAGGGATTACCTGACTGATCTTTTCCCGATCCTCGAGCTGGGAACTTCGGCAAAAATGCTTTCCATCGTTCCGTTGATGAACGGCGGAGGTTTGTTTGAAACCGGTGCCGGCGGTTCAGCTCCGAAGCACGTTGAGCAGTTCATCGAAGAAGGATACCTGAGATGGGATTCTTTAGGTGAATTCTTAGCATTACAGGCTTCTCTGGAACACCTAGCGCAAACCCAGGGGAACACAAAATCCCAGGTGCTGGCCGATGCACTGGACGAAGCAAATGCTAAGTTCCTGGCAACCGATAAGTCCCCGGCAAGAAAAGTGGGACAGATCGATAACAGAGGTTCCCACTTCTACCTGGCAATGTATTGGGCAGAAGCACTGGCTAATCAAACAGCTGATGCAGAACTGGCAGATCAGTTTGCTCCGGTTGCGCAGGCGATGCAGGAAAACGAAGAGGTGATCAACTCCGAACTGATTGGAGCTCAGGGTAAGCCTCAGGAAATCAACGGCTACTTCAAACCTGATACGTATAAAACATACGCTGCCATGAGACCAAGCACGGTATTAAACGAAATCATCGACGGAATTTAATTTTCTGTTCCGATATAAATTAAATAAAAGCTCCTTTTTGAAAGGGGCTTTTTTTATTTCTTTTAGCGAATCAATCATATATTCGTCATCATTTGGTATTAGACAACACCCTTCTGTCATTGATTAAGCCGAAGCTACGATTCCCCACAGGGAATGTAAACTTAGCATTAGAGAACAGTAAGGAAAGATCTACGATTGGATTCCGTACCAGAAATCGCAGATTCGACGCAGTAATGATAAGAATACGAATAAACATGATCCCGAAATTTCAACACAAGCTTTGTCATTCCCGCACGGAATTTAAACACAGTATCAGCGACAAGTATGGAAATTCGCATTTAGATTCCTACCAGAATGACAATTTGAGCGTTTTATATTTCCTTTCTCTTAATAAACCCCATTGTCTTTAACAGATAGTCCTATACGTCCTGTTGTTTTTCCCAAAGGGAATCTCGACATAGTATTAGAGAGCAACACGGAAAGATTCTCGTTGAGATTCCTACCGGAATGACAAACGTAATAAAAGCTCTAAGAACTACACATAAAGGAAATAGATATAATTTTTAACTTGGTTCAAATAATTTAAAGTAAAAATCAACCCCATCCGTCTTTGTAAAAACAAATATCAACTTCTCAATTACTTATGCAGCAATAAATCCTCCCGTAATGAGAGGATTTATTATTGAAATATGATGTAGAAAATTTAAATAAAATATTGTCGAGATCAAATTAAGGCTTTAAATATGAGCTTTTCTCCATCTGATCATGCTTAAAATAAAAAGTCCCAATATACCCAGTACAAAATAACCTTCCGCTACCTGAAGCTGGATCTGAGGCTTTATCACCGCAACAATCCCATAGCTGATTGCCGATGTGATGATAAACGCTACCCCACCGGTAAGGCCGCCGGCAATCCCGGCAGAATTCGGGAATCTTCCGATGCAGTACGAAAAATAGTTGTTGAATATAAATCCTGCCGTAACATGGATTAAAAAAGCAAAAGCCACCAGGCTGTAAATCGTGTTGGCAAAATAGGACGCGATGAACATGAGGATAATCAGGAAAAGCTGGATATAATTCGCATTACGGATCTTCGGCAGAAACGCCCGGTTGATCAATGCTTTTCCCAGGAATCCGCCCGTCATCCATGCAAAGCCCAGAATCAAAGAAACATAGCCGGCCACCACTTCGGAATATCCCATTTTATGTTCGATAATAAAAGAACCGCACAGATTAAAGAACATAATCATCGAATAGCTCAGCCCGCACATAATCATTCCGTAGAAAAAATCCTTCGCTTTAAACATGGATTTGTATTCGCTGATCAGGAATTCAAAATTAAAAGGATTTCTTTTTTTTAGTGTTTCCCCGGAAAATATAAATTCCGATATCAAAAGCAGCGCACTGTAGCCGGCAAGTACATAAAAGTTCGACTGCCACCCGAAGTTCTTCTGCAGGTATCCGCCGATGAAAGGTGCAATGATCGGACCTACCGACCAGACAATTGTCATAATGCTCAGGTAATGCTTCCGCTCCTCCCCCTCATAGACATCTACAAAAAACGCTCTTTTAGCAACGACCGCAAAACCGGATAAAATGCCCTGCAACACACGCATTGCATAGATTACAAAAATATTCTGAGTAGTTGCCGTGATCACGAACGAAGCTACAAATAAAGCCAGGGAAATCATCGAAATCCTATACCTTCCGAAAGAATCGACAATACTTCCGGCGAAAAATTGCGTTAATCCGTAGCTGATTAAAAAGATGGATAACGTAAGCTGAATATTGCTTTCGGGCTGGTGCAGCTCCGTAGCCATACTTGGCATTGAAGGCAGGTAAATATCCGTAGCGAGGCCCGACATCGGAATGACGGCAAATGCCAGGATGGTGGATATAAATTTATTTTTTTCTTTAAGTGTGACCATTGCTGTTGATAAAAAAATTGATCAAAAAAGAATTCCCGAAAAGAGGTTCGGGAATCCTGTTATATTTTTAATTGTTAACCAGTTTCATGGAGCCTTCGCTATACCTTTCCCCGACGTTCGGATATTTTTTCAGGATGGCATCGATCGTTTCCAGGTCTGAGGTGGAAAGTTCGACATTTACTGCGGCGATATTTTCTTCCAGGTATCTGATCCGTTTTGTTCCCGGAATCGGAATAATATCTTCTCCCTGGTTCAGGACCCAGGCCAAGGCAAGCTGTGTTCCTTTGATGCCTTTGGAGGCGGCAAATTCATTGATTTCCTTCGCCAGATTCTTGTTATTTTCCAGATAATCCGCCTGGTAACGCGGCAGGGATTTCCTGAAATCTTCATCTGTAAAGTTCCGGGCATCGTTGATATTGGAGAATAATCCCCTTGCCAGCGGCGAATACGGAACCAGCGTGATACCGAGCTCCCGGATTACCGGTAAAATTCCGTTTTCAACATCTCTCGTCAATAACGAATACTCGGACTGCAATGCTGTGATCGGATGGATTTTATGCGCTTTACGGATGGATTCCGCAGAAGCTTCTGATAATCCCAGATATTTCACTTTTCCTGCTTTTACAAGGTCTGCCATGGCTCCGACTGTTTCCTCCACAGGAATATTCGGATCAACCCTGTGGGCATAATACAGATCGATTTCGTCAATATTCAGCCGCTGCAGGCTCAGGTCGACTGCTTTTTTGATCCATTCCGGCGATCCGTCAAAATAGGTACCGAGTGCACCGCTGTGGCCGGCTTTTCCATCCTTAAACCTGAAACCGAATTTCGTGGCGATAAAAATTTTGTCCCGGTTCGGAACCAATACTTTTGAGATGAGCTTTTCGTTTTCTCCATTGGCATACATATCTGCCGTATCCCAGAAATTTATTCCCAAATCAAGTGCCTTGTGAAGCGTATTGATGCTTTCCTGTTCGTCGGTCGGCCCGTAGGCGAAACTCATGCCCATACATCCTAACCCGATAGCCGACAACTGTTTTCCTGTGTTTCCTAATGTTCTAAATTTCATGATAACCTGTGATTTTAAGTTGATGGTACAAAATTAGAGCAGGCTCTTAAGAGATCCAATATAGAATTCAAACAAATAATTATAAAATTCAAACAACAGCAGTTCGTACTGCATTCGGGGTCATCCCGGTCTGCTTTTTAAAATAGTTGGTAAAATAGGCGGGTTCCTCAAAGCCAAGCCCGTAGGCAATTTCGGCGACGCTCCAGTCTGTATGCTTCAGCAGGGCTTTGGCTTCCTGGATAATCCGGGCGGTGATCTGCTGGCTTGTTGTTTTCCCGGTCATTTCTTTCACGGAACGGTTCAGAGAATTTACATGAATCGAAAGGCTTTCTGCATAATCCACCGGGCTTTTCAGCTTCAGAAAACGTTCGGGGCTGTCGATCGGAAACTGCCTTTCCAGCAATTCCATAAATAGAGAAGCAATACGTTGTGACGCATTCTGATAGGGCTCAAAACTTTCGGCCGGCTGCATCTTCATCGTTTCATGGATCAGCAGATGCAGATACGCGCGCAGCATATCGTATTTATGAAGATAATCCGACTGGATTTCATTCATCATCTTTATAAAAATATCAGCTACGGTCTTCTGCTGTTCTTCATTCACGAAGAAAACCGGTGTTCCCCCGATTTTAAAAAGCCGGGAATCCTGCAGATTGCCCAAACGGTTTGCTTCATGCACGAATTCGTCCGTAAACAGGCAGAAAAATCCCCTCTGATCAGTATTTTCGGCCTCCCAGGAATAAGGAATCACCGGATTGGAAAACAGCAGTGCAGGCTGATCGACATAAATCCATTTATCGGCATAATGCAGCTTGCCTTTTCCGATGATCAGGGAAATTTTATAATAATCCCTTCTGCTGTAAGGAGTAACCAGGGAGCAGCTTTCCCGTGAAAATACATTGAAATGACCAACGCCGGGCGTTTTCACGCATTCAAGACCGACACGGCTGTAAAAACCTTTTAATGTTTCATTGGATTCCATTTTTCAAAATTATAAAATTCAAACATGATAAAGAATATAATTTCCAAAATATTTATACTAAAAAACGGCTGGTCTTCCGATCAGCCGTTCATTGGTTTGAACTAATATCAAAATATTTTTTAATGATGCCCGTTTCCGTGTTTCGGTTTGTGCATCTTCATCTTTTTGTCCATATGCTTATAGCGTTTATCATTATTTTTGTTCCGGTTGTACACGGCTACAGGATTCTGGCCTTTGTAATACGTGTTTTTGAACTTCATGTATTTTTCCCGGCCCATAATTCTTTCCAGTTCTCCATAACGATCGGTTCTCCATCGGTCCGGGTTATTGTTATAGGCCCTATCCCAGGTATTGTAATCCCGGTAACGGTCGTTCAAAGCATAAATCTGGTTAGCCTGCGTTGAAGATAAAACCAGATCCGAAATTACACTCTGCCAGTTCAAATCGGTAATGCTTCTTTGGTAATCACTGTAATAATCGGTTTGCGCATTGGATAAACCGAATGTTCCGATCAGCATTACTGCTATTATTAACTTTTTCATAATCATCAAATTTAAATACTTCGGTATTTTCAATTAAAATGCCAGATTTTCTTAAAATATTCTAATTTTTCTTTAAAATTTTTATCTTTGATAGGCGTAGTCCCCGACATGGTTTTTATACGTTTAGTGTGTTAAAAAAACACTATCATCTGTGAAAATCAGGATGACATAAAGTCTGAACTTTTATTCTGCTTAAACAAAGAACTAGTTAATCCAAACTTAACTGCATATACACACTGTCAGGCTCGGGCTCTCGAAGCCCTTATCAGCGCTTACGAAAATCCTTCGAGAGCCTCAGGATGACATAACGCTAATACTAAACCCGATTATGTATCGCTTAAATAAAAAACTGTTTTAATTCAAACTAAACTGTATATGCATACTGTCAGGCTCAGGCTCTCGAAGCCCTTATCAATAGCCTTACGAAAATCCTTCGAGAGCCCCAGGATGACATAACGCTAATATCAATCTGAATCTTATATTCTGCTCAAACAAAGAGCTATTTTAAAAATCTTTGATTTTTAATCTGATCTGTTCTAAAAATATTTTCAAGCTATTAAAATCTTCTCTGTGGCTAATGTGTTAAAAATAAAACACAATCATCTGTGAAAATCTGAGCAAATCTGTGGTTAGAAATATAAGACACAGAATCCAGCCTTCCAATTCATCGGCCTGTAAGAATCTCAGCCATAGAAACAGTCTTATTCAAGTCTCATATGCTGAGAAAAAATCTGTGAGAAATTATAAATGAATTCATTATTAATTTGTAATTTTAAAGAAAGGCTTCACATCATTTTTAATCAAAATCCCAAGATCATGGAAAATATAAAATTTGAAATAGCTCCTTATCAGGATGAACTGCAGCTACTGATTGACGGAACAAAAGCGGGATATATGTCTATCGAAATAGACGGGAGGTTATTGATCGTCTACTACACCAAGCTTGAAGAAGAACATGAAGGAAAAGGATATGCCAAAATGCTCCTTGACGAACTGGTAAGGTATGCAGAAGAAAAAGACATGATGATCGATCCCGAATGCGACTTTGTGAGACAGCAGTTTGAAAATCATCCGGCAAGATACAAAGACATCTGGCACGCCTGAATCAATCTTCCCACCAGGTTTTGAACTGCTGATCCTTTTTATTTAAATCGACAGGTTCTCCAATCAAGGGAGTGAGTACATTCAGATGTTTCTCTTTTCCCAGCGTCGTAACTTTTTGCAGCGGCTCATTCCATGCGTGCAGCGCCAAAGCGAATTTTGACGAGTGAACCGGGATGATATTTTTGGCATTGATATCAATGCTGGCCTGGATCACATCTTCCGGCAGCGCATGAATGTATTTCCAGGCTTCATTGTACTGTCCGTTTTCAAGAATCGCATAATCGAAAAGCCCGTATTGTTCACCGATCGTTTTGAAGTGCGTATCGTAACCACTATCACCGCCTAAAAACAGTTTCCTGGTCGGAGTTTGCAACACGTAGGAAGTCCAAAGCGTTACATTTCGCTTTGCTTTCCGACCTGAAAAATGTCTTGCCGGGGTAAATGTGATCTTCAAATCGTTTTTCAAATTCACTTCGCTTCCCCATTCTTCTTCGATCAGCTGCTCCGGCTGGTAACCCCATCTTTCAAGATGTGCCCCGACGCCCAGAGGAAGAATAACTTTTGAAACCTTATTTTTAATCGCTTTTACCGTAGGATAATCCAAATGATCGTAATGATCGTGGGTTATCACCAGATAATCCAAGTCCGGAATGTCTCCCGGTCTGTAAATATCTGCTCCGTTAAATGCTTTATTGAAAAATTTAAACGGTGAACCATACGGACTCAGCACGGGATCAACCAGCAATGAAATCCCATCGGTCTGAATATAATAGGAAGAATGCCCCAGCCATACAAAGACATCCTGATCTCTAGGAAGAGCATTTAAATCGGTATGAATCGAAGGAATATTCTTCAATGGCTTCAGCAGCGGGTTCTTCTTTTTGAAAAAGAAATCGTACATTACTTTAGGCATGGAATACCCTTCCGCCAGAGATGGCGTTTCGCTAAGGTTCTGAAACTGATGATTTTTATAATGTTGCGACTGCTGCATCCTCCGCAGCCTCTCTCCTTTTGCCTCCGCTCCGAAAACCTCCTGCCCCGTGATGATAAAATACAAAAGGATAATGAAAACGGCGGCGGCGATAATTAGATATATCATTTTTAAAATACTGTAAAATGTGTGACTTTATGTATTGACGGCCAAGAAACCAAAAACCTTTATTTTATTGAGACTTTTCGGGAATTATCCAAATTTATCATGAACCGTATTCATTAATTAACTGTAAACTATTAAATTAGATGCCGGAAAAAATTCAAGGTGCATTTAAAAAATTATTTCATATTCCTGTTATTCTTTACATTGAGCTCCTGTGTATCTGTAAACAAATATAATGAGCAGCAAAAAGTATGCTTACCTCCCGAAAAGCTGAAAGAGGATGTAGATTTTGCCTATTCAAAACTGAAAGAAACTCATCCGCAGCTGTACTGGTACATCGCGAAAGAAGATCTTGACCATAAATTCGACAGCCTTAAACATACCATTACGAAACCGCTTACGCCGCTTCAGTTTTATTTTAAGCTGCAGCCCGTGATCGCCGGCATCCGAGAAGGCCATCTTTCCCTCAGAATTCCGTCGAAGATGATTACCAAAAAGGAAATCAGAACACTGGAAGGCAAGAAAGGAATGTTCAGCCGTTTCGGATATTACGTGGAAGGCGACAGGCTTTTTATTGTTGAAAACAAAGATTCCATTCAGCATATTCCGCCGGGGACCGAGATCCTCTGTATTGATCAGGTTTCCGTTTCCGATTACATAAAGAAATACAGGAAGCTTATCAGCAGTGATGGTTTCAACACCACTTTCCATCCATATTACCTGAAAGATGTATTCTTTAATTACTATGTAGCGGAAAAAGGTTACGAAGATCATGCTACTCTGGAAACGGTCTATAAAGGACAAAAGAAAATATACGAACTCACCCGTGAAACAAAGTCTGAAGACGATCTCAAAAAAGAAAAGGAAAATAAGAAACGAACCGAAGAGAAGAAAGTAAATGATTATATTGCTTTCAACAATTCGTACAACAGGAACTTTAAGTTTCTGGATCAGGACAGCAGCATCGCATATATTAAAATAAAGAGCTTTTCAGGTGATTATTCTGCGAAGTTTTACCAAGAAACTTTTGGTAAAATCAAAAAGGCAGGTTCTTCCTATCTGATTATCGACATCAGGAATAATTACGGCGGCTCGCTCCAGGAAATCAACAACCTGTATTCTTACCTGAGCCCGGAACCTTATACCCTGATCAGACCTTCGCAGGTAACCTCAGCAACATCACCCATAAAAACAAATTATTTCAGGAAAACCAATGTCTTACAATACATCCTGAAAACCCTTGCATATCCTGCCTTTTTCTTCGGACAGACCTTCAGCACCTATAAAAAAGACGGCAGGTTTTACTATAAAAACAAAGCTGACAAACTTTCAAAACCCAACAAAGATGCTTTTATCGGAAAAGTTTTCGTGCTCATCAACGGCGGAAGTTTCTCGGCATCCTCAATTTTTTCAGCCAAGCTTAAAAATGATAAAAGGGCTGTTCTGGTGGGTGAAGAAACCGGCGGAGCCAACGATGGGACCGTAGCTGGATTTTATTCGTACCAGACCCTTCCGAATTCAAAAATAGACCTTCCGATCGGCGTTCTGCTGGTGCAGCCGAATATTGATTTTACGGATACGAAAAAAGGTGTTGTCCCGGATGTGAAAATTTCCGGAACCATGCAGGATATTCTAAATCAGAAAGATCCCGAAATGGATTGGATCATCAAGGACATTGAAAAAGAGAAAAATAAAAAACAATAACTGTATTTTATGGTTAGAAATTTTTTCAGATCCGTTAAAATCTTTTTCATGCTTCTTCTTTTATGGTTTATCTTTCATTCCATTTATATTATTACGGACGGTATTTCCGATGAAGAAAAACAAGCGGACCTTGCTGTTATTTTAGGAAATAAGGTAAACGAAGACGGCACTTTATCGATCAGGCTTGAAAAACGGTTGGAAAGCGGGATTGCACTGTATAAAAAACGGCGGGTTAAAAAGATCCTCGTAAGCGGCGGGCTGGGAAAAGAAGGTTTTTACGAAGGCAATAAAATGAAAGATTTCCTGGTATCAAAAGGAATTCCCGGCTCCGTAATCATCGTTGATAATAAGGGTGACAATACCCGGGCAACGGTTGAAAATACGTTACGGTTACAATCTAAGCTTCATTCCAACAGCGTCATTGTTGTTTCTCAATATTTTCATGTGACCCGGACCAAAAAACTGTTTAAAGACAAAGGTTTTAATAATGTCAGCTCAGTGAGTCCGGATTATTTTGAATGGCGTGATTTGTATGCACTTGTGAGGGAATTCCCGGCCTATTATACGCAGGAAGGCTTCGGCGGGCCTTTGGCCCGCCGAAGCCTACCGGTCAAGTTCTTTCACAAGATACTCTACCTGTTGCATATATCTTCCGTAAAATACCCGGAACCACCACTTGCCGATAATCAGCAACAAAGGCATGGTGATCACAAGAGTACTGATAAGAACCGATGCAATCTGCACATCAGACAACGGTACCGGGCGGGGAATAAATTCCAGCACGATAATCAGTTCGCAGACCAGAAACGGAACAAAGGAAAGGTAAAAGGAAAGGTAATACTGCTTATTCAGATTAAACTGATGGAGCAAATCCTTTAATCCGTCCAGTGTTTTCATCCCCGGATCGCTCATGTTTCTGTACAATTTAAAAAACTGACTGTAAAAGAAGAAGGTCACAAAAACCATTGATCCAATCAGGATCGAGAGGTAAAATTTAAATTTAAAATTTCCTTCACAAAACGCAATAACAGCAAAGGCAAAAATAAAGATCCCGACCGTCGACCACAGCTCCATCCGCATATTTTTACGGATTTTCTCAAGCGGAAGATTGATCCTGCTTTTCTGTTCGATACTGATTTCCGGCATTTGTTCCAGGGAATCATCTTCATTCCAGGTATTTTTAAGTTCGTCTATATTCATGATAAATAAATTTAAAATTAGTAGGTATTCGTTTGTAAGATATCTTTCAGTTTATTTTTGGCGCGGTTCATTTTTACCCGTACGTTTCCTTCGGAAATACCCATTTGCTCGGCAATTTCCTTTCCGGAAACATTTTCAAGATAGTAAAAAATAAAAGCTTTGTCGATGGAATTCAGCTGATGGATGGCTTGGTACATCGCATTCAGTTTTTCTTCCTTTTCATGGTCGAACTCGTCCTGGACAATTTTATATTCGGAAAAATCGTCGCGCCTGAAAATGCTTCTTTTCTTTTCATTTTTAAGAAAAATAATAGCCGTGTTCAATGCAATACGGTACAGCCAAGTAGAAAACTTACTTTCTCCCCTGAACTTAGGATACGCTTTCCAGAGCTGATAAATAATCTCCTGGAAGAGGTCGTCAAGATCATCCTTTTCCTCCATATACATTTTGGAAATCTTGAAAATGATTCCTTTGTGCTTTTCGATTTTCTTTAAAAATTCATGTTCTGTTGAATCCATGATTTTGTATACTTCTGAAGAGTTAGTTTCGCCTTAGAAAAAATGTTACAGCTTTTCCTGAAAAATAATAAAAACAGCGGATCTGCTTATCTATTAAATAAAAATAAAATGAATTACTTTATTGTCAGATATCTAAGAGACTCTTTAAATTTACCTTTTATATTTTAACATTAAGAATTTAAGGCATTTTAGCTTAAAAAATCAATATGTCGGTTGCCCGGCAATATTCAATTAAATCAATTGAAATCATCGTATTAAAGTGAAGAATAAACAAAGTTTATTTGATTCAGAAAATTAAGAGAAATGACGGAAAGTTTGCTGAATTAAAATTTAAAAAGGCTCTAAAAAAGAAAAAGTAAAATCAGGAATTTGATCAGTAAATATAATCCTCGGTAAGAAAAACAATATGATCTGATATTACAGGCTGCCAGCCTTGATGTTGCCAAAAGAAACGTCCAGTATCCATATCTCCTCTTCAGCCTTTTACCTAAGTTTGTTTCCCAATCATGTAAAATATTTAGGTAACACATTTCTATTTATGGCTCAATATTTGAAACTCTTGTGGTACACCAAAAATATCAATATGCCTTACATTACAAAACAGGACGATCAGAGCGTCCAACTTTACTACGAAGATTTCGGATCAGGACAACCCATTATTCTTATCCACGGATGGCCGCTCAGCGGGAAATCATGGGAAATGCAGATTCCTGTACTTCTTAATTTAGGATACCGTGTGATCACGTATGACCGAAAGGGCTTCGGAAAATCATCACCAACTGCAAACGGATATGATTATGACGGACTAACGAAAGACCTTCATGAATTGATTTCACAACTGGATCTGAAAAATGTAATTCTTTTCGGTTTTTCTATGGGAGGCGGAGAAGTAGTACGTTATCTTACGAATTACGGTTCTGAAAACGTGGACAAGATTGCTCTGATTTCATCAATTATTCCTGTCGTTAAACAGAAAGAAGACAATCCGGACGGTGTTCCGCAGGAAAAACTGGATGAGATCATGAATGCTCTGAAGACCGACAGAATCACCTTCCTGGAATCCTTCCATAAAGATTTTTACAATTATGGAATGTTGTCTAGGCCGGTTAGCCAAAAACAGCTTGACTATGACTGGGCCATTGCCTCATTTGCCAACCCTATTGCTACCATCAAATGTGCGGAGAGCTGGGCCAATACCGATTTCCGTCCGGAACTTCCGAATGTAAATGTAAAAACACTGATCGTTCATGGAGATTCCGATAATATCGTCCCTATCGATACAGCCGGAAAGCAGGCTGCACAGGGAATTGCCAACAACGAATTTTTTATTATCGAAGGCGGACCGCACGGTCTTAATGTGACCCACGCCGACGAACTGAACAGTATTATAAGCAGGTTCCTGACTCAACAGTAACTTTTTTCCAATATATGTTTTTTTGATTTTTACTAATCGAAAATCCGCAGTCTTTTTCAGACTGCGGATTTTATTTTTGGAATTTCCCACCTATAAAACTGATCTTCAAAAAAAATCTGTCGTTTCAAGCAACTTCAGCCGCCGAGATAGTTATTACTGATAAATTTTTTTTTGATTTTAAAACTTTTTGTTAACTTATTTGGCATCCGATACCTAAGCTTTATTCTACAGCATCTGTATCTTTTTGATTCTTTGTAGTTAAAAATTCTATGGTTAGATTAAACTGCTGATTTTTGAAAAATCCGAGTGAAATCTCCTTTCAGGTTGCTGTACTTTCATATTAAAAAATATAATCCGTGCTCAAGAAATTGGAATCATGATCCCGGACAATCGTATTCAGCAGGTTCTTATTAGAATCTGTAATTTTGGCTGCCACCAGTGACCGTATCGAAAACGAACGCAAAGCATCGAACACAGAAAGCGTACCCTCCGCACTGTCCTTTCTTCCGGTAAAAGGGAATACATCCGGACCACGCTGGGCCTGGCAATTAATATTCACCCGGCTTACCAGATTGACAAACGGATCGATCAGTTTTGAAACTTCCATCGGATCTTCACTGAAAATGCTTACCTGCATCCCGTGGGAAGCATGAACCTGGTAATCGATCGGCTCTTCAATGTCATCAAACGGAACCACAGGAATTATCGGTCCGAACTGCTCCTCATGATAGAGTTTCATCTCGCTGTTCACAGGGTACACCACTGCCGGAAAAACAAAAGATTCTTCGGTAAAACCGCCTTGTTCATTTAAAACCTTTGCTCCTTTCGACACTGCGTCATCGATACATTCTTTAAGATAAAGCGGTTTGTTAACTTCCGGAAGCGGCGTAATTTTCACATCTTTCTCCCACGGAAGCCCGGGCTTCAGGGCAGAAACCGCAGCCGTTAGTTTTCGAGTAAATTCTGCGGCGACCTCTTTCTGAACGAAAATCAGCTTCAGTGCCGTACATCTTTGTCCGTTGAAAGAAAGGGCTCCGAGGATACATTCGCTTACCGCCACATCAAGATTCGCATGTCTGGTGACAATAGCCGCATTTTTTGCATCAAGACTCAAGATTGCCCGTAAACGGTTAACTTTGGGATGGAGTTTTTTCAGTCCGTTGGCTACTTTACTGGAACCGATAAAAGCCAGGACATTTACCTTTCCACTCTCCATAATCGGCGTAATAATATCCGATCCTTTACCATATAAGGTATTGACTGTTCCCGGAGGAAAGGCTTCTTTAAATGCTTTTAACAAGGGATAATGTGCCAGAACTCCGTGCTTCGGAAGTTTAAAAAGAATGGTATTTCCCATGATCAGGGCAGGAATCAGGGTCGTGAAAATTTCATTTAAAGGATAATTAAATGGTCCCATGCTCAATACAACACCGAGCGGTGCTCTTCTGATCTGTGCGATCGTTCCTTCTGCCTGCTGGAACCTGGATGATTCGCGGTCAAGGTCTTTTAAAGCATCGATGGTCTGGTTAATGTAATCGACGGTCCGGTCGAATTCTTTGGTGGAATCGGCAAGGGTCTTTCCGATTTCCCACATCAGCAGCCTGATAACCAAATCTCTTTGCTGTATCATTAAATATACAAACTTCTGCATGCATTTGATCCTTCCTTCCACCGACATGGTCGGCCACTCCCCCAGCCCATTGTCGTAAGCTTTTACACAGGCATCAAGAACTTTCATCGCCTCATCGGGACCGATATTCGGAATGCTGCCAAGTAATTTCCGCTCCGCTCCGTTTTCCGTACGAATGCAGACCGGAGAATAAATTTCCTGCACATCACCCTTCCAGGGCACAAGCTCTCCATTTAAAAGGTATTCCCGCTGATGGATTTCGGGCACTTTATATTCTTCTGGGATTTCATTTTCAGGTTTAAATATCTCGTGGAATGAAGGGTTGTTTTCTGAATTCATAAATTTTTATTTTTAATAGTCTGATGGGATTTGAGTATTAAAGGTAATCCTAAATTCTGACTTTAAAAAGCAGGACATCATAGATTTGTTCTATTTTAAAAAAGTTTAACATGACGGAACCTGAAAAACAATAATTTTGCTTAAAAATAATTCTATGTATTCAAAATTCGCTTTCGGCTTTGTTTTATTTCTTTCTGCATTCATTTTTGCCCAGCATTCAAAGACAGGCAATACAGTAACGGCAGGCGGAAAACCAGTCCACACTTATGCCAAATTACCGGCAGTAAACAAACAGGCTCCCGGATTCACGCTGACAGATGTTACGATGAAAGACCAAAACCTTGATGCCTATAAAGGAAAATATTTAATTCTGAATATTTTTCCGAGTGTTGACACCGGAGTTTGTTCTGCATCCGTACGTCATTTCAATGAAGATGCCGCCAACCTTCCCAACACGGTGGTACTCTGCATATCCAAAGACCTGCCATTTGCCCAGAAAAGATTCTGTGGGGCTGAAGGTATTAAAAACGTGGTCATGCTTTCAGATTTCCGTTCGGATTTCGGAAAAAAATATGGAGTAGAAATTACGGATTCCGCGATGAAAGGCCTTTTGAGCAGAGCGGTTGTGGTAATCGATCCTTCAGGAAAGATAATTTATGAGGAGCAGGTTGCAGATATTTCCCACGAGCCGAATTATAATGCAGCTATAGGCGCAGTAAAAAAATAGATCGCTTGTTATGAGAGACCATGTAAAACGGTCTCTTTTTATTTAACTCACATCTATTAATTTTTCAAATAAAAATTTACTTTCTTTTTGATTTGTTGTTTTTTGTTGTAACCAAAATTACTCCATAAATTGCTTTTGTACCATATAAAGCAGTTGCATCCTTTCCTTTTAGAACATTCAGGGTTTCTATGGATTGGGGATCTGTTTCTTCAAGGACTTTTAAAGGGACTACCTTCTGGTCGACAATCAAAAGCGGCTCTCCTGAGCTCCCGGAAACAAGGCTGCCGCCACCAATCCTGATCGCATTATTTGAATCTTTAGATGGTGGATTCACCGTAACACCCTTCATCTGTTCAGCCAGCGTACTGCTTTTATCTTCTTGCTTCGCATTAATAACATCTCCCGGAACAACCGTCCCCAGCCCGGTAACCATGGATTTTTTAACTGTTCTGTAACCGGTCACCATTACTTCCTGCAGGTCTTCTGCCTTCGCAGAATCCTGAGCGGTCGCCTGTTGTCCGTTTACAGCGATCAACCCTCCCGCCGTCAGCATAAACCCCGCTGCAAACTTCATAAAGATGGAATTGATATCGGAATACAGGAGATTGCGGTTGAGCTGTGTGATGTTGAAACGACAGCAGATATCATCTTTCGCAGACGAAAAGGCTTTTAGCACTTGCCGGTCTGAAGATGCCGTAAAATCTCTCACGGTTTTTGAACACACAGAACAGAATCTTCCTTTTTCCTCAAGGGTCATGCCCTCCCAATTTTCATGGCATGGACTGGATATTATAATTTTCATAGATTACTTTTTTGTTGTCGTATCGCCTTCCATTTTGCTTTCAATGATGATAACTCCGTGTTCCCCAGATCTGCCATATTTCTTTTCGGCACCCTCGCCGGTAAGAATGGTGACGCTTTTTACCTGTTCGGGTTTTAGCCGTTTCATCTTTGCTTCGGAAATTCTCTTATTGTTAAGCATGATCATAGGCTTCACAGACTCGTAATACTCTTCACTTGGCATTCCCAGAACAATTGAACGACTTAAAAGGGTATCGTTTACCATTTCAATGCCGCCGATTCCTTTCTTAAAATCTATTTTCTTGACCTCTTCCTCTTTCATCTGCTGACCGTTTACCGTGAATACCCCACCACTTAATGCAAATAATCCCAAGGTAAGGGTACTAATCACCGAAAAGCTCAGATCCCTCCCCAGCTGCCCCGCCTTAAACCTTCCGCAGATTCCCGGATACGACTTTACTTTATCAATAATTTCCTCATCCGGGGAAACCGTGAAATCCCTCACAGTTTTTGAGCATACGGAACAGAATCTTCCTTTTTCGTCAACAGACATCGTTTCCCAGTTTTCATGGCATGGAGCCGGTATAGTAAGTTTCATAATAATCGCTTTCTATTAGAGATGCACGATTTGTGAAAAAGGTTGGAAAGAAAAGAATATTTTTTAAATACTAAGCCGTTGAAATAATTTAACAATGTTTTTGAATTTTAAAATTCTGATTTTAAATCCAATAGCAAAAAGCTAAGTGCGATCAGCTATTTAATATTTCTCACCCTGAAAAAAATTCCGATATTTCGGCTTCAAAACAGTTCCCAACTTTTATCACTGCCATGAAAGAAGAAAGCATAAACCGTCTGAATCATGTGTTTTACAACTTAAAAACGGAAGAGGAAAAACTCAGAGACAGCCTGGCCCGAAAAAAAAGCGAAGAAGACCTTTTTCTGGAGGATTTCAGAACACTGTGCAAAAACTTTATTGATCCGAAAATGCAGGAATTCCGGAGAATGCTGAGAGAGAACAAATTCGGAAGCAAAATATCTTTCGCAGAAGAAACTGCAAACCCAGCGGGAGTTCTTGCCCAGCCCCACATCAAACTTCAGATCTCAAGAAATGTTGATTCTAACTTCTATGCGAACGATAAATTTCCGCATATTATGTTTGTGGCCGACAAAAATTTAAAAAGGATCGGAATTCATCTCGATACTATTTTCCAGAACGGAAGCGGTACGGCGGTTCTCAAACCCGACTTCTATACCCTGGAAACCCTTGATGAAGACTCCATCGAAAGAGAAATTGTCGATGCCCTTGAAAAAATACTGGTTAACCGTTAAGATCTATCCATCATACAAAGAAATATCAAGCCGGTAGTCCATAAAAATCTCCGATTTTTATTCTTATGTTTTCCCTTTTTGAAAAGCGTAAAAATCCCTTTGTGACTTATGTGTTAAAATTTTTTAAACCACAAGATAGCGAAGCATATAAAAAACAATTGGCTCTCCTGAGGAAAGCCAATTGCTGTCATTCTATTGATTTACTTAATTTCAATAAGTCTCGGTGCCTGTTTCTTTGCTTTTTCCGTTTTCGGAATGATCAGTTTCAGAACACCGTTTTCATACTTCGCTTCAATGTGTTCTTCATCCACCACATCCTTCGCAAGCTCGAAGCTTCGCTGAAAAGACTGGTAGCTGAATTCCCTTCGGGTGTAATTATCTTTGGATTCTTCCGTTTCATTCTTTTTAAAGGATGAAATCGTCAGAAGGTTGCTGTCCAGAGTAATACGGAAATCGTCTTTCTGCATTCCCGGTGCGGCGACTTCCACCTCGAAATGGTTATCATTTTCCTTGATGTTCACCGATGGAACGGTAGTTAAGGTAGAAGAAAAATTGGTGTTGCCCCAGTTAAAAAGTTCGCGGCTGAAAAAGTCATCGAACAGGGTACGTGTTCCGGCAGGAAGCAAGCTGCCGTTGTTTCTTTTTACGATTGACATAACAAACGAATTTTTAAGGTTAAACAATAATTTTAATGATCGTACTCAAATATTTTCAAAGGTTGTACCAGGGTTATATAGCTGAAATCTTGTCATTTGAAATGAAAAATTGTCAGTTTTGAACGATAAAATTGTCAGATTATGGAAATCCGTAGTTCCCTGATGATTTTTAACCCTTATTTTTGATTAATATTAAACTATTTCTTTAATAAACAATTCGAACAAGCAAATTATATATACTATCATGAATTTATCAAAAAATCATCTTGAAGAATTACGACATGCAATGGAGATCCTCGAAAATCCAGGTATTATTGCCAAAATTACAAACATATTTGGCCAGCCAATTGAAAAAGCACTAGAATTTCTTCCTAAAAATATACATGAAAAAATAGGGTCAATTACAGAAACAGCTCTATTAAAAGCAGCAGACACTGCTATTTTTACTATGAAGGATACCCCGAACACCCAGCCTTCGAACTGGTGGCATAAAATCAGCGTAGCCACATCGGGAGCGGTCGGCGGATTTTTTGGGCTGCCGGCTCTTGCGGTAGAGCTTCCGATTTCCACAACCATTATGTTGCGATCTATCATTGATATAGCCCGCAGCCAGGGAGAATCAATCAGCGACCCTAACGTAAAACTGGCCTGCCTGGAAGTTTTTGCGCTGGGAGGAAATAGCGAATCGGATGACGCAAGCGAAAGCGGATATTTTGCAGCACGGATTGCCCTGACAAAAACCATGGCAGAAGCAGCGAACAAACTTGCAGGAAAAACCATTGCCGGAGAAGGAGCTTCCGCTATCATCAATTTTATCTCAAAAATTGCAAGTCGCTTCAGTATACAAATCAGCGAAAAAGTAACCGCCCAGGCTGTTCCTGCCATTGGAGCAGCAGGGGGAGCAATTCTTAATACGCTGTTTATAGACCACTTTCAGGATATGGCAAAAGGCCACTTTATCGTCAGAAGGCTGGAAAAAGTTTATGGTGAAGAGACTGTAAGACACGCTTATGAGGAAATGCTGAAAAGATAATCTGCAATAAAAGTTGGATGAAATACCAATTGCTTAAACTTTGTCAAAGACTTTTAGCTTTGACAAAGTTTTACCGATGAAAATACCGAGGATCGGGATATTGAAATTCAAAATTCAGTTCTGAGATCAGCTTTTGCGGGGAAATTGTCCTTCCCTTTTCAGCGCGTTTTCCTAAATACGGAAGATCTTTTTGTGCATTTATCACTTCTTCCTTATCGGGATGAACAGGCGCCACAACATTGTACACTTTTGAAGTTAAACTATATTTCAGCATTTTTTCAACAACCGAACAGATGTCTGTATAATGAATATGATTTACCAACTGATCAAGGTTGGAGATGTTGTAATTTTTCAGCAGCCTTTCACCGCCCATTAAACCACCCAATCTGAGGATATTGGTATGTGGAAATTTTTCCAGGATGAAGTTTTCACTTTCCACTTCCGTTGCGGGCAGATCGTCTTCCTTAAATTCTTTTTCGGTATCCGGATAAACACCCGTGGAGCTTGTATAAAATATCTGTCCTTTGAAATCCCCGATAAACCGAAGCAGGTTCTGCCGTTTTCCTGTCATTGGAATTTTTGAACCTCTCAGCCCGGAAAAAGGAACGGCAATGATAATGGCATCCAATTCAGAAACTGTTTCCCAGGTCTTCATTTCAGCATCTGCTTCGTCAGGAAATTTTATTAAAGTCGTGTGATAGCCTTTGGCGTTCAACCCATCAAGCTTTGATTGTGTGGTGGTCGTTGCAAAGATTTCATAGTCTTTTGACAGATGTTCTGCCAAATGGTTTCCTAACCAGCCACAGCCGATGATTCCCAGTTTTTTCATATTTAATTTTTTAGATTTGATTGATTTTTAAGGCTGCAAAGATTTATAATTTTATTCAGGATCCTGATAGTTTTGAAGAGTTCTATGAATGTACAAAACGTCTTCCCCATAATTGTAAATAAAAGAATTATGTTGGTTAAAAGAAATCTGTAAAAAACTGTATCTTCAAATCTCTTAAATATAACTTTATTTTCTAATAACATTTTTATCACATTTTCGAATTTTTCTAGAAAGTTCTCCAATACATTTAAATCCCATTTATCAACAAGAAAAGATTCTATATTCAGCAGATCTTCCTTCGCTTTCTCAGAGATTTCGTAACGCATGCGCCTTGTAATTTTCCAAATGTTTTCTCATATCTTCCAGAACGATCTCTCCCGGAATTCCTTTTTCATTCTTAAAATCTTCTTCTGTCTTCTTTAATGACTCCAGAATTTCCTCTTTTGTTTCATTGCGCCATTCCTTTACTTCTATGGTTTTTGAGATCACCAGCAGCTCTTCCGGGGTAAATCTTTTTTCTTTCAGCTTCTTAAAAAATGTCGGTTTTTTAATCCCGGATTTTTCGATAATATAAGACAGTTTGAAAGGTGAATTTTTAATGATCTCATCGATGTTATTCTGAATCTCGATAAATTTTTCTATTTCTGCTATCATTTTTGTTGTTTTTTAAGTATCAATTTATGATACAAATATAATAAATTATTTATCTGACTAACATATTCAGTTATATATCAAAAAAAATTACTATGGAAAACCGTAAATAAAATATAGATGCTTTTATTAATTTTATAATTCAGAAAAAGTAGTCAAACAATTTGAATGCGTATAATTCATTGACGATTTCCTTATGACTAATAATCATTCCGGAAAAGCCAAAATCCGTAATCACCTTTACAATCTAGGTTAGTTTTTCTATATTTGAACAGATTACGGTTTGGATCAGGCTTAAAAACCTCCCAAGCCGGATTTGAAACAAAAATTAAAGTTGAATTACATCATGAACGATATTAAATGTCCGCACTGCCATAAAATTTTTAAAGTTGATGAGGCGGGTTTTGCTGATATTCTCAAACAGGTAAGGGATCATCAATTTGAGGAAGAGCTGCAGTCGCGGCTGGATCTTGCAGAAAAGGAAAAAGAGAATGCGATTAAACTTGCGGAAGCGACCCTCAAAAATTCCATACAGAACGAACTGGCAGATAAGGAGAAAGAAATCCTGCAGATCCGGGCGGCCCATGAAAAGGTTCTGGCGGAAAGGCTGGCGGAGAAAGAAAATCTCCTGGCGAATCTTAAATCAAAACTTGAAAATGCCGAAACCGAAAAGAAGCTTTCCGTTTCCGAAGCCGTTAAAAGTGTAGAAAAAGAAAAAGACGATAAGGAGAGAGAAATCTTACGCTTGAAAGCCGAGATCGAACGTAACCTGACCGAACAGCTGTCCCATAAAGACGTTCTGATATCGCAGTTGCAGACCAAATTGGAAAATGCAGATACCGAAAAAAGGCTTTCCGTAACAGAAGCCGTTCAGAAAATAGAAAGAGAACGGGATGAATACGCCAGCAAAGTAACCCTTAAGGAAACCGAAAAGGAGCTCCTGGAAAAATCCCTCAACGAAAAACACCTGGCTGAGTTGAAGGCTAAAGAGGATATCATCCGGCACAAAGATGAAGAGATCGCCTTCCGCAAAGACATGAAACTTAAGCTCTCGACCAAAATGCTGGGAGAAACCCTGGAGCAGCACTGCGAAATAGAATTTAACAAGCTCAGATCCATCGCTTTCCAGAATGCTTATTTCGAGAAAGACAATGATGCCCGGACCGGAAGTAAGGGCGACTACATTTACAGGGAAACAGACGATGCCGGCAATGAAGTGATCTCGATCATGTTTGAAATGAAGAACGAAGGCGATGAAACCGCGACCAAAAAGAAAAACGAAGACTTTTTCAGGGAGCTGGACAAAGACCGGAATGATAAAAAATGTGAATATGCCGTTTTGGTGACCCTTCTGGAAGCCGACAACGAACTGTACAACGCAGGAATCGTTGACGTATCACATAAGTACCCGAAAATGTATGTCGTACGGCCGCAGTTTTTCATCCCGATGATCACCCTGCTCAGAAACGCCGCACTAAATTCGATGAAGGTAAAAGCAGAACTGGCCTTTATTAAAAACCAGAATATCGACATCACGAATTTTGAAGAAAACATCAATACCTTCAAGGAAGGCTTTGCGCGGAACTACGAGCTGGCCAGCAGGAAATTCAAGACCGCCATTGAGGAAATAGACAAAACCATTATCCATCTTCAGAAAACGAAAGACGCCCTGCTTTCCTCGGAAAACAATTTACGGCTTGCCAACAACAAAGCCGACGATCTTAGCATTAAGAAGCTTACGAAAGGAAATCCGACGATGGCCGCCAAGTTTGAAGAGCTTAAAAACAGCACCGGTAACGAACTGATGTAATTTCACATGACACCTTTCCGAAAAATCAAACTATAAGAAAAATTCGCAGTTATAAAAATTTTGAAATTTATGTAATTGATATATCGCAAATTGAATAATCTATCGAACATAAAAAACTTTCTCTCACTGGTTTGCTTAATACTCTTTCTCCCACAAATAAATTAACACTTAATCCTCCTTGCCCAATCCCCCAATATTTTCTAAATTTACCCTTTACTAAACAATAAAAACACCGGTCATGGAACAAAAAGTACATCAGGGGCGCAACGTCAAAAGATTCAGGGAGATGTTAGGCATCAAACAGGAGGCTTTGGCTTTTGATCTGGGGGAAGAGTGGAACCAGAAGAAAATATCGCTATTAGAACAGAAAGACGTAGTAGAAGAATCTCTTCTACAAAAGATTTCTGAAGTTTTAAAAATTCCTGTGGAGGCTTTTCAGAATTTTGATGAGGAGCAGGCGATTAATGTTATATCAAACACTTTCACAAGCAATGATACCTCAACATTAAATGCTATTAATTCCAACTGCAATTTTAATCCGTTAGACAAAATGGTTGAGTTGTATGAAAGGATGCTTCAACAGCAGAAAGAAATGATCGAGAAGCTTGAGCAACTTTTACAGAATAAATAATCTACAACCCGCCTTAAGGCGGGTTTCTTTTTTGAAAACTTTGTCAAAGATTTTCAACTTTGACAAAGTGTGGGTTATCACGAGTACCGGAAGTACGGAAATTCCCTCCCGTGGAGGGGAATTGTATTGGTGTAAATTTTCATACCTGAAATTGGGAAGCGGCTTTATACTTCTCCAATTTCCGAAAAAAACTTACATTAGTCCAAAATTAAAAACACAAATGCCGGAAAAACAGATACTCACCCATATACATGGCATCATTATTTACCGCAATTTTGTCGAAAATTTACCTTACAATCCTCATCTCAAACCTTTAATAAAGGAAAAAAGAAAATTAGGGATTTTGTCAGAAGTCTTATTTTGGAAACAGGTTCGGAATAAAAACTTTTACCATATTGATTTTGACAGACAAAGAATAATTGGTAATTATATTGTTGATTTGTATGTAAAATCATTAGTCCTTGTTGTTGAAATTGATGGTATAAGTCACGATTTTAAGCAGGAATATGATTTGGAAAGGGCAAAGTTTCTGGAGAATCTGGGTTTGAAAATTTTTAGAATCACTGATTTCGATGTGAAGCAAAATCTTTCAGTAGCAATGACTGCTCTCGAGAATTTTATTATTGAACATTGGAGTGATTAAATAATTGGTTATTAAAATGGGTGGATTCAGATAAAACCTGCATGAACCACCCCGTCAAAATTTTTTCAAAATTTTGCCACCCCTCCACGGGAGAGGAATTTTTATCGCAGGGTAAATTTTCCAAACTGACACTGATTTCAAAGCTCATATTTACAACCGCAGGCAACCATATTCAAATTTAGTCGTCTTTAATACAGAAAGATTCATTACCTGTTTAACCGTAAATAATTAGCATGAAAAAGACACTTTGTATTTTAGGCTTCTTCGTAAGCTGCCACCTGTTTTTTGCACAAAAGGATCATCTCGCCTTTTATGGCGGACTAGAATTACAGCCGGCCTTAAGGGGGTATGCGCCGGCCTTCCACATGAATGCCCGGGGATATATCAACGACCGCGTTTCATTGGGTGGCGTACTGACCTATACCCAGCAGAATCACTCGGACAACTTTGGATACCTGACTGATCGGACGAGATCTTTTCACACAACATTCAATGCATTGGGCCAAAATGATCTTATCCAAAAGGAAAAGTTTTCTTTTAGTGCTTATATTTCTACAGGGGTGTACTTATTCAGCCTTGTGAATCCCGATGAGACCTACACTCAAAGCTCTTACAATCAGATTGATGGAATATGGTTCGTTACTCAGCAGGAAGCACCACGAAGATTAAGCCGGGATCTGTTTTTCAATATACAGCCCGGATTAGACGCCTCCTATAAGCTGGGGACGATTACCAAAGAAAATGTAGGGATCTATCTCACTTCGCGGGTGGGCTATCAATTTGTCTTTGGAAATGGACGCAACATCAACGGTTCCCAACTTACCAAACCTGTGATATCCCTGGGCATAACTCTTAACGGACCAAAATAAAACCATTAACTACTATTCATGAGATCTTAAAAGACAAAACCTGCCTTTGGGCAGGTTTTGTTATATTATTTAAACTTTCAGATATGCTTTTAATTCTATTATTCTTTTTATAAAACCACCCCGTCAAAATTTTTCAAATTTTGCAACCCCTCCGAGGGATGGAACTTTATCAAAACAGGCTTTCATCCACAAAATTCGGCAGCGTTACTT
Source organism: Chryseobacterium sp. sg2396 (assembly GCF_042610505.1). NCBI lineage: Bacteria > Pseudomonadati > Bacteroidota > Flavobacteriia > Flavobacteriales > Weeksellaceae > Chryseobacterium > Chryseobacterium sp. sg2396. The sequence continues at coordinate 348,743 of NZ_JBHGAQ010000001.1, read as the reverse complement.
TCAGTTTCGGTTCGGCTTCCATGGCTCTTTTGATGGCGAATACGGCACCTTCGTTCCGGGCCCAGCTTCTGCGGGAGATTCCGTTGTTGACGTCCCAGAAGAGCATGGATTTCAATCTCCGGTCGGCATCATCGCTACCATCGAGCAACATTCCGAAACCGCCGTTGATCACTTCACCCCAGCCTACCCCGCCACCATTGTGAATGGAAACCCAGGTCGCCCCGCGGAAACTGTCGCCGATCACGTTGTGGATCGCCATATCTGCTGTAAATCTCGAACCGTCATAGATATTGGATGTCTCGCGGTACGGCGAATCGGTTCCGGAAACATCGTGGTGGTCTCTTCCTAGTACAACCGGGCCAATCTCCCCGTTTCTGATCGCCTTATTGAAGGCTTCCGCGATTTTCATTCTCCCCTCAGCATCGGCATACAGGATTCTTGCCTGTGAACCTACGACCAGTTTATTTTCCTGTGCCCCTTTGATCCACTGAATGTTGTCTTTCATCTGCTGCTGGATCTCTTCCGGGGAATTCTGCTGGATTTTCTCCAATACCGCACAGGCAATATCATCCGTCTTTTGCAGGTCTTCCGGTTCTCCGCTGGCACATACCCAACGGAACGGCCCGAACCCGTAATCGAAGCACATCGGCCCCATGATATCCTGAACGTAAGAAGGAAATTTAAACTCTCTCCCTAACGTCGGATGATCCGCCATCACATCGGCCCCGGCCCTGGAAGCTTCCAACAGAAATGCGTTTCCATAGTCGAAGAAGTAGGTTCCTTTTTCCGTATGTTTATTGATGGCTTCCGCATGTCTTCTCAGGCTTTCCTGAACTTTATCTTTAAACAGTTCCGGATCTTCTGCCATCATTTTGTTGGATTCCTCAAAGCTCTGTCCGGCAGGATAATAACCTCCCGCCCAAGGATTATGCAGCGAAGTCTGGTCTGAACCGATATCGATTCTTACATTTTCCTGATCGAATTTCTCCCAGACCTCAACGATATTCCCAAGATAGGCCAGCGAAACCGTTTCTTTATTTTCTCTTGCGGTTTTTACACGGGCTACCAGCTCATCAAGGTTTTCATGGATTTCGTTCACCCATTTCTGTTCATGGCGGATTTTGGTAATCTTCGGATTCACCTCGGCACAAACCGTTACACAACCGGCAATATTCCCTGCTTTCGGCTGTGCGCCGGACATTCCGCCCAATCCTGAGGTAACGAACAGTCCGCCTTTCGGTTCTTTATTGATCTTCCTGAAAGCATTCAGCACGGTAATCGTTGTTCCATGCACGATTCCCTGCGGACCGATGTACATATAGCTTCCCGCCGTCATCTGTCCGTACTGCGTTACCCCTAAGGCATTGAATTTCTCCCAGTCATCCGGTTTGGAGTAATTCGGGATCATCATTCCGTTGGTGACCACTACCCTGGGTGCATCTTTATGCGATGGGAACAATCCCATCGGGTGCCCGGAATACATCACGAGCGTCTGCTCGTCCGTCATTTCCGAAAGGTATTTCATGGTTAGAAGATATTGCGCCCAGTTGGAGAACACCGCCCCGTTTCCGCCATAGGTAATCAGTTCGTGGGGATGTTGCGCCACAGCATAATCCAGGTTATTCTGGATCATCAGCATGATGGCTTTAGCCTGTCCGGATTTTCCAGGATAATCTGAAATCGGACGCGCCTTCATCTCGTAATCGGGACGGAAGCGGTACATATAAATCCTTCCGTATGTTTCCAGCTCTTCCCTGAATTCCGGCAGCAGTTCCGCATGAAACTGAGGTTCGAAATAACGAAGCGCATTCTTCAACGCCAGTTTTTTTTCTTCCTCTCCTAAAATCTCCTTTCGCTTCGGCGCGTGGTTGATCTCCGTTTCATATGGTTTCGGTTGTGGCAGTGTGCCCGGGATGCCCTGCTGTATCTGTTCCTGGAATGTCATATCGTGTTGATCGTTGTTTATAATTATTGGATTTTTGTGGTTTAAAGATATTCAAATTAGAAAATCCGTGCAACTTCTATGTAAAATTTACAATGCTGTAAATTTCCGTTCGTTCAGGAAAGAAAAATAACGATAGTGAATAAAAAAACACTATCAATAAATTCACTTGAGCCGAAATCATAATGTATTTTAAAAATAAGATTTTAATTAATTCATTAAGGCTCAATAACATTAAATACAAAATCAGTACGGCAAAAGCTTCCCTCCGGACCGGAATGGTGGTTAAGCTTAGAAATAACGGTGAAAATATAGAATTTTCCGTGTTTTTTAAAAGCACGTTTTGCTTCAAATAATAAAAAAACCCCACTGAAAATCCAGTGAGGTCCATGATATTATGTTAAAATTTAATTATTGTTTTTAACCAGGATCCATCCGGTAAACGTTCTTCCGTCCGGAAGGGTTATCACGTACCAGTAACTGGAAGTTGGGATCGCTCTTCCTTTGATGGTTCCGTCCCAGTAGAATTCCGTATTGGATTTCTGTTCAAAGATCAGGGCCTGGTAACGGTCGAATATCTTAACGGTCGACAATCTGTTGCCGAAAACCTGAAGGTTCTTAACGATCCAATGGTCATTCATCCCGTCTCCGTTCGGCGTGATGGCATTTTTTATATCCAGGACAACGCCCTGTTGTTTTACAATACAGTCGCTTCCGGTGTATTTCACATAGAAAGTGGTGATACCCGTCGGCAGGTTATAGAACATATTGGAAGACTGCCAGTTGATCCCATCGATGGAATACAGCATCGGTTTTGTTCCCGTAGCATGAACAGTAGCATTGCTTCCGTTAAACTCAAGATTCTCGATGACCGGAACTTCGTAATATTTCACTTCAAAAGTATCGGTATAAGAGCATCCGTTGCTTGCCGTAACGGTAAGCGTATACGTTCCCAGGACTTTAATTCCGGTGATAGTATCGGTGGTGGAGATTACCTGTCCTGCAGGATTTGTCCAGGTGTAGCTTGTTATCGTAAAGCCTTCTATCTTCACTTTATAATCCAGGGTTCCTTCCGGACAGAAATACAAAGTCGGAATATCGAATACAGGCGTATTTTTCAATGAAAGCTTAATCTCAACTCCATTCGGACATGATCCGGAAGCGCTTACTTTCACATATACCGTAGCGGGACTTACTCCCTGAGTATACGTGTAGCTGGAAGGGTTCGCAATAACGTTCGTACCGGCATTAAGGTCTGCCAGAGACGGATAATAGGTAAAAGTGGCATTGGATCCCGAATAGATCTGGTTCTGGAACTGTGTCAGATCCACATTTTCCGTACCGTTGTTTCCGGTGTCGCATGCAGCAAGCTGAAACGGGCCGCCGTTCTGCAAGGTCAGTTTATTTCCCAAAACAAAACTTACCGTGGCGATATCCTGGCATCCCGGGATATTCTGAACCCGCACCCAGATCTTCGCAGGGAAAGGATTTGCCGTAAAATTGGAAGGATTCGCAATCGGGTTTACATTATTCTGTGCATCTTGCTGGGTAAGATAAAAGGTAAACACATTATTCGGGCTTGGAAGATCCACCATTTGACCGGTAAAATTCAGCAGGTTGACTTCATAGCTCCCATCCAGGTTTTCGTCACAAACCGTAATCGTGGAATTGATTGATTTAGGCGGAAAAAAAGTATTCAGCTGGATCGGTGCTACCGAATAACAACCGGTTGTTTTCGACTGAAACCTTGCCCATACCTGTACCGTTGAAACATTTGCCGTTACGGTATTCCCGATCTGGTTGGAAGCATTTCCCGCATTGGCATCGGCCTCCGTATTGTAATAGGTAACCGTTATGTTGGACAGTGTGTAGGTATTCTGTGATGCGATAAACATCTGCGGAATGGCATCGTCCAGCTGAAAGGTTTCGCTGAGGTTGAAATCTTCGTCACATCGGTTCAAAGTGGCATTATTCAGCACAACCGTAGGTAAGAACGTCATGACGATATTCAGCTTGGAGACTGAGAAGCATTCGTTGTTATTAAATTTAACCTTTACAAAAACCGTCGCGCTTCCTCCTGAAACCGTAAACTGGGAAGGGTTTGTTATTTCATTGGAAAAAGTCTGGGTCGCAGCATTATAGTTGGAATAGTAAGTAAAGCTGACGTTCGGGCTGGATGAAATCTGGCTCTGTGCATTGGTGAGGTTATAGATTTCAACACCGTCATTATTATTATCGCAAATGTTTGTCAGATTAATCGTCACTACAGGATTTACCACCGGCGTTGAAGTTAAGCTTACCGTAAACGGATAAACCTGCTGACAGTTGTACGAGTTGATTTTCACAAAAAACTGTTTGCTTCCGTTCAGCGTATAGGCATTTACCGGATTGGTGCCGTTTGCCGCGTCGGTAGCCGTAAGATAAAAAGTTGTCGTAGCATTCTGATTACCGATGATGGCTGAAGAAAACTGCGACAGCTGAATATTCTCCGAGTTGTCATTGTTGAAATCACAAACCGTAAAGCTAGACTGTACAATAACCGGATGCACAAGATTTACATTGATCGGACGAATCGTATAACAGTCATCTGAATTTTCGAAACGCACATAATAAGTCTGGGTCACGAAATTTCCATCCGTGGTAATGGTCTGGTTCGGGCTGATCGGGTTCGTACCTGCTGTCGCGCTGATAAAAGTATAATAATATTCAGTCACAGGAACCGTAGTCGGTGAAAGCAGCATTCCGGTAGAAAGGGTACTTAAATTCACACTGATATCATCCGTTCCGTTGAAACAGATGTATTCCGTTTTATCGTTAGCCTGAATTTTTGTGAACGTGATATTCATATTGACCGTCGCCACAGCAAAACAGCCGTTCGGGATCTGAACCCTTACGTAAACGGTATAAGTTCCTTCTTTAATGGTACTTAAAACCGTACCCGACCCATTAAAGGCTTCATCATATGTTCCGTATGCTGCAAAAGTGGCTCCCTGTTGAGTCGTGATAAGCGGACCGATGTTCAGCGGGAAATCGAAAGGCTCCTGATTATCTGCGTTAATATCACACATCGTCAAAGAAAAATTGATCGGCGAATTCATATTCACCCCAGGTCTGAACTGGAAGTTCACAGGTCCTAAGATATAGGAGCAGTTTCCGTCCACCAGCCTTACCCAGATCTGGGTATTGGCGGTGATATTGGCTGTTGTTACAGGATTGGTATTATTCTGAGCATTCGTTTGGGTGGCAAAATATGAAATCCCGGTAGTTCCCTGTGGAAAAAGGTCCGAATTCAATGCATTTAAATTAAAATTAGGTTCCGATCCGTCGTTATTCGTATCACAAATCTCCACTGTACTTTTCAGCAGATTTTTAGTGAGTAGATTCAGTGTTAAAACCGCGACTCTGTAACAGGCCGGCACATTCGGATTCTGGATTCTTACATATAATACCGTATTTGCATTCAATGTATAATTGTTTGGTAATGCGGCTACATTATTCTGTGCGTTCTGAAGGCTGGTATGAAAGCTGAAGCTGAAATTGGCAGGGTTCTGAGTCGTTACATTGGCCTGAAAGCTATTCAAGGTAAGGTTTACAGGGGCATTTCCACAGAAATTCTGCGTATAGTTTTTGGCTGCCGGATAGGTAGCATCGAATGTCAGCGGAAAATCATCCGTTAAGGTAAGGTTCTGGGTTCCGCAACTGTTGAAGGTAACATTTGCCGTAAAAACATCGCTTTGCGTCGGGCATATTGATGCCTGGATGCCGTTTGCTACCGTCTGCCCTGCCGAATTCGTCCACGTTACCTGCGGCTGGATGACATTTCCAAGCGGACTGAATTTCCAGCCTTCCTGTAATGCCTGCCAGTTCCCTGTATTCCTGCTGGCCGGCGAAACACCCTGTGTTCCGTCGCTGTTGATCACTCCGATCAAAGCATTCGGGAATTTTCTTGTCGGGCAGGGCGTGGGCTTTTTATCAACAAAAACTTCAATCATATTCGTTGTTTCATGAAGAACGATTTGCGAGGAAGAACGCTCGGTACATCCCGCGATCCTTCCTTCATAAAAACTGATGATAAATTTCCTGAAAGGCGCAGTTCCGGTGGTCGTGTAATAAATTTCCGAAGGATCGGTTGCTGAAAAAACCATATCGTGATATGCTCCGAAGATCGAGTTTTTCGGTAAATTCGTACTTGGATTCTGCCACTGGACATTAGGATAATTGATATTTCCCAGCTGACCGAGATCAAAAGTAACCATTCCGTTGGATCCTACAACCAGCGATTGAAAATATTGGTTGTAGAAACAGAATTTGAACGGCATGTCCAGTTTTACCGCAAACAGATCGTCGTAATTGGCATTAAGCGGAGTTCCCTGGTTCAGAGAAACCGGCGGGCTGTAGCTTTCGGAAGACACCTCGTATCCAGTTGTCTGTTTAATAACAGGATATTCTACATTAAGTGCGATGCAGCCATTGGTATCAAGTGTATTCGTACAGGTGACATTGAAACTCTCATTCCCTAGGTTATCTTTTATTTTGACATTTCCGGGTACCTGTGAAAGTCCATAAACACTTACGAGTATAGATAAAAAACGTAAAATTCTCTTCATAATTGTATAATAATATTCCCCTTTATGAGATAAAATTAATACTTTTTATGATATAATTTTCAACCATAACCATTTATTTATATTAAATTAATATTATAAAGCGTATAAAATTGTATTTCAACAATTTAAATTATAAGTATTGCATAAAAAAACCTCACTTTCGTAAAGTAAGGTTCATATTCTTAGAGAAATAATGCTATCTTATGTAAGAACATCATCATTCTGCTCTTCATGATCGTCATCATTATCGCTCATGCTCCAATAGTTATTTTCTTCGTCCTCCGCACCTATTTCCTCCATTGCATCATCTTCTTCCACACCGGGAATATCGAGTCCTTTATCTATTTTATCTTCATCGGCTTCCTCTTTTTCGTCATATACCGGCCTGCCGTCGCCATCCAGAGGAATATGGTCCTCCTGATTGAAAATATCTTCACTGGGCTGATAGTCTCTCTGCTCCAGTCTTCTTTCCTGTTCTCGTTCGCTGTTTTCAGATATCATAATCTTGTTTGTTTTAGTGTTAGGAGCATTCAAACAAAAATAATTCCAGGATTTCGGGAAACCTAAGAGCTTTTTTACACCCTAAATATATTTTCAGTAGTAAGAAATGAAACCTTGATCTATTAATAGACTGATTATTAAATTTTTAACACTTAAGAAATTGAATTTAACGATGTCGATTCTAAAGATTTATTACCACTGATGGTCAGAACGAACTTTGTTTATTTGAATGAAGAAGCATTAAGTAAAAGTCCATAAAATTATCAGATCAATTTAGACAGACTCTAAGAATAAACCTCCGGATTTACGCTGGCAGGCATCGGTTCTCCTTTTGAAAAGGCGATGAGATTTGCTGCTGCTATCTTCGCCATCCCGGTTCGTGCTTCGACGGTAGCTGAGCCGATATGCGGCAGTACACAGACGTTTGAAAGCTCTAGGATAGGGTCATCCTTAAACATCGGTTCAGGATTCGTCACATCCAGCCCGGCACCCCAGATCTTATGTTCGGCCAAAGCATCATAAAGGTCTTTCTGGTTGTGGAAGCCGCCTCTTGCGGTATTGATAAAGATGGCATTCTCCTTCATTTTTTCAAAAACCGAAGCATTGAAAAGTTCTTTCTGTTCTGGTTTAAAGTTGGCATGAATGCTTAGGACATCAGACTGCGTAATCAGTTCATCAAAAGAAACGTATCTGGCGCCAAGTTCTTTTTCTGCCTCATCATTATGGCTACGGTTGTGGTAAATAATTTCCATTCCGAAAGCAGTTTTCGATTTTTTAGCCATTTCCATCCCGATCCTTCCCAACCCAAAAATGCCCAATGTTTTTCCGTAGAGTTCCTGCCCCAAGGCATGCAGCGGATCAAAATCGCCCCAATTGCCCGACTTCACCTTTCCGAAATTATAGCTGGCTCTTCTCGCTACCGACTGCATCAGCAAAAAGGCAACATCGGAAGTCGCCTTACTCAACACATCCGGTGTATTTCCCACCGGAATATTCCTGGCCGTGGCTTCTTTAACATCCACATGATCGAAACCTACCGAATATAGGGCAATGGCTTTCACTTCAGGACAATTATTGAAAAAGGCTTGATCGTATCTGAACTCGCTGCCCACACTCAGGATCATGTCGCTGCCTTTGCAGTAATTCAGCCATTCTTCGTGCGACAGATTTTCGTGTTCGGAGATAAAAATTTCCAGTCCTGCGTCTTTCAGCAGCTGGATGCCCGCCTCAGGAATTCTTTTTGTAATGAATACTTTCATGCTTAATTTTTTATCTGGTTTCCTTATTCTTTAAAAGTTTTGAAGCAACAAAAAGCAAACCATAAAACGATGAGCAATTTTTGTACGGCTGTTCAGGATTACATTTTAAAGATACATTAGATTACTTGGCTGGAAGAGTGAAGCCGGATGCCGGAAGTTTTTTCGTTAACTCACAGCCCGAAGCTCTTAATATTAAAAGCTTAGAGCCTGTTTAAATTTACCTTTTATATTTTAACATTAAGAATTTAAGGTATTTTGGCTTAAAAAAATAATATGTCGGTTGCCCGGCGATATTCAATTAAATCAATTGAAATCATCATATTAAAGTGAAGAATAAACAAAGTTTATTTAATTCAGAAAATTAAGAAAAATGACGGAAAGTTCGCAGAATTAAAATTTAAACAGGCTCTTAATCATTCCTATTTTCTAATTTTCTAAATATTATTAAATCAATCTCGATAATATTTAATTTATCTCAAGCTATTTTAGAAAGAATAAACCGAAAATAATCTGGGATTTTAAATAGATTTTCAGCATCCGGCTTCCCTCTTCCAGCTTATCAAACCCGACTTTTCATTTAGAGTTACATTAAATTCAATCCTATTGAATCCAGATTAAATTAAATCTGCTGAATTTAAAAATGCTTTTACAAAAACAAAACCTCACTCCCTTGATCCAGAGCGAGGTTTTCAACTTTAATATTAAAAATTATTGGTCTTCGTGTTCGTGTCTATCCCAGGCATCTAAAGCCAGCTCTTCAATTTCTTCCCATATTTCGCGGGCTGTTTTTCGGGTATCGTTCATAAACCCTTCTTTCGTGGCTTCCTGGTTCCGAATTTTCATGTCGCTGATATAATCTTTTACATGCTGAGAATAACTTTCGATATGGTATCCCGGATTATTCTCTATGTTTTTCTGAATGTTGCTGAAATCCTGTGATGATTTAAATCTGTTGGTCTCCATTGCATTAAGATTTAATTGATTGCATTTTAAACGCATTCAATTTTCATTCCGAACGGAAATTAAATTTCAGTAGTGCTACTATCCATAAATTTAAAATTATTGGTGGGTATTGCCCAGCATCGGGACAAATTTGTAGGCTCCGAACTCTTCTTTTTCAAATTCCGTTTGGGAGGCTTTGGTGAAGCGGTAGAGCACCTGTTCATCGGTAGGCCCTAAAGGAATCACCATTTTACCACCGACTTTCAGCTGCTTCAGGAGTTCCGTAGGCAATACGGAAGCTCCGCAGGTCACAATAATCTTATCGAAAGGGGCAAAGGTAGGAAGTCCGGCAAAACCGTCCCCGAAACTTTGGAATTTAGGATAGAGATTCATTTCCCGAAGCTTCTTTTTTGAGAAATCGAAAAGATCTTTCTGCCGTTCAACCGTATACACATGCGCTTTCATTGCCAGCAAAACAGCGGTCTGATATCCGCATCCCGTACCGATTTCAAGTACTTTTTCTCCAGGTTTTACCTGCAGCAGTTCCGATTGTTCCGCTACCGTAGAAGGATGGGAAATCGTCTGATGAGCAAGAATCGGAAACGCCCGGTCTTCATAAGCGAAATCTTCAAAAATACTTTCGATAAAAAGATGTCTCGGAACTTCATTCATTGCGGCGAGAACATGCTCGTCCGAAATCCCGATCCTGTTCCGGAGATAATCTACTAAAATTTTTCTTTTTCCTTTATGTACAAACGAATCCTGCATCATGGTCACTATTAGATTTACAAAGTAATTTCCACAAAAATATAAAAACATTTACGATCTCCCAACCCTGAAAACCGAAGGAACGCTGCTATTTCAGAGAAAACTTTTGCTTGTAATATGCGAAGCCGCAAGGAATTTTTCAAATAACCATAATGTAATAAGCACAAAAATCTTATCTTCAATAAAATTATATTCCACCAATCACGTTCAGGATTGAAATGTGCAAAACCGCCAGGAGATTCTTATTTGATAACCTAAAATCTATCATCTCAGCCGAAACCTTAAATTTATTATCTTTACGGAAATTTAATACAGCTATGTTAAAAGCAGGTTTGGTAGGTGCCGGACATTTGGGAAAAATCCATTTACGACTTTTAAATCAGTCGGATAAATACGAATTCGTAGGATTTCATGATAAAGATGCGGAAAACGGAAGGAAACTCGAAGCAGAATTCGGATACCGGTATTTTGAAAATTTCGATGAATTGCTTGAGCAGATCGATATGCTGGATATTGTGACCCCGACGGTTTATCATTATGATTATGCTCTAAAAGCTATTGAAAAAGGGCTTCATTTCTTCATCGAGAAACCGGTAACCCAAACCCTGGAACAGGCTGAAGAAATCCTCAGAAAATGTGAGGTGAAAGGCATCAAGGCGCAGGTGGGACACGTCGAAAGATACAACCCTGCCTTTATTGCGACCAAAGAATACATCAACAATCCGATGTTTATTGAAATTCACCGCCTGGCGGAGTTCAATCCCCGCGGAACGGATGTCTCGGTGGTGCTGGACCTGATGATCCACGATCTTGATATTTTATTGAGCATGGTAAAATCAAAAGTGAAGAATATCCACGCAAGCGGCGTTTGTGTCGTAAGCAAAACCCCGGATATTGCCAATGCGAGAATTGAATTTGAAAACGGATGCGTCGCCAATTTAACGACTTCCAGAATTTCGATGAAAGCCATGAGAAAAAGCCGGTTCTTCCAGAAAGACGCTTATATCTCGGTGGATTTCCTGGAGAAAAAAGCGGAAGTCATCCGGATGAAAGATGCGCCGGAAACTCCTACTCCATTCGATATGATTATTGAAAATGCAGAGGGCGAAAAAAATCAGATCTTATTTGAATATCCGAACATCCAGCCGAACAACGCCATTCTGGACGAGCTGAATTCTTTTGCGGATTCAATTACCCAAGACAAGCATGTGGAAGTTTCTATCGGGGATGGAACAGAAGCACTGAAGGTGGCATTGGAGATCATGAAGCTCATCGGTAACAAATGAAAAATAAAAAAGAATATCTGTTTCCGCTGATCCTACTGTATCTGGCACTTATGTGCTTATACGTAAGCTATACCTTTATTATCAAAGATTATAATATTACGAAAAGCATTTATCAGCCCTATAAAACTTTTTTACAGATTTCTCCGTTTGATCATCGGAATGTGTTCATTACCCTTTTCAAAGGGATTTTTGGAGTGGCTGGATTTATCGCTTTTTTATTAAACCGTAAAGTAATAAATCCATGGAATACTTTATTCCTTGTGATTACCATTTTAGAAATAGCACTGAATTTTTTCGTATGGGCTGAAAATTTTAAAGATTTTTCGGTATATGTCAGTTTTACAGGCATTATCGTATCAGCCGTTCTGTTTGCTGCATTAAGCTATTTTTATTTTAGGGACGCTTCTTTTAAAAAAGTATTTCCTCAAATAATATTGGGCTTGCTTTTAACAGTGATGTCCTATAATTTACATTGATCTTTAACTGAAATATTTATAAAGCGGGCTCTTGCAGCCCGTTTTTTATTTGACGAACTTTTTCAATCATTCCTTATGATTAAATAATTTTAATATATTTGCGAATACTTAAAAGTTTATTTCTTAAAACAATCTCCTATTATTTAAATATTTAAAACCATTATGAAACGAGCCATCCTATTATCCGCTTTTTTATTGTCTCAATTTGGGACATCACAGCTTTTAAAAACACAAGGTCAGAAAATCGTTAACGATAAAGGCGAAAATGTACAGCTGCGGGGCCTCGGTCTTGGCGGATGGATGCTGCAGGAAGGTTATATGCTGAAAACGGCCGATTTTGCCGGTCCGCAATACAAAATTAAAGAGAAAATCGCAGAACTGATCGGCGAAGATGGAATGAACGAATTCTACAAAGCATATCTGAAAAACGGGGTCACCAGGCAAGACATCGACTTTCTGAAAAAAGCGGGATTTAATTCGATCCGGCTTCCGATGCATTATAATCTTTATACCTTACCTATTGAAAAGGAACCGGTAAAAGGACAGAATACCTGGCTGGAAGAAGGTTTCAGAATGACAGATGATCTGCTGAAATGGTGCGCCGATAATAACATGTACCTGATCCTGGATCTTCACGCCGCTCCCGGCGGACAGGGAAATGACGTGAATATCTCAGATAACGATAAATCCAAGCCTTCACTTTGGGAAAGCGAGGAAAACCAAAAGAAAACCATTGCGCTCTGGAAAAAGCTGGCCGAACGATACAGAGATGAACCGTGGATCGGCGGCTACGACCTGATTAATGAGCCGAACATCAACTTTACAGGAAAAAACCCAAACGGCACGGATGAAATGTACAATGCTCCATTGTGGAAGCTTCAGAAAGAAATTACCGAAGCCATCCGAACCGTTGACAAGAAACACATCATTATTCTCGAAGGAAACGGCTGGGGAAACAATTATAACGGCTTAACACCGCTCTGGGATGACAATATGGTCTTCAGCTTCCATAAATACTGGAACAACAATGATGACGCCACGCTTAAGTTTGCACTGGATCTCCGCGAAAAACACAACGCCCCGATCTGGCTGGGAGAAACGGGAGAAAATTCCAACGTCTGGTTTACGGAACTCATCCGGCTTTTAGACAGGCACAACATCGGTTATGCCTTCTGGCCGATGAAAAAGATCGACAATATTGCCGGGATCACGAATGTAAAAATTACTCCGGAATATCAGAAACTTCTGGATTACTGGAAGAACGGCGGTGAAAAACCTTCTAAAGAATTCGCTGAAAAAACGTTGATGCAAATTGCCGATAATTACAAATTTAACAATGTGGAGATTAAAAGTGATGTGATCGATGCGATGTTCAGGCAGACGACGGACGGTTCCACCAAACCTTTCAAAAACCTGCAGGCTCCGGGCAGGATCTCCGCAACGGATTATGACTTGGGAAGAATGGGTGCTGCTTATCTGGATAAAGATTTCGTCAACCTTTGGGTAAGCGATCCGGCGAAAAGATCCGAATGGAATTCCGGAAACCAGCTGCGCAACGACGGTGTTGATATTTATAAAGGAAAAAACAATGAATATTACGTTGGGAAAACGGAAAACGGCGAATGGCTTCAGTACACGATCAATGTAAAAGACGGAAAGCCCTACACTTTCAACATCAATTATGCAAGCAATGGTCCTGCAAAGATCAGGGTTGAAGATACTTCCGGAAAACACCTGGGCATTATTGCTTTACAGCCGACCGGCGGAAATGAAATCTGGAAAACCGCTTCGTTAAAAGGAATTAATCTTAAAAAAGGGGAAAATAAAATCCGTATTTATTTTGAGAATGAAGGGGTAAATCTTAAAGGTTTTGAAATAAAATAAAGACTGACCTTTATTAATGACAGTAAAAACCACCCATCAAGAAAGGGCATATTACATAATTTTAAGTATTTTGCAGAAAAATTATAATCCATGGAAAAATCTCCTTTTGAACAGTTTGAAGAATTAAGAATCGATGCAGCCGCAAAATCTTTTTTGGGTGAAGCTGCAAAATGGACCACCTTTTTATCGATACTGGGTTACATCGGTATCGGTTTTATGGTGTTGGCCTCCGTTGCTTTGTTTGCTGTGGGTTCATCCCTTAGCATGGGGCCAATGCGCGGAGGCATCTGGATGGGAATTTTTTACCTGGCTTTGGCCGCGTTTTATTTTATTCCGATCAACCTGCTGTATAAGTTTTCATCCAATATGAAAGCAGCACTGCGCTCGAACAATCAGCACAGCCTGGTAAAAGCTTTTGAGTATCTGAAATCGCATTACAAATTTATCGGAATCCTTACGATCGTTTTGATCGGAATCTATATTCTTGCTGTCGTCGGTATTGTTTTAACCGGAATGAGCGGTATGAGATAGTAATTAAAATTTAAATCCTTCTTTTTTGAGAGGGATTTATTTTTTAAGGTAACTGTAGAATTCCTGATCAAACTCACTGAAAATTTCAGGCTATCCTTCATTTTAAAATCAGTAAATTTAAGTTTCCATATTTTTAAGATCTAACCATCGTATGAAGCAAAATATTATGAAAAAAACAGCATTGCTATTTCTCCTGATTTCAGCATTTTCGTTTGCCCAGCAATTCATTTTGGAAAAGAAAATCAATTCAATTATAAAAAATAAAAAAGCAACCGTGGGTGTTTCGGTCCTGGGTTTTGAAAATGGTTTTCAGTACAGTAAAAACGGTGACAAGAAACTTCCGATGCAGAGTGTCTTTAAGTTTCACATCGCAGCAGCTGTTTTAAATGAAGTGGATCGAGGAAAACTCTCACTGGATCAGAAAGTCCCATTGAACAAAAGCAATTTACTGGAAAATACATGGTCGCCGCTTCGGGACAAATATCAGAATGATACTGCCGAAGTTCCGTTAAGTGAAATTATTGAATATACCGTAGCGAAAAGCGATAACAACGGATGTGATATCCTGCTTGCATTGCTTGGCGGAACGCAGACCCTCCAGAAATTTATGGATTCCAAAGGAGTAAAGGATTTTCAGATCAGGTACAATGAAGAAGAAATGCATAAAGACTGGAACGCCCAGTACCAAAATTATACAACGACGGTTTCTGCAACGGATGCCCTGAAGAAATTGTATGACGGGAAATTACTTTCTAAAAAGTCAACGGATTATTTGATGAAAGTCATGCTTTCCACCTCCACGGGAACCAATAAACTGGTCGGGCAGCTTCCGAAAGATACGCCTGTAGCCCGGAAAACGGGATCTTCCGGTAAGAATAATGCCGGTCTTACAGGGGCTGAAAACGAAATCGGAATCGTTACACTGCCCAATGGCAAGCATTATGCAATAGCTGTATTTGTCAGTAACTCAACGGAAACGGATGTAGTGAACTGTAAGATGATCTCGGATATTTCAAAGTCGGTCTGGGATTATTTTAATAAGTAAAAATTTAAGCTTAATTTTAAAACCGTTAAAAATGAAAAAAGTATTAGCAACCATAGGATTATTCAGCTCGGTATTTTTCTTTGCCCAGAAAAGCGAAAGCTATCTTCAGGTAGGATATGCCAGCGTCTGCTGCGGAACCCCTTCCGATAAACCTCTTATGGATTATCTTACCCAGTTTAAAAGTAAGAACAAGGTAAAAAGCCTGGAAATCTACAAACAGACAGGCCTCGGCCGGGAAGGTGAATATAAACTGTATATCGGAACCGACGGCCTTTCCGGAACACGGAAGTCCGCTTTTATCAAGGGCCTTAAAGCTGTGGTCAATAGCCAGAATAAGGCAAGAAAAACCGAAAGTGCAGGCTTTGTAAACTTCGACGAAAAAGAAACCGTAAAGAAATCAGATCTGATGAACGCCAGAAATGTAACGCTGATACCAACCCGTAAAACAATTAAAACTAAATAAGGAAAAATGATCAAAAACATTGTAGTTATCGGAGCAGGAACCATGGGAAATGGTATTGCACACACTTTTGCACAAAGTGGCTTTCAGGTAAATCTGGTGGATGTATCCCAGGAAGCTTTGGACAGAGGACTAAAAACCATTACCACCAATCTTGACAGAATAATTGCAAAGGGAAACCTTACGGAAGAGCAGAAAGCAGAAACCTTGGGAAACATCAACACGTTTACAGCCCTTCAGGATGCGGTAGGAAATGCCGACCTTATCGTGGAAGCGGCTACTGAAAACCAGGAACTGAAACTGAAAATCTTCGGCCAGATGGATGAATTCGCACCTCAAAACTGCATCCTGGCCACCAATACTTCATCGATTTCCATTACAAAGATCGCAGCAGCCACAAAACGGGCAGATAAAGTGATCGGAATGCACTTCATGAACCCGGTTCCGATTATGAAACTGGTAGAGATCATTAAGGGCTACTCAACTTCAAAAGAAACTTTTGATGCGATCTATGAAATGAGTAAAACGTTGGGGAAAGTACCGGTAGAAGTAAATGATTATCCCGGTTTTGTAGCCAACAGAATCCTGATGCCGATGATCAACGAATCGATTGAAACCCTTTACAATGGTGTTGCAGGCGTTGAAGAAATCGATACGGTGATGAAGCTTGGAATGGCCCATCCGATGGGACCGCTTCAGCTTGCAGATTTCATCGGTCTTGATGTTTGCCTTGCCATCTTAAATGTGATGTACGACGGTTTCAAAAATCCTAAATATGCTCCGAATCCGCTGCTGGTAAACATGGTAATGGCCGGAAAACTGGGCGTAAAATCAGGAGAGGGATTCTATGATTATTCCGAAAGCAAAAAGGCCGAAAAAGTAGCCCGCATGTTTTCAAAATAAAAAAAAACTCAAAGCATAGTCGATCTGAGTTCTCAGCATTGACTGGCTTTACAAAATTCATTACTTTTCCGTGATGAAATTCAGAGAAAGACCTATTCAGATAGTACTGGTCATCATTACTTTAGTGATGACCATTTTTCGTTTTTTACTTAATGAAAACGGGCGGGTAAGTCCGGATTCGATACGCTACCTGCGGTTTGCACACAATTTACCGGTCATTGACAACACGACGACACCGCTGGGCTATCCTTTGGCCATCAGATTTTTCACTTTCTTTGGGCTTGATGAATTCTGGGGCAGCAAAGCCATCGGCATTATGGCTTTTCTCTTCATTATTATATTTACCTGGCGGAAAAAGTTCTTTTTCAGGGAATCGGTTATCCTGTGTTCTTTATTCAGCTTTCTTTCCATTTTTTCGTTTACCATGAGTGAAGCGCTGACCCTGCCTTTTGCATTCCTCTTCCTGTATGTATCGGCATTGATCATTGAAGGAAAATTAGAAAGAAGGAACGCTATTTTTTATCTTACCTTAAGCCTGATCGCCCTGTATAACGTCAGGTACAGCTCGCTTTTCATTATCGGCGGCACGGGGCTGTTCGGATTGGTTTTCTATAAAAGAAAATATGCTTCACCGTTTATTATTTCAGGAATCATCGGAGGAACTTTCGTGGTTTTGTACAAGTTTCTGTTTATTGATTATTTTAATGAAAACTACGTCAATGAAGCCCTGGAAATCGGCCTGCACCCTACTTCACGGCTTTTAATAGAACTATTGCAGGGATTGTGTACCAGCTTTAATCCTTTTATCCATATTTCCGATCCGGGAGGCGGGATAATTAATTATGCAATCTACGGAATCGGGTTTATCAATATACTCGCTATCGTTTATGTATTTATAAAATACAGGCTTACGGAAACCGAAACTTTTTACATTTTTGTAGGGGTAACAGGCATTATCTGTTCCTATTTCATACAGTATTTTTATTCAGTCAACGCTATCGATTACCGGCTGCTGGCTCCTTTCAGCCTTCCGGTATGGCTGGTGTATTTCAGGAAATTATTTCAGGTCCTTTCGCTTAAAACCTATGCGGTTGGTTTTTTAAGTATTTTTTCGGGCATGCTTTTCACGTGGCTTTCCAAAGGCAATTACCTTGAAAACAGAAAGGAAATGAAAGACTTTTTACAATCTGAAAAGCTTGATAAAGTTCCTTTGAAATTTTATCTGGAAACGACTGAAGATCTCGATAAAATCCAGATAGCGGAACTGATAAGTACGGTAAATGCAAATATTTCCCTGACTTTCAAGCCACAAGATACCCTCCGGAGAACAACGCTGACAAGGGATAAAGTTTTACAAAAAATAAAGATTGACAGGAACAAATACCAATAATTTTATTATCTTTGATTTAAAGTTAAAACATTAAAAAAATGAAATTACCAAAGTTTTTATTAGCAGATAATTCGGAATTTCCAGAAGATTTGTTCGTTGTTCATACAGAATACCCAAGATTCATTCTTAACGTAGAGGAAGAAGAGGTTGAGTGGCTGGATGATCTGGAAGGCGACGATGAGGAAACGATGGCAGACGAGGCTACAAAAGTAGTAGAATCCGCATTCAAGTGGTGCGATGAAGAGTTGGCTAAGTACGACGACGAAGAGGAAGAATAATAACGACCCGAACATAAAAAAAGGAACTCCAGTGAGTTCCTTTTTTGTTTCTTGCTTATTTATTCGGCCTTATTGAATTTCAGGAGTAAGAGATTGTCCTGGTATAATTCCAGCACATTTCCGGTTACCACGTACTTGTTGGCTTTCCCCATCATATCCATGAAGTTTTTCTCAACGCTCATGTTATCGCAGGCCATTTTGGTGGCCCCCATCTGTCCGGCAGAGAAATTTCCTGTAGAAGGCTCTACCCTGGCTGTTCCGAAGTAATTATTACATCCGGCATTCCCGTTGATTTTCTCACCGTCAATATTCAGTGTAGGAATTTTTCCTTTCACATTATCGGCCAATGCCCATTTCGTTCCCGAAAGTGCGGGCTGTGCCTTTCCTAATTTTGCAGAAGAACCTGCGGTTGTGCCACATGAAACCAAAACTGCTGCCATACCTATACTTAAAAAAAGATTTTTCATTTTTTTCTTTTTGATGTAAACCAAATTTACGAAATATTATAATGAAAACGGGATTCCGGAGGATTTTATTGTGGTGCCGCTGGTTTCTGTTGTGCTATTTTACGGTAAAACTTTGTCAAAGTTCAGAACTTTTACAAAGTTAGATGCAGCATTGTTCTCCGGCTGACAACAGCTTTGTTAAAAACAAAAAAACGGACCGAAGTCCGTTTTTAAAATATCTTGTAAAACCAATCAGAAAATTATCCTCTCAGTTCAGCGTTGAATTCTTTTTGGAAAGATTTTATCAATGAATCCATCACAGATGCAATTTCTTTTTCTTCCAGCGTTTTTTCCTCGTTCAGAAGCTCAAAGCTCATCGCGTAAGATTTTTTCCCTTCAGGAAGATTTTTGCCTTCATATACGTCAAACAGGTTAATGTTTTTAATGTAAGGTGATTTATTCTTCTTGGCCGTCTGGTAAAGATCCTGATAGTTTACATTCTTATCCAGCAGCAATGCCAGGTCTCTTCTGATCTTGTTGAATTTCGGGATGTCCTTAAATTTAAGTTCGTTTTTAGCACGCAGCTGCTGGGCAAATTCCAACTCAATCTCTGCATAGAAGCATTCCTGATCGACATCGAAATCTTTCAGCATCTGAGGGGCCACTTTTCCGATTCTTACCAAAGCTTTCCCATCAACTTCATACGCAAGCGCATCAGAGAACCTTTCGTCGGTTAAAGCCACTTCTTTATAATCCACTGCCAGTTTTTCAAGCAATACTTTTACGTAAGCTTTCAGGTTGTAGAAGCTTGTCGCAGATTTCGGCTGCAGCCAGTTTTCGGCAACTTCCCTTCCTGAAACAATGATGGCCAGCTGTTTTCTTTCTTCGTATTTTTCTCTTTTGTGGTAAATTTTTCCGAATTCAAAAAATTTGATATCCTGATTTTTCCTGTTGATGTTGTAGATCGCGTTCTGTAAAAGCCCTTCCAGCAGAGATTTTCTCATAAATGCCAGGTCGTTGCTCAACGGATTCAGCAGTTTTACGGCATCGGTTTCATCTTTTACGGAAGTCAGCGAGTTGTTCATTACCTCATTGAAGCCTAAGCTCTGTAATGTTCTTGCCCAGTTGTTTTCCAGCTCATCCTGATCCTGTGCATTCAGTTTAACCGGTGTAAAAGATATTTTTTGCGGAGCATCGATTTTATTATACCCATAGATTCTAAGGATTTCTTCAATAACATCGATTTCTCTGGTTACATCCGCCCTGTAGGCAGGAACAGAGATCTCATATCCGTTCTGGATTTCATTCAGTACCTGGATTTCGAGAGCTTTCAGAATTTCCTTTACTTTTTCCCTATGGATTTTTGTTCCCAGTATCTGCTCGATTTTTGAAAATCTGATAATCACATAATGGTCTTCGATCTTCTTCGGGTATTCTTCCAGCAATTCTCCCACTAACTTTCCTTCTGCAATGTCCTGGATCAGTTTAATTGCATGGGTAATCGCTGTTCTGGTAATATTCGGGTCTACGCCTCTTTCAAATCTGAATGAAGCATCGGTATTCAGTCCGTGGAATTTGGCCCCTTTCCGCACCGCTACCGGATTGAAGTAAGCACTTTCCAGGAATATGGTTTTTGTTTCTGCGGAAACTCCGGAATCTGCACCTCCGAAAACCCCGGCAATGCACATCGGACTGTCGTTTCCGTCTTTAATGATGATCTCGGAACCGTTCAGCGTTCTTTCCACGCCATCCAGCGTTGTGAATTTTGTTCCTTCTTGTACGATTCCCACTTTTACTTTCTTGCCGGCAATCTTATCCGCATCAAAGGCATGAAGCGGCTGTCCGTAACCATGAAGAATATAGTTGGTAATATCAACAACGTTATTGATCGGACTTAAACCAATGGCTTTCAGACGGTCTTTCAGCCATGACGGGGATTCTGCAACTTTTACATTTTCAATCACCGCTCCGATGTATCTCGGGCATAATTCCGCATCTTCCACTTCCAGTGTAAACTCGTGGGAGCCTTCATTGTTCAGCGCAACAGAAGATACTTTTTCAAATCCGGAATTCTGTTTGTTGGTTAAAAGATAGGCATGAAGGTCCCTTGCCACCCCATAATGGGACATGGCATCGGTTCTGTTCGGTGTTAATCCGATTTCTAAGACCTCATCGTTTGTCAGTTCAAAATAATCAGCGAAATTCTTTCCGATTTCATATTTTTCTTCATCCAGTACCATAATTCCTCCGTGATCGTCACTAAGGCCCAATTCGTCTTCGGCACAGATCATGCCCTGAGACACTTCTCCTCTGATCTTAGCTTCCTTTATTTCAAAAAAGTTTCCGGTTTTATCGTAGATTTTTGTTCCGACAACCGCTACGGGAACCGTCTGCCCGGCTTCCACATTCGGAGCTCCGCAAACGATGTGCAGCACCTTTCCGTTTCCTACGTCTACGGTTGTTTTTTTCAGTTTATCTGCATTCGGATGTTTTTCGCAGGTAAGAACCTTACCGACAACAACTCCTTCCAGGCTGCCTTTTATGCTTTCAAATTTTTCTATCCCTTCAACTTCCAGACCAATATCTGTAAGGAACTCACCGATTCTCTCCGTTTTTAATTCCGTTTTGATGTAGTCTTTAAGCCAGTTGTTTGATATTTTCATTGAATCTATTTTGAAAATTTATTTGAATTTTTGTACAATTTCAGTGTACGGTTTTAAGCGTACAAATGTCGTGTTTTTTTGATAAATACAGAAATTTATAACAGATTTTAAGAGTTTAATTTTTGCGTGAAATCATTTATTTGCGCCTCTCAATTCAGCTGATTTCAGCGCTATTGATTTTAAATTTTTAAAAATCCCTGTCAAGAAAAAAGAGGTTCTGAAAAATCAAAACCTCTTTCTTGTATAGTAAGCAAATACTGTTATAATCCGATTACCGGCATAGACAGCATTAGAATGCTTTCGTTGTCTTCAAGACCATCAAGAGGTTCGATAATTCCCGGCCTGTTCGGTTGTGACATTTTCATGGTAATATCATCGGATCCTAAAATCGTTAACATTTCTGTTAAAAACCTGGAACTGAATCCGATATTGATATCTTCCCCGTTGTAATCGCAAGGAATCTGCATATCCGCTTTGTTTGCATATTCCGTATCTTCTGCATGAAGGTGAAGAATGTTTGCAGACAGTTTAAACCGTACCTGATTGGTAGATTTGTTCGACATAATCGATGCCCTTTTGATGGCTCCTAACAGAAGGTTTCTGTTGATCGTAAGCACATTCGGGTTTTCCTTTGGAATGACCGCCGTATAATTAGGATATTTTCCGTCGATCAGGCGGCAGATCCATACATGTTTTCCGAAAGTAAATTTAGCCATGTTCTCATTGAATTCGATGGTAACGTCTTCGTTGGAACTTGCCAGTATATTTTTAAAGATGTTCAGCGGCTTTTTCGGCATGATAAATTCCATCGGTTCGGCATTCATCAGATCCGTTCTTTTGTATACTACAAGCCTGTGAGAATCAGTAGACACGAAATTGGTTTCGTTTTCTCCGAACTGAAACAGTACTCCCGTCATCACAGGACGCAGGGAATCGTTGCTGGTTGCGAAAAGCGTATTTGTTAACGCTTCAGACAGAACTCCTGCAGGCATAGTTACGCTTTGTGCTGCATCGAATTCAGGCAGTTCCGGATAATCGTCCGCATTGTCCAGTGCTACCGCGAAGTTGTCTTTTTCATCTAAAATCTCAAGCTGACTTCCCGTTCCTTCTGCATTGTCCTTTACCACCAGCGTAAGAGGCTGTTCCCCGTAAGTCTTGATAAAATCCTGAAAAATCTTTGCAGGTACGGCAAATTTACCCGTATCATCAGACTTCCCCTCAAGAGAAGTTATCAGCGTTGTTTCGCCGTCTGATGCCGTAATGGTAACCTGGGTTCCGTCTAATTCAAAAAGATAGTTTTCTAAAATCGGTCTCGACTGAGAGCTTGATATTACGCCACTTACAGTTTGCAAAGCCTTCTGCAGTTCTCCACTTGAAATAATAAATTTCATAGATTTAAAAATAAGTTTTTACAAATATAATAAATAGAAAACAGATTAAGAAGAAATAATCAAAGGAGTTTTTCACAAAGACCGTTAATCCATTTTCAAAGCTGAAATTATATTCAGGTTTCTGTAGTTATTTGTTGCAGCATCAAATATCTCATTCCTGTAATACCGAAAAGTTACTTTTTTCTGCAACAGCGACGCATATTCTTTAGGAAGGTCCAGACCGGACTGTATGGAGGTTATCCAGTACAGTTTAGTAAGATTACCGTCTGACGCTACGATATGAAATACGATAAACTCATCTTTCTCGATTCGGGAAACCGTTCCGCTAACCGACATTTCAGAGGACCGGACCTTTGCGCCGTTTTTTTCTTCGTGATCGACCATTTCCAGAAAAAGATCCGGACATTCTTTCAGAATCCAGGTCGCAACCAGTTTCCCCGTTTCTGAAGATTCATCACGCAGGATATCGAGGTTGTACTCTTTTTTGAGTTGCTTTGCATACGGTTCTGCAGCATTGATAATGCAGAACCCCAATTTTGTCTCAAGTATTTCGGGATCCGTATTTTCCGCTTTTAATTTCTTAAAACACTCACAGGCCGATATGGCAATTCCAGCTTTGTAATCCTGCGAAAATCCCGTAGCAAAGAGCAGAATCAGGAGTAAGGCTGACAGATTTTTTTTCATTAATTTAAATTATCCATTCCAAAGATAACAGATAAACCTCATAATCACGAAATACTTGTTTTATATTTGCAGATAATCTTTTATCATGCGCAAACCACCCTTCCATAAAAGTTTCCTGAATGCTTTCCGCGGGATTTTCATGATGGTGAAAAGCGAAAGGAATTTTCAGCTGGAGCTTGCCGCTTTTGCAGTCAACCTGTTTTTAATTTTCTATCTCAACCTTTCCATCTTAGATTCCGTATTGATTTTAATGGTTTCTTCCGGCGTACTTGCTGCGGAGATTTTCAATACGGCTATTGAGAAGATCTGCGATATTATTCAGCCGGAGTTTGATGTAAGAATCGGTTTGATCAAAGACATTGCTGCGGGAGCAGTTTTGCTGATGGCTTTCATTTCCGTTGTTACGGGCGTTCTGGTGTATTGGAAATACCTGTTTATTTAGATTTTGGTAAAGCCCGTTTCAATAATTTCATTACATATTCCCTGAATTATTTTTGTTAATTCCTTCTGAAACAAGGTCGTTTCATAGGTATTTTTCAATAATCGGAATGGCCATTTCTGCCATGATTCCATATCCTTTTTCATTGGGATGCACGCCGTCCCGGGAAAGCAGAAGTTCTTTGTCCGCTACAAATCCGGAATAGAAATCGAGGTAATTCAAATTGTATTCACCGGCAATTTCCTGAAGAATCCGGTTGTATCGTAGGATTTGCGCTGTGCTTCTCCTTTTTCCGGAAGCTACCGCAATGCCGTCGATGTTTGCAGAAACAGGCAGAATGCTGATCAGGTAAATAGCTTCAGCATAAGATTTTGCTTTTTGAACAGCTGTTATAATATTGGCTTTGAACCGTTCCGGCTCTACCGTTTGTGTACCGTTTTTTACAGCCATGTCGTTCGCTCCGTAGCCGATAAACACGATATTTCCTGCTGCAGAATTCCGGGCTTCCATTTCATGAGAGATCCTCTTTACCAAACCTTCGGTGGTTTCACCTCCAATGCCCAGGTTGTAGAGAATCAGCTCTTTGCTTCCTTCATTGTATTTTTGCAGCGCATATCTTTTCAGAATATCCACCCAGCCTCCGAATACGCCGTCGTATTCCCCATACGTAATGCTGTCTCCGAAAAACAATCCGTACTTCATCTATCTTCTATTTAAAATCAGTCCAAAAGTAAAGTAATATTTTTGTGCGATCCGATAATTTCGATTAAAATTTCAAATAAGGTCTGCCCTTTTCCGGCCATCAGTTCATCAAGTTTTTCCTTCATCAATGCAAGGTTGAACGGTTTTCCCTGACTGATCTTATTTTCGTAAAATTCTTTGGTTGCGTCTACTCCCAGATCTTCCCTTGATTTCTGAGCATTTTTCCAAATAATTTCACCCTGAAATCCATATAAAATATCATCAAAACCATCCAGTGTTCCAACTTTCCAGCCTTCATCTTTCATGAAAATTTCTGAGATTTCCTCATATAAACCTGCCAGATCAGAAAAATGACGGCCATTGATGACTGCCGTTTTCGGTATGTTTTCTTTCTTCATTTTTATTTTTGAAAGCGGTAATTTCATTTGTGACAACTCAACTATATCGAATAAAATTACAAAAAATAAATTCTCCTGTTCAATGTGAACTCCGAAAAAAGACCAGATTAACAGGCTAGACCTGTTTACAGACAGGAATGTAATACCGCAGGCTTATCCGGACAAAACCTACTTAACGATTACACCCTTTAAGGGCTTGAGACTTTCCGTTAATCAATGAGCCCCGGACAATGCCCGGGGCTCATTGATACAGCCCTTTCAGAGCTGAATGTATTCATAAGAATTTAAAATACTAAAAATAAGTTGAATAGCAACAAATTCACATTATTTAAAAATGGGTATAGACTGCAAATTGCCGATATAGATTGTATCGTCATTTTCAATCTTAAAGCTCAATTTATTTTTTTGAAAAAGCAACTTGGAGTAATTGGCTTTCTGATCTTTATAATATTCCTGTATACTTTTGGGATTGGCTTTAAAAACAAAGCGGGTTACACTGTCAATTTTCAGATTTGGAGTTAATTTTTGGTTCATTTCGTTTTTAATCTGAAGATCAACCTCTGCATTGGGTTCCGGTCGGAGTAATGGAATTGTATCTTTCACCGGTTTTTCTACTGCTGGTTCAGGTTGTAGTGTACTGTTGACCTGCATCATATTGTTGTCCGGGACCTTTTTTTCCTCCGTCTCCAGGTAAAACCAGACGAAGCCTGAGATGGCCGCCGCCAGCAAAACGGAGAGCACTACGGTTGCTATCCTGTAGATATTTGGCCGATCCGAACTATCTTCTCTTTCCCGGGAATGGCTATAAATATGATTTCCGGACTGTTTAAAAGGTTCGGGCCTGTGGGCCGGTCTCATTTCGGAAATTATTCCCAGATCGGGTATTTTTAAATCTCTGATATTTTCAGTGAAGATGTTTTTGTTTTCCCTGTATGATTGCCTGATGCCATTTAAAGCTGAAGCATCGGCTGTCTTTAATCGGGTTAAATGTTCATCGATTTTCCCGGAAAATGTCTGGTAAACATCATTGATCCTGGCCAGATTTTTTTCTGACTCCGCTATTTTCCCAGCGTTTACCGCATGCAGCTCTTTATTTTTCTCTATTTTAGACTTACAATCCTCGTAAGTCTGTTTTTTGGCATCTTCCAGCCTTGATTTTTCTCTTTCAAAATCGGCAATGATCTCCTGAATTTTCCGTTTTCTCTCTTCAGCCAGCTTCTGAATCTCATTTTCAAACCCGTCTTTCTCTACAAACCGGAAAATACTTTTCTGATGAACGAATTTTACAATATCCTGGCTTGCCGTGAAATAAATCGTATCGTAAACGTTCAGCAAATCGAGAGATTTTATGAACATGGTCTGCAATACGGAAGGATTGGTTTCGCAGTAGACCATTAACTGTTTGCCAGTCATTTCGGCGGAATCCAGTGCATTTATTTTCTTCAGGTTAAATTTAATTTTATCAAAGTCGGTGAGTTTACTCACTGAAAAAAGATCCGAATGATTGACGGAAAGTGTATCTTTCTCAACATTTTTACCAATCAGGTTTTTATGAAATTCGTTCAGGCACCGGATGGTAATGTTCTCTTCTGCAATTTCATCAATAAACAGGATAGCAGATCCTATAAAAGACCCTTCCCTGGCTGAAGTCGGTTCCTTTGCATAAGTATATACGGCATACGAGACCATGAAAGCCCCGTCTTTATATTCTTTCCGGATCGAATATAACGTACTTTCCGGATAGACGAGGATGGGACCTCTGATGTCAAATGTTTTCACGGAAACCGGATTTCCTGCAAAAAAAGTCTGGGTAAATCCATTGGGATTCCCGAACGTTCCGAAGGCGATTAGATTAACACTGCTCATCAATGGGTAAAACTAAATTTTATACGTTCCCAGAAAGTTCCTTCATAAGAAAGCGGATAACCTGTTATGCTTTCATAGAGCCACTCCGACAGTCTCTGGGCTCTGTCCAGATTCAGTAAGGTTACCCGGTTGGTATCTTCATTCAGCTCACCTACGGTATAAAAAGTTTTGGCCAGGCTGTACGTATCCATTGCTGTGGAAGTCATCGGAAGTCTTTCCCTGATAAAATCATCCAGCTGCGCAGAATCCTCCACCTCTGCCCTGCCGGATTTATCCCATTTCGAAATCACCAGGATGATGTTTACGGATCTTAATCTCTTCTCATATTTTTCAAGTTTATTCAAAAAAGTATTGATCAGGATATCATCTTTATGCGCATTTTCGTAGCTGGTTACAAGAATGAAAGTAAGCGGCAGGTTGGCTGAAAGATAGGTTTCTATACTGCTGTGATAATTTCCTCCCCGCCTGATTTCGTTATGATTTTCTCCCGAAGTTTCTAAAAACGTAAGATTAACGGGGGTTACTTTTTTTGATTTATTGTTGGGCTCAAAAACCAGGTCCAGTCTTGTCACCTGATCCTTGACGGTTCCCGCCGGTAAAATACCTTTGCTTATATTATCGAAAAAATCATACAGTAAACTTTCCGCTTCAGCCGTATTGGGCGTACCTATTTTCGGTCTTATAACCCCTGCTGTTGACCGCAGGTAGTAAAGCATGGTTGCCAGGATCACCGATTTCCCTGAAGATGCCGTTCCGAAAAAAAACACAAAATTGCTGTCTTTGTTTTTAATTTCCGACACACTTCCTTTTGCAATGGGTACAAAATTATCATCGATGACCTCTTTTTTATCATCTAATGAAAGAGGCTTTAATGCATCGTCATCATCCAGAGTGAGAGGCTTAAGGTCTTCAGTGGCTGTATTGAAAGACAACGGTTTCAAAGGTTCATTATTCCAATCCATATTCTGCTGTTTATTAGATTATTGTTTTTCCGCTGCGCTTGCTGTTAAAAATACTTTCATTGCTCCGGCCTGTATTCCGGTTGTTCTCGGTCGGCATCAAAAGGATGATGAGCATAATTCCAAAATCCAGTAAAATACATCCTGCCAAAACCACCAGCTGAAACATTCCGAAATTTTTAATGGCATGACTGAAAGCGTAACCGATTTTCCCAACTTCCTGGGTTTCCGAATGTGCGGGTTCAAACTTCAGCTTGTCTCTTCCGAGAATAGATTCTGCCCGACTTCCTAATCGGTTATATTCTGTCAGAGATTTGTCGATCTGCCCCTGCGCCATTATATTTATTGCATCAGGCGGCGATTGTAACAAATTCTGGATCTCTTTGTTCCATCGTAAAGAAGCGTCATTGATGTCGCTCATCAGATTTTTCTCTTCAGGAGTCAGGTTATATACCATCTGAACAATCTGTTCTTCCATCCGGTCTGCCAGGTCGGCGTATCCTTCCGGAGTTTCGCTGGTCGGTGTAAGCGGAGTTACCTTCTTGCCGATCATTTTTTCAATTCTTGCAAGGATCTGTCTTGCTTCCGGGCCGATCCCGACATTTTTGGGATCATTGATCTGAATTTTCAACAGGTTCAGTTCGCTTCGGATGGCCTGCCGTATTTTGGCATCCGGTACCGAATAGTTTAGCTTGGATTCGACATCGGTTTCCAGCCTGGTAAATTTTTCGTTGACGTCCCTCAGTTCGGTGGTGTAAATATCGGTTTTCATAAACCGGGTGTACAGGGCATTAAAATTGGCTACGAAGCAGAAGATGGCAAAGAAGAAATAGATCCAACCGAGAGATGATGCAGATCCTCCTGTAGTTTTAGCACGCCTGATCTGCCAGAGAAGAAAAAGAAGGATCAGGGAAAGCACAAGAGCAACAATGAAAGAACTTCCTCCGAAGATCTGCTGTAAACCCATCCAGGTCTGATAAAAACTGACGCCAATGAGCATAACCGCTAAAATGCCGAGAAACAGGTCGGTTACCGTAACTTTTGTATTCATAGTTAAAAGTTGTATTGTTTTAGATTCTTATTTAGGACGGCAAGGTATTGCGGTTTTCAGCATTTTGATTACGGTTTTCCGTAATACGGGGAAAAATTTTAAGGTAGAAGCAAAGAAAAATGCCTCTGTTGAAGAACAAAGGCATTTTACATTATTTTATTTAATTATCTACTTGAAGTATTCCACTCCATTTTTGAAGATGTTGTGGTAATTCGCAGTTGGGATGTTTTTCATCAATCCTTCGGCGAAACGTTCCGGGTGCCCCATTCTTCCGAAGATTTTACCGCAGTTGCTGGTAATTCCCTCGATTCCGAATAAGGAATTGTTTGGGTTGAACGGCATTCCGTGGGCAATGTTTCCTTCCAGATCCAGGTATTGCGTGGCAATCTGCCCGTTTTCATACAGCTTCCGGATTTCAGCTTCCGAGGCCATGAAACGACCTTCTCCGTGGGAAATAGGGATGGTGAATACCTGATCCTTCATTCCTTTTAACCAAGGAGATTCATCGTTAACTACTTTTACGTTCACCATCTGGGAAATATGCCTTCTGATGGCATTATGGGCTAAGGTTGCGGAATTTTCATCCAGATCCTTAATTCTTCCGTATGGTAATAATCCTGATTTGATGAGTGCCTGAAATCCGTTACAGATCCCGATGATCATCCCGTCTCGGTCTAATAATTCATGAACTGCATTTCTCATCTTTTCGTTTTTCAGAACGTTTACGATGAATTTGGCAGAACCGTCCGGCTCGTCACCGGCAGAGAATCCTCCTGAAAAAGCTAAAATCTGGGAAGAAGCGATCTCTTTTACCCAGGCATCAATGCTTTCTTCCAGCAATTGGTGATTGATGTTGATCAACGGTAAACTGCTGGTCACAGCACCTTCTTTCGCAAAAGCATTCAGCGTATCATATTCACAGTTGGTTCCCGGGAATACCGGCGCAAATACTTTCGGCTGGGCAATTCCGTGTTTTTTGATGATGATATTTCTAGGGTTTACCGAATTTAATTTTTCGTCCAGTTCCACCGTCAGTTTTTCTTTTTCAACCGTTGGGAAAAGGTTTTCAAAAGTTCCGGTATAAGCGGATTCAAGATCTGAAATACGGAATTTGGAATTGTTGATGTTCAGCACCTGTTCTTCCACTACTTTCCCTATTAACTGAAGCGCTGTTGAGCTTAATTCTTCCGAAGATTCGATGATTAAGCTTCCGATGTTTTTAGATAACAGCACTGCTTCATCAACCTTAATCTCAGCCCCTAATCGGTTTCCGAAACTCATTTTCGCTAAGGCAATGGCTACTCCACCTTCTTTTACCGTTTTTACGGAAACAATTTTCCCGGCCTTGATGTTTTCAAAGATCAGTTCGAAAACAGCTTTCAAGGCATTGTAATCCGGCAGTCCGCTTTCCTGGGCGGTATGGTTGAAGAAATAGATTTTATTTCCGGCTTTTTTAAATTCGGGAGAGATGATATTTTTCTTTTCTCCGTTCGCGCAGGCAAATGAAATCAGGGTTGGCGGCACATTCAGGTCCTGGTAGGTTCCGCTCATTGAGTCTTTTCCTCCGATCGCAGCCAGACCAAGGTTCATCTGGGCATCGTAAGCTCCCAATAATGAAGCCAAAGGTTTACCCCATTTTTCAGGATTCTGTCCCAGCTTTTCAAAATATTCCTGGAAACTTAGTCTGATATTTTTATAATCACCACCCATCGCTACGATTTTCGCCACACTTTCCACGACGGCGTAAGAAGCTCCCAGCAATGAATTCTGCTTGGAAATCTCCGCATCGAATCCCCAGCTTGCCAGAGAAACGGTTTCAATATTTTTTGCTCCGATGATTGGCAGCGTCTGCACACTTCCTTCCATTAAAGTCTGCTGGTATTTTCCACCCAAAGGCATGGCAACGGTTGTCGCTCCGATGGATGAGTCGAACATTTCCAGCAATCCTTTTTGGGAAGCTACATTTTTATCACTTAACATTTTCAGGAAATTCTCTTCGCTGAAAACAGGTGTTTCTTCTTTTACTTCATTCAGATGGGTAATTTTCACTTCCTGGCTTTTTGAGCAGCCGTTCGTATCTAAAAACGCTCTTGAAAGGTCTACGATTTTGTCCCCTTTCCAGAACATCTGCATTCTTCCGGAATCGGTTACTTTTGCCACTTCTACGGCAACAATATTTTCCGCTTCACAGAATGTGATGAACTGTTCTTTATCTTTCGGATCTACCACAACCGCCATTCTTTCCTGAGATTCGGAAATGGCCAGTTCGGTTCCGTTTAATCCCTCATATTTCAAAGGCAACACATCCAGATTGACTTCCAGTGAATCGGCAATTTCACCGATGGCCACCGAAACGCCTCCTGCTCCGAAGTCATTTGATTTTTTAATCAGCCTCGTCACTTCAGGATTTCTGAACAGCCTCTGGATTTTACGTTCTTCCACCGCATTTCCTTTCTGAACCTCAGAACTCATGGTGTGTATTGAAGTTTCGTCCTGCTCTTTTGAACTTCCGCTCGCACCTCCAACGCCATCACGGCCCGTTGCGCCTCCAAGGATAATTACTGAATCTCCGGCTTCCGGCTTCTCTCTTCTTACCCAATCTACAGGAACGGCCCCGGTTACGAAACCGACTTCCATTCTTTTGGCCTTATAGCCTTCGTCATAAATTTCAGAAACCATGGTGGTTGCCAAACCGATCTGGTTTCCATATGAAGAATATCCGTTAGCCGCCTGTTTGGTAATGGTTTTCTGAGGCAGTTTTCCCGGCAAGGTCTGATCCACCGGTTCAAGAACATCTGCCGCACCGGTTAACCTCATCGCCTGGAACACGAAAGAACGTCCGGATAAAGGATCCCTAATCGCTCCACCCAGACACGTTGAAGCCCCTCCAAACGGTTCGATTTCCGTTGGGTGGTTATGGGTCTCATTTTTGAATAATAAATACCACGGTTCTTTCTTTCCGTCGTATTCCGCTTCGATCTGAATGGTGCAGGCATTGATTTCATCGGAAACCACCAGGTTTTCCAGGTTGCCTGTTTTATGGAAATAGCGGGCGCAAACAGTAGCCAGATCCATTAAGGAAATCGGTTTCAACTCTCGGCCCAAGAATTTTCTTTTTTCGATATAGTCGTTGAAGATCGTTTCCAGCGTATGCCTGAACTGCCCTTCAAATTCAATATTTGACAGTTCCGTCTCGAAAGTCGTGTGACGGCAGTGGTCGCTCCAATAGGTATCGAGTACTTTCAATTCGGTTTCCGTAGGGTTGCGCTGTTCAGATTTGAAGTATTCCTGAATGAATTTCAGATCATCAAGGCCTAAAGCAAACCC
Source organism: Chryseobacterium sp. sg2396 (assembly GCF_042610505.1). Taxonomy (NCBI): domain Bacteria; kingdom Pseudomonadati; phylum Bacteroidota; class Flavobacteriia; order Flavobacteriales; family Weeksellaceae; genus Chryseobacterium; species Chryseobacterium sp. sg2396. The sequence goes on along the minus strand of NZ_JBHGAQ010000001.1, from coordinate 316,545 downwards.
GTGGCTGTTATAAAAACTTTCCAGTTGCGCATCGTCAAAACTGATGAAATTTTCGTGGATAATTACTTTTGACGGTGCTTCTTCCGCAGGAATATCCAGAATAGACAAATCTTTTTCCTGAGATTCCACTTTGTTGATCAGCAGGTCTTTGATCTTTGCGAGATCCGGTTCTGAAACGCCTTCAAATTCGATAAGTTTTCCGCTTCTCACTTTGGATTTCTCATTCTCCGTGAGCAAAGCGATACACTGCTGGGCGGAATCGGCACGCTGGTCGTACTGGCCCGGCAAAAACTCCATGGCGAAAAAGATTCCCTCCGCCGGATTTTCCTCGTGCAGAATATCCGTTACCGGATCCACAAAGGTACTGTTGACTGTTTTTTCAAATTCTCCATCGTTCAGTCCGAAGATGTCGTACACATTGTAGACTTTTACTTTCTGTACGGCAGGAACCACCGCTTTTACTTCATCAAAAATTTTTGGACTTTCCACATCGAAAATTCCTCTTTTTTCTACGAAAATTCTTTTGTTTTGAGACATTAGATGTCAGTTTTTATTTAGATTTATTTTTATTTCGTTTTTATATCCGGCATTTGCCATTTTTGCGTTTACAAAGATAGCATTCCTACGGGATGCATGTCCTATCCGGTGCTATATTTCTACACAGATTTCATTCCTAAGGAATAAATAATATCCATGATCCGGGGGAATCATATCTGTGTAGCTAATGTACCTATAACCACAGGCATTCCGGAGGAATGCTATCTTTCTCCATCATAAAATTCAAAAAGGTATTCGTTCCTAAATTCAATTTCAAAAGCATCTAACATTTCCAAATATTCTTCTCTAAAGCTTTTCTTTGAATGGTGCTTTTCTTGGTTTAAAATATAATTCACCACTTTATCTTTCTGGCTTTTAGCATAGGAAAAGGCACCGTATCCTTCCTGCCATAAAAATTTCCCTAAACATAATCTTCTTTCATTAATAAAATTCGTTGATTCTATTTTAACGGTCTTCATTAGTTCCGGAATGGTGATCTGTAGATTTTTATAGCTGAAAAAAATATGGATGTGATCCGGATTGGCATAAATGGCCAATACTTTCTGTTTTTTAGCTGTAAAAATTCCACAAATGTATTTTTCTATTTCATTACGGACATTAGATATTATCTTAATGTCACGGCCTTTTGTAGCAAAGACAACCTGGAGGTAAATCTGTGTATAGGTATTGGGCATATGTATTCATTTTTCATCATCATACAAAGATAGCATTCCTACGGAATGCAGATGTACTATTTACAATCTTGCTACACAGATTTCATTCCTACGGAATGATTATCAAAATAAATAAGTGTCCTGAATTGTCACATCGGCGATGCGAAAATCTAAAGCAACAACATCTCATTTTTTATCATTATTATTTTTGCAGTTCTATTTTCTACACAGATTTCATTCCTACGGAATGAATAAGGTCTATCTTAAATGTCACGGATGTTCAAAATATTTTAGACGCATATTTTAATTATCTTTATGTTATAACCTGCATGATTCCAGAGGAATCATATCTGTGTAGCTTGTACCCACTATCACAACAGGCATTCCGGAGGAATGCTATCTCTCGATCCATCATATCATTATTTCTACACAAATTATATTGTACTAAATGGACAAATACTTCTCTTTAATAAATTTATTTCTGCTTGCTTATAAACTTCAATAATGACTCCGTTTCAATTTTCCGGACATTGCCTGGAAAATTTGATATTTTATTAATCACTCAATTTATTCGGGGCATCCGGATGTTTTTTCTGAAATGCTTCAGCCTGATTCCGTTGTTCTTTAAGCCATGTTTCAAAAGGAATTTTTTCATCATCAAATTCAAGGGCAAAAACTTTCCGGCCGTCTTCTGAAACCAAAAATTTTAAACCGGCTAATCCGGCTGCCGATTTACTGTCATCATAGGCATTCACCTGATAAAATGGGAAATTTTCTTTCGGACGTTCAACGATTTCGAAATACAGTTTTTTATTTTCCCCAGACAGTTTTTTATAATGATTGACGTAATAGATGTCCGAAAGCTTTTGATTCTGTTTTTCAAAGAACTGAAGAACTTCTTTTTCCTTTTGGGTATAAGAAAAAGGATACGGATAATATTTTCCATTTACTTCCACCGTATTTACTGACTTTGCCACCGGCTGAACATGCTGGCCTTTAAAATTCATAACTCCCCAGGTTCCGCCTACGATGGCTTTATGCTCATCTTCCGTTTTTTCCCAGTCGCAGCCATCGCAATAAGCGGCATAACCGTAATGAAAGGGTGATACAAAATCGTTTTTGGCTTCAATGATCACTTTGCCGTTTCTGTCGGCAAAACCAACTTTTCCGTTTTTTACGAAACGTCTCAGACCTTCAGAGAAATAATCGGCTCCGTTATCATACGCAAAAGGCCTGTACAGGAAATTCCCTTTTCGGTCATACACATAACCCCAAGCATTTTTTTCCTCATCATCTTCTCTGTACCCGTCAATGAAGATGGTTTCCCCTTTTACCGGCTCACCGTCTTTCAGAAAGGAAAATACTTCAAACTGCGCCGGAACGATGATTTTACCCTCCGAATTTTTAACCCCTGCTAAAGAATCTTTGGTTTTAAAATACATTAAAACTTCCTTTTCCTGAGAAAAAGAAAGCATGGGTATTAATAAAATGGCTCCGAAAATTTCCTTCATGCTCTGAGGCGGATAATCATTAAACTTGAAACTTTGACAAAGTAAATATGCAGCCCAAAAGGACTGCATACGGTGTTATACTTTAAGATCAGCTTCGAGTCCGATCAGGTCTTTATTCTGATCGATAATCGGCTGTACTTCGTTTTTGATGAATTCTTCGGTCTGGATCGGTGCAAAACCGATAAAGTTCTTAGGATCCAGCACTTCCTTAAGTTTCGACTTATCCAGTTTTAACGAATCGTCGTTCAGGATTCTTTCGATCAGGTCGTTTTCCTTTCCTTCTACTTTCACCTGCTTGGAGGCTTCCATGGAATGAACCCTGATGACTTCGTGGATTTCCTGACGGTCACCGCCGGCTTTTACTTCTTCCATGATAATGTATTCGGTTGCCATGAAAGGAAGTTCATCCATGATATGTTTGTTGATCCTGTTCGGATAAACGACAATTCCATTCATGATGTTGTTCCAGATCAATAAGATCGCGTCCACGGCTAAAAAGGCCTGAGGAATCGTCAATCTTTTGTTTGCTGAATCATCCAGCGTTCTTTCAAACCATTGGGTTGAGGCTACCATCGCAGAACTTGTCGTTAATGACATGACATATTTCGCCAACGCACCGATTCTTTCACTTCTCATCGGATTACGTTTGTATGCCATAGCGGATGAACCGATCTGGTTTTTCTCAAATGGTTCTTCAATTTCTTTCAAATTTTGAAGCAAACGTAAATCGTTGGTAAATTTATGAGCTGATTGTGCAATATTTCCCAATAAAGCTACTACTTTCGCATCGATTTTACGGTCATACGTCTGTCCGGATACCCCGAATACTTTTTCAAAACCGAATCTTTTGGATAGTTCTTTATCTAAATGTTTTACTTTAGAATAATCACCATTGAAAAGCTCAAGGAAACTTGCAGCTGTTCCTGTTGTTCCTTTCACTCCTCTGAATCTTAATGTTTCCAGGAAGAAATCCAGCTCTTCAATATCCAGCACCAGACTCTGTAACCAAAGCGTGGCTCTTTTTCCTACGGTAGTCAGCTGAGCCGGCTGGAAATGGGTAAATCCTAAGGTCGGAAGATCTTTGTATTCAATAGCGAAATCCGCTAAGTTTTTGATGACATTTACTAATTTTTTCTTCAGGATTAATAATCCGTCACGAATCTGGATGAGGTCTGTATTATCGCCTACAAAAGCGGAAGTTGCTCCCAGGTGAATGATTCCTTTAGCTGAAGGCGCCACATCTCCATAGGTATGAACATGTGCCATTACATCATGACGGAACTTCTTTTCGTACTCTGCTGCTTTATCGTAATCAATATTTTCAGCATTGGCTTTCAGTTCCGCGATCTGCTCGTCGGTGATGTCAAGACCTAAATCTTTTTCGATTTCGGCAAGCGCGATCCAAAGTTTTCTCCAGGTGCGGAATTTATTGTTATGTGAGAAGTTAAATAACATTTCTTCACTGGAGTAGCGCTCTTCCAATGGATTTTTGTAGGAATTCATTCTTTCTTTTACTTTTAGGTATGCAAAAATAAGATTTTTCGGCGAGAGATGAAAATCGTTCGCGATTGAGTCGTATTATAAAAATAGTTAACAGATGAGAATTAAATGATAAAAAGCCACTCTTGCGAATGGCTTTGTGTTTCGTTATTGATAAATTACTACATCATTTTTCTTAATCTGGTAGCCTTTTTTCCGATAAGGAACCAGGACATAAGCGTCTTTTATGGCTTTACCGCTCTTCCAGATCTTGCTTTTTCCCTGTCTTTCAAGGATAATGCTTTTCGCAGCGCCATCCGGAATAAAAATTTCTGCTTTTTTCATGTTTTTGCTGAAAATAACCGCTGTCATCGTGGAATAGCTTTTGTCGCCATCTACTTCTTTAAGCTTGATTTTCTGTTCAAAAACGCGTACACATTCGTTTTTTATCTGGGAGTACGTATAGCCCGCAGAGCCAATACATCCATGAATATCACGGTCATTTCCTACAACCGTTGGATTTTTCTGAGCAAGCATTAAAGATGCAAGGAATAATAAACTAAATAAGATTGTTTTTTTCATGTGTATGTTTTTAAATTTCTACGGTTTTATTACACTAAATATACAAAAAAAGTCACTCGATTTGAGTGACTTAAGAATTATTTTGTCCAGTTGATTTTTGAATGTTTCACATCAGAAGAACTGGTTCCGATCATGATATCGAATTCTCCCGGTTCCCAATCGTATTTCAGATCGCCATTGTAGAACTTCAGGTTTTCCGGTGTAATGGTGAAGGTTACTTTTCTGGATTCTCCTTTTTTCAACATGATTTTCTGGAATCCTTTCAGTTCTTTCACCGGTCTGGTAATACTGCCTACCATATCCCTTATGTACAGCTGAACGACTTCCGCTCCATCGTAATTTCCGGAATTCGTCACCGTTACGGAAGCCTGGACCGCCTGGTTTCCTTTAGGATTGGCGTTTGAAACCGTAATATCGGAATAATCGAACTTCGTGTAGCTCAATCCGTATCCGAAAGGATAAAGCGGCGTATTGCATTCATCCATATAATTGGAACGGAATCTCTGGAATTCACATTTATCAACCAGTTTCTGATCCAGCGGGCGGCCGGTATTTTTTTCATTATAATAGATCGGCACCTGTCCTAAACTTCTCGGGAAGGTCATCGGCAGTTTTCCGGATGGGTTTACTTTTCCGAAAAGAACGTCGGAAATCGCGTTTCCTGCTTCAGAACCTGCAAACCATACGTTAAGGATCGCATCAGGCGTATCTTTAATATTGGTTAAGGCTAAAGGACGACCTGTAAACAACACTACGGCTATCGGTTTTCCCGTTTTTTTCAGCTCATTCAACAAATCAACCTGAGACTGCGGAATGGTAATTTCGGTTCTTGAAGAAGACTCCCCGCTCATTTCGGCTGATTCACCGATCGCCAGCACGATAACATCTGCTTTATTCGCTATATCAACGGCTTCTTTTAACAAAACTTCTTTCGGACGGTTATCCCTGTCTGTTTTTTTTCCGTGAGCTGCGTAAATATCCTCTAATTTCGCATCATAATCGAGATTGGCACCTTTTGCAGAAAGGAATTTCACTTCTTTCCCGAAATTTTCCTGCAGTCCCTGCATTAAGTTAACCGAACGATCTGCTTTTGCCGCTACACTCCATGTTCCCGCCATATTCAGGGAATTGTTTACCAATGGTCCGATTACCGCTACGGTTCCTGATTTTTTCAAAGGAAGCACCTGGTTTTCGTTTTTCATCAATACCATCGATTGTGCTGCCGTGCTTCTGGCAATGTTACGGTTTTCCATGCTGTAGACTTCTTTTGCTGCCAGCTTTGCATCCCCGTATTTGTAAGGATCGGTGAACAATCCAAGATCGTATTTGGCCTCCAGAATTCTTCGTGCCGCCATGTCGATTTCCGCCTGAGTAACTTTTCCTTCCGCCAGGGATTTTTTAAGGGTCGTTAAAAATCCTTCCCCAACCATATCCATATCAATACCTGCTCTTAAAGCCAATGCAGAAACCTGCTGCAGATCACCCATTCCGTGGTCAACCATTTCGTTGATCCCGGTATAATCGGTCACCACAAAACCTTTGAATTTCCACTGGTTTCTCAAAACTTCGGTCTGAAGCCATCTGTTGCCGGTTGCCGGCACGCCATCTACTTCATTGAAAGAAGCCATTACGGAAGCTACCCCTGCATCCACAGCCGCTTTATATGGTGGAAAATATTCGTTATACATTCTTACATGGCTCATGTCTACGGTATTGTAATCACGTCCGGCTTCCCCCGCTCCATACAATGCATAGTGTTTAACACAGGCTAAAATGGTATTTCCTATGGATAAATCTTTGCCCTGATACCCATACACCATGTTTTTGGCGATTTCACTTCCCAGATACGGATCCTCACCGGAGCCTTCGGAAACCCTTCCCCATCTCGGTTCGCGGGAAATATCCACCATAGGCGAGAAAGTCCAGTTGATTCCATCGGAAGATGCTTCTTTTGCCGCTACCCTTGCCGACTGCTGGATCAGATTCATGTCCCATGAAGCAGCCAATCCCAAAGGAATCGGAAAGGTAGTTTCGTATCCGTGGATGACATCCATCCCAAAGATCAAAGGAATTTTAAGACGGCTGTTTTCCACCGCTACTTTCTGTACGGCTCTGATTTTATCAGCCCCTTTTATGTTGAACAGTCCCCCGACTAATCCCTGCTCTACTTTTTTACCGATGTCCGAGCTTTTTGCCAGTCCGGTGGTAAAATCTCCTGAACTGGGTAAGTTCAGCTGTCCGATTTTTTCATCCAGCGTCATTTTCGCCAGCAGGCTTTCAACGAAGGCTTTCTTTTTTGCCTGGTATTGGGCTGTCTGATACGCCTGTACAGGCTTCGTTACCATTTCCTGTGCCGAAAACATGGGAGCCAGCGCCAGGGTGGCAATTACAATTAACTTTTTCATTGCTCTATCTTCTTTAATTATAGTTTCTTTTTTGATTTAAATTGATAAGTTCAAACGCTACGTCCGCTAAGTTACGTTTAAATTATTGTGAATATTTTTTGTTCGCAAAGGTACTTCGACAAGCTCAGCATAAACTATTCACTCAGCAAATGATATTACGGTTTAACTTTGTATCTTTAAGTATTTTACTTTCTTTTAGACAGCATCCATTTATACAATTCCGGATTGGAGTACGTGGAATCCCAGGAATTGTGGTTGTCGTTCGGGAAGATGGTAAGTTCTGCCGACGGGTTTACCGGATGCAGTTTCTGGTAAAAATTGAAGGCATTTTCCGGAAGCACCACATCATCCATTCCCCCGTGGAAAATTTTCATGTTGAGGTCTTTGTACCGATGGATATTGGCGTACATCACCCGATCCGTCGGAGCACAAACCGAAACGACGGCAGCAAACATTTCAGGATGTTCCATCGCCAGCTTCAGCGTTCCCCAACCTCCCATGGAGAGCCCGGTAAGATAAATCCTCGAAGCATCCACTTTATACTTAGACTGAATTTCTTTTATAAGATTGTAGAGGGTTACCGTATCCCACCATGTATTTTCCGGACACTGGGGTGCCAGGATCGCTACCGGCTCCTTGATCAGGTTTTTGTAGGTGAACGGGCTGTGGGCCTTTACCATCTCCAGGTTGTTCCCTCTTTCGCCGGAACCGTGAAGGAAAACGATTAAAGGGAAATTTCCTTTGGTGCCCTGCGGATAATCGAGGATATAGGATATTTTATCCTGCCTTTTAGATTCTTTATTAAGCTCCGCCTTTATTTCCTGAGCGTTGACGCTTAATGAAAGGGGCAAAAGCAAGAGCGGCAGATGTTTCAGTTTCATTATCATTTTATTTCCTGTTTGGGCTGAAGCTGTTTTCAATTTTGTTTTAGTCTACGGGCGTCCTGTATTTGGGAGAACGTTGATGATATGTTGTTATTTTTAGCCCCGATTGCAGCGGCTACCCCACAGCGAGCCTGAAAGGTGAGCGAGGAGTAATAGCGGAAAGCGGGAAACAGCTTCAAATTACTAAAAATTATATTAACGGGTTACCTGATGTTGTATTTTTCAGAGGCAAAGCTCAGCTTTTTCAGTCCGCTTCGGATTTCGGGAGCGTTCATGAAAAGCTTCCACAAAAACCCGGTCCTGTAGTTCTCGATCATCGGCGCAATGGTGCCCTGGTCGATAGCCAGATACCTTGGGGTCGTCCAGTTGTTGTAATGGATGGAATTGGCATCATAAGGGCCTGCCGATCCGATGAATTCAGGTTTTTGAGTATACAGAAATCTCAGAAAACCCATCGATTCTTTCGGCGTATAGGGGAAACTACTCAACGCTGCAGTCGGTGTAATCACACCGTGATCGTTTTGCGGGAAATGAGCATCATATCCCACTCCTCCATCCTGGTTTCTGGAGTAGCTTGCTGTCAATCCCCAATAGTTCGGCCCATAACCTTTCCAGTGTTTCGGATTCTCGACGCAGTATTTGTAATCAATGAGAACCTGGTTTTTATTTAAGTCGAAGTAATTTTTAATGAGTTTGTCAGACAGGTTGGTCGGATCAAGGCCGATGTAGGAATAATGGGCCCAAAACAGCGGACCGCCGTATTCTTCAGCACCATTGTGTTTAACATACATTGGCAGCCCGTATTTTTCTTTGTCTGAAAGGTAGGTTCCGTTTCTTGTCCAGCCTTTGTAATAGGTTTCGGCGTCAATCGGGTAGGTAGGTGATGAAGCCGCTAAAATATAAGTGATCAGGCACTCATTGTATCCCTGAAGCGGAAAATTCATTTCCCACTGATAGTCCGGAGACCAATGCCAGTACAGGACCTTTTCGCCGCCTTTGGTGTACCAGTTCCATTGGATGCCTTTCCAGAGTTCGTCGCATTTCTTAGCCAATGCTTTCTCTTCGTTGTTTCCGTTCTTAAAGTATTCGCGGACCATCAGGATTCCGGAAGTGAGGAAGGCCGTTTCTACCAGGTCCCCACCGTTGTCTTTTTTTCCGAAAGGCACGGTTTTCCCCGTTTCGCCGTTGATCCAATGCGACCAGGCTCCTTTGTGACGGTCAGCTTTCGCAAGAAAATCCATCATGGTGGTCAATCGTTTCACTGCTTCTTTACGCGGTACGAATCCTCTCTCTACTCCTACCAATATCGTGGCAAGCCCGAATCCCGAACCGCCGGTCGTTACTACATGCTTGTCATTATCCGGATAGATGTTGTCTTCATGGTACCTTTCCCTGCCAAGTTTCGAGTTCGGTTCGGCATAGTCCCAAAAATATTTCAGGGATTCTCTTTGAACGAGGTCCAGGAGCTGGTTATCAGTGAGATTAGTCTTTACAGGTTGGTTTGTAGATGGCTGCGTGTTTTGGACTTGGATGTTTTGGCAGGAAAGACTGAATAATGAGAGAGCAACGGCTGATAGTATAATCCTTTTCATAAAATCTTTTTTAACAGAATACTAAAAGAAGAGGAGAACTTTCATTCTCCTCTCATTATTATTATTAAATCTTAATAGCCGGGGTTTTGCGTAAAAAGCCCGTTGCTTTGATTCATTGCATCTAGAGGAATAGGGAACAATTCATTCTTTCCTGTTTTAAATCCTTTAGGACCTAAATAAGTAGCTGCCTGTCCTGTTCTTACAAGGTCTGGGAATCTATCATTCTCCATCGCCAATTCTACTCTTCTTTCCTGCCAGATAGCAGTTCTCAATGCAGACTGAGTTGAAGCCGTAGTATTAGGAAGTTGTGCTCTGGTTCTTACTTTATTAATATTTGTAATAGCTGCAGAAGTGTTTCCTAGTTCATTTGCCGCTTCTGCATTGATTAGAAGAATATCAGCAAATCTCAGGATTCTTATATTCTGTATAGAACCATAACCACAAGCATTATTATTTAAAGAAGAAGGTACATAGACTTTTTGGTTCCACATATTACCCGCTTGAGGATCACCTTTTTTAATAAGATCTCCTTCAGGGGTAGTTTCTCCTTCTCTTAGTATCGTCAGTTCTTTTCTTATGTCACCTGGTTCAAATGCATTTTCCAGTTCTTGAGTCGGTGTAAAGAATCCCCATCCGAATTGATTTCTTACTCCCTGAACTTCTGCATACTGACTACCGCCAAATGCAGCAGAACAATCACAATTAACTTCAAAAACGGATTCAGTACCAAATTCACCGGCTGGTCTAAATAAATGATTAAAATCAGGATCTAAACTATATCCCATTGCAATTACCTGATTTGAAGCATCATAAGCTTTCTGGTAGTCCTTCATGTAAAGATATACTTTTGAAAGCAACCCCAGAGCACCGCCCTTTGTAACTCTCCCACGATCCGCAGCAGAGTATGTCTGGGGCAGAACAGCAGCCGCTGCAGTAAGGTCTGAAACTATAAAATTATAGACTTCTGCAGCAGAATTTCTTGGTTTTAAATAATTTCCCCCTTCCGGCAATCCGTCAAAAATAGGCACACCTCCGTAAATTCTCACTAAATTAAAATAGAAATAAGCTCTTAGCATTTTTGCTTCAGCAACTAATCTATTTTTAAGTGTAGCATCCATGTCAATTTTCGGCACATTGGTGATTACCTGATTTGCTCGGTTAACTGCCTGCCATTGTCCGATCCAATAACCTCTTACACCGTCATCACTTACTGAAAATGTAAAATTATCATAAGCATTAATAAATGAAGCATCTCCAGGGTTAGATCCTTTTTCTACATCATCGCCTGTAACTCCAAATACATATTGTGCAGGGAAACCTGAGTTCTCCCAGCTTCTTAGGAAGCTATAAATAGCACTAGTTGCCTGCATCGCATCATCCTGAGTAGTAAAAAAGTTGGTCACTTCTGTCTGCCCTTCATCTTTAATATCTGTGAAATCGTCATTACAACTAATCATTAAAGACAATATAGAAAGTGTTAAAAATATCTTTTTCATAATTTTAATTAAAATGTTAAGTTCATACCTAGTGTATAAATTGCAGAAATAGGATAAATATTATTATCAATTCCCATCTGTACTCTATCATTATTTGTTATCTCTGGTGAGAAACCATGATATTTAAAGCTCGTCCAAGGGTTTTGTGCACTTACATATAATCGAAGTCTTGTAATAGAAAGAGAATTGGCAAATGATTTCGGAAGATTATAACCAACCTGGATATTTCTAATTCTAATGTAGCTACCATCCTCAACATAGAAACTGTTAGGAAGTATAATCGATTGATTAGAAGTAATCATTGAATATGTATTGGATGTTCCCGGACCATTCCATCTGTTATTATAGATATCCAGATCCCAAGTTTCATTACCATAACGCTGTTCTCGGTTGTAGTTGTATATTTTGTTTCCAAATACTCCTTGGAAATCAACAGCAAAATCAAATGAATAAACATTTAAGTTAACTCCGAAACCATAAGATCCTTTTGGAATCGGGCTTCCTAAGAATGTCTTATCTCTAGAGTCGATAACTCCGTTACCATCCTGATCAGCAAATTTAAACCACCCTGCTTTTGCTCCACTCTGCCCTGAAGCTGCTGCTTCCGCATCTGTCTGGAAAACACCGGCAACTTCATAACCATAATAAGAACCCACAGCCTGTCCTGCCTGCAATCTTACGATCGAGTTCCCAAATAAGCTTGCTCCGGTCTCCAGGTACGAACCACCATAAACTGAAGTGATTTCATTTTTAAGGGATGTAAAATTACCATATACTCCAAAACTAATGTTCTCGTTAATCTTGTTATTGTAGTTCACAGCTACTTCAAAACCACGGTTATTGAAAGAATAGGCATTGGTTACGAAATTATTCCAGTTGCTTGCTCCTGAAACCGTTCCCTGATTTACTCCATAAACCACATTCTTAGAATCTTTATCGTAATAAGCCGCATCAATTTTCAGCTTATTGCCAAACAATGCCATTTCAAGACCAACATCTTTACCTGTTGTTGTTTCCCAGCTTATATTCGGATCTATAAACTTGTCAATGGTCTGTGCCGGATAACCAACATTTCCAAAATAAGCTCCGCTGCCCACAATAGTAGTATTAGCTGTATACCCTCTTCCTACATTTGGATTTCCTAGCTCACCATAACTTGCTCTCAGTTTCAAAAGATTGAAAATATTTTGGTTGCTCATGAAATCTTCTTTGGAAATAACCCAACCGGCGCTCACCGCAGGGAAAGTTCTGGATCTGTCAACATTAATCTGCGAACTGGCATCTCTTCTTATAGAGGCATTTAATAAATATTTACCTTTATAATCATAATTAATTCTTCCGAAGAAAGATTGAATTCTCTGCTGATCCTGTTCTACGCCCAAATCTGATCTGTCTACGCCTGTAACGTGAACAATATCAGTTCCACTTTGAATGTTAAGAGAACCATCTGTTCCGTCATAATTTACGTTTTTAGCAGACCAATATTCTTGTGATAATGTTGTTCTTGTTCTGGAGAACCCGGCAAGTGCTTCCAAATTATGTCCGCCAAAGCTTTTCTTCCAGTTCAATGTATTATCCCAAACATAATTAAAGTTTCTGAAATCTCTTGTGATAAGTGAGGAAGCTCCTTGGTTTGCAACCGGAACATAGGTTAACTTTGGAGTAAATTCGTATTGGGTCGGATTATAATTATCGCTGGAGTAGCTTACTCTGAAAGTAAAATCTTTTAAGAACTTTAGTTCTCCCCACACATTATTCAAAAATCTTTCCTGCCTGATTTGAGAGCGATACTGATCAAGCTGTGCTCTCGGGTTAGCAATTGAATATCCGTTAAAATATTGATAGTCTCCTGTGGAAGGATTCATTACAGAAAATATCGGAGGAGCAATAAATGCTGTTAATAAAGGATTTTGGGCAACATCCGTCCGCATTTTGGAATAACTGAAATTATCCCCAATCGTGATATTATCCGTGATTTTATAACTAACATTTAATTTAGTATTAAATCTGTTGAAACCACTTCCGGAATTGATTCCTCTTCCAGCCGCCAGGTTTCCTTCATCCTTAAGATATCCGATGCTGGCATAATAGTTAAATTTTCCAAGGCTTCCAGTTGCAGAAAAATCATTGGAATTGATTACGCTGGTTCTGAAAATTTCTTTGAACCAATCGGTATCAGCAGGAAACTGACTTCTACTAATAGATCCTGCGCTGGATCCGTTGTTGTCGTTCAGTAATTTTTCATTATACAATTCGATATACTGGTCCGAATTAACCATCTTAGGAACATTGGTAACTTTTTTAAATCCTAAGTATGAATTGAAATTATAGGTTGGCTTGCCTTTTCCTGTCTTTGTCTTGATGATCACAGCACCGTTAGCGGCCTGAGCTCCGTAAATTGCTAAACTCGAAGGATCCTTTAAGATACTCATCGATTCTATATCCTGAGAATTCAGGTAAGAAATATCAGTTGTAATCATTCCGTCAACGATAAAAACCGTATTTCCGGATAAAGAACCAACACCTCGGATATCTATTCTTGGAGAGCCCCCAGGAGCACCGGAATTGGTTATATTAACCCCTGCAACCTTCCCTTGAATAGAACTGATTGGATTGGCATTAGGTTTATCAGCCAGATCTTTCGCAGAAACTAATCCAATACTTCCGGTTACGTTCTCTTTTTTCTGAGATCCGTACCCAATCATCACCACCTCCTCAATCTTCTGCTCTTTTGCAACAGTATCTCTTGGTGTTGTTTGTGCATTCACGTTCATTCCGAAATAGAGTACGGCAATGAGACATGAATACTTTAAATCACGTTGTTTCATATAGTTTTATTTTATTCGTACAATCAGTTTTTATGAAAAGAAATAAGCCTTTTCATACTTTTTCCGATAACATTCTGCGTGTTCTCAAAAAAAGACATTAGCCAAAATTATAAAAATATATTTAACAATGTTAATTTTACTTAATTTTTTTGGTAACCTGTTAAAAGTGATAATTTTACTAAATTTCAACAAAATGATCTTATCATTAAAAAATTATTCACAATAAATAAAATTTTATATGATATTTTAAATCCATAACTTCACATTTAAGATAAAAAAATTATTTATTATTACTGATATTTTGTTCTTTTTAAAGATAATTTTAAATAAATTCTTGTCAGGAAGAGATAATTTTGGGAAAAAGAGATTTCTTAATATTCCGAATTATAAAATTTGTTAAACTAATTCCAGTATCCTAATTTTGGTTCACTATTTGAGAACTTATAACGTTTAATCAATACCAATGAAAAAATACATCATCGCTGCAGCTTTACTTATAGGAACCGGAGCCATCATTAATACAACGGTGCAATCCTGCACCACATTGGCGACGTCTGATTTGGGATTATCGATTATCAAAAGGCTTCTTCTGAACGGGATCGATAAAGGAGCAAGCGTTTACAGCAACCGGGATGCGTTTTTGCAGAACAACATGGTTGATAAAGCCCTGCCGAAGCAACTCAGAGAGATCAATACCTTGCTTGAGAAAGTTGCGCCTTCTCTGGTTGCTAAAGAAAGAGCTTACATTGCTGATGCTGCCGCCTATACCGTAAATATTTCCAAGCCCATCTTGGTAAATGCCGTTAACAGCTTAAACGCACAGGATGTAACAAGAATTATCCAGGGAGAAAAAGGAACAGCAACGCTGATTCTAAAAGAGAAAACTTCCCAACAGCTGATTGCGGCCATCGCTCCAAAAGTAGACGAACAGCTTAATCAATATGGAATTGTGAAAAGCATCAATACCGCTTTATCCGGAAGTAATTTCCTTGGCAGCCTTTTAGGCAGCAAAACCACCGTAAATTCCGGAGGGTTGAGCCAACTGGCTTCAGAACAGCTTGTGAACGGGATATTCAATATTATCGAAGATTATGAAATCCGGAACTCCGGTTCACTGCTGGGGCCGCTTGGAAAGTAAAAAATTTTCATTATCTTTATAAAGATATTAAAAGCAGATGGATATATTACAAGGAAATCAACATGCAAGCCCTGAAGATTTTTATATTTCTTTACGGGAGAAACTGGAAGATCATCACGATTTTCCGGAAGATTATTTATTTAAATTTATTATTCCTACGGACCAGGCAAAACTGACGGAAATTTATAAAGTATTCGACGGGATTAAGTTTACCTTGGGAAACCGGGAGAGCAAAAACGGAAAATATACGGCCTGCAACATCAACGCCTTTGTGCTGGATGCCAATCAGGTAGTTCATATTTATCAGGAAGTCGCCAAAATAGAAGGCGTAATTCTATTATAAAATAAAAAAGTCAGCCGTAAAGCTGACTTTTTAGTTTATATTTTCAATGTTTATTATTTATCAATAAAGTATTTTACGTTTTCAACAGGTCTTCCAAGCATGGCCACAGAACCTTTGATGATAATCGGCCGCTGAATCAGCGAAGGATTTTCAGCCAAGATCTTAATCCACTCTTCTTCTGAAAGATTTTTTCCGGCAAATTTCTCAACATACAGCTTTTCATTTTTTCTGATGATATGAAAAACACTTTGGTTGAGTTTCTTTAAAACCGTTCTAATCTCAAGCTCAGTCAGCGGATCTTCCAGTATATTGATGATCTCGAACGGCACGCCGTTTTCATCAAGATATTCCAGAACGGCATTCGATTTCGAGCAATTTCCGTTATGTAGAACTTTTACGATCATCTTTATTACTTTTATAAAATCAATTTATTTTAAAAGAATTACCAGCAATTTACTTACCAAGATTGATTTCGAGTAAAACTTTTATTAAAACAATCCGTACAGTTCGGCTTCGATTTTTTCCAGAATGAAACCGAAATCTTCAGGTTTTTCCACGAAATCCAGATCATCTACCTCAATAATCAGCAATTTTCCTTCGGTATAGTTGGAAATCCATTTTTCGTACTTCTGATTCAGTTTGGAAAGGTATTCGATGCTGATCGAGGCTTCATATTCCCGGCCTCTTTTGTAGATCTTTTTCACCAGATTCGGAACATCAGATTTAAGGTAAATCAGAAGGTCCGGTGCTGAAACAAAAGATTTCATCAGGCTAAAAACCGATTCATAATTTTTAAAATCGCGGTCCGAAAGCAGGTTCATATCATTGAGGTTCTCCGCAAAAATATGGGCATCTTCGTAGATCGTACGGTCCTGAATGATGTTTTTTCCGCTTTCTCTGATCTCTTTTACCTGCCGGAAACGGCTTCCGAGAAAATAGATCTGAAGTGCGAAACTCCACTTGCTCATGTCGGCATAGAAATCTTCTAGGTAAGGGTTATGATCCACATCTTCAAATTGGGCATCCCAGCCGTAATGCCTGGAAAGCATCGTCGTTAATGTTGTTTTCCCCGCTCCGATATTTCCTGTAACTGCAATATGCATATTTCTCTTAAGTATATTTTAATGTTGTCTGATCAATAATTAAACGCCGGCCGCCTGAACCTCCGAACTTTCATCCATAAGTTTCCGCAGAGAACTTTCCGCAGGGTTTTTGCTTTCAATTTCCTGAGTTTTCTGCTCCAGCTTCTGCTCTTGACTGCTGGCTTCAGCAGGTTTTTCCGCTGATTTCTCAACATCCTTTTCAGTTGCTTTTTGAAGAGGCTCCGGCTCGTTTTCAGGCGTTGTTCCCCTGGCTTTCTCAAGGCTGTAAAGATACAGGTTGTTGGCTTTTATTTCAAAATAAGACAGTACATTTTTATCCACAATCTGCACATCGGGATCATCGAAAATCTTAACCATTTCTTTTTCCGGAATATACTGCAGTACGGAATTATTTGTTATAACCAGGATCGTTTCGTTCTCCCTCCGGAAACGTTTACCGTTTTCTACAGGAGCTTCAAAGATCTTTTCAAATTTTAAGGTAAATACCCGGATGTGATTCCTGGTAAGAATATACACTTTATTTTCGTATACCAAAAGATCCATCAAGTCATCGAAGCTTGCATCAAAAGGATAGGAATTGATGGTGTTGTCATTCCTGAAATTGTATTGGATTAGACGTTTGGTACTGTCATCGAGCAGCCAGATCTGCTGCAGGTCTTCGGCATAAGCCATTTTGATAAATCCGAACTTCTGCCTGAAGTCCACCCGCTGGATTTCATTGAGATTCTGGTCCACAAACTTCATTTCCTGAGCATTCTCCGAAAACAACGGAACGCTCAGAGGGTTCTGTACGGTCTGCACTTTATAAGGAACGGTAAGCATCATTTTCCCAAGCTGCCTGCCGAGGGAATCGTATTTGGTAAAGCTGAATTCTTTATTCTTATAAATGTACAGATTTCCGTAATCGTCAACAAGCATATCTTTCGCATCCTTCAGCTTCAGCGTATCAAAAGGAAGAGTCTTCTGTGCCGTGACGGAACAGAAAAGCAAAGCAAATATTAAATGGAGTAGTTTCAAATTCTTTTACAATGATAGCGCTCCCATAAGGAACGCTACCAATTTACTATTTTTATTGAGTTTAACAGAAATTATACCTGATTTTAACTTACTGAACAGCAACTTCATATATCTTCGGCCAGTTTTTCCCGGTCACGAGCATATTTTCTCCTTTAAAGGCAATCCCATTCAGAACGTGTTCACTGTCGTCTTTCGTATATTGTTCCGTAATTTTCGTAAAATCAAATTTCCCGACCACTTCTCCGGTGGAAGGATTAATTTTCAGGATGTAAGGCTGATGCCAGACATTAGCATAAATAAACCCGTTGTGGTATTCCAATTCGTTGATCTGGTTGTAAATGGTTTTATTTCCTCCTACCGGAACTGTTTTCACGACTTTGGAGGGATTATTCACGTCCAGGTAATACAGATCGTTGGAACCCGAATCCGCAATCAGGTTTTTTCCGTCATAAGTAAGCCCCCATCCTTCACCGAATTCATCCGGCAAAGGAAATTCCGAGATTTTCTTCAATGTGTTTTTATCATATATAAAGCCGATCTTATTCTGATACGTCAACTGATAAACTTTATCCCCTGCAATGGCGATGCCTTCGGAAAATATATTCGCGGGTTGTTTTTCAGTAGTGGTTGGGGTTGTAGCTCCTAAAGAATATCTTATTAACTGAGATGCATTCTTGAGACCGTCACTTTCATAAACGGTATTGCCATCAAGCAGAAAACCTTCCACAAAATATTCCGGGTCGTGGGGATATTCCGCTACGATTTTATAAGCAATATCCTGCTCCGGTATTTTTGAAAACACATTGATGGTAGCATCCTGGCTTAGTGTTTCACCGCCTTTGGTTTTGATATTAAAAGTCACTTCATTGTCCCCGAAATCAAAAAATTTCGGGTCAATCGTTAGATCAGAAGTTTCTTTATCGCCGAAGCTGATGGAAATACTTTCGGCATTGTCCGTCACTTCTTCCGGAAGGTTTAATTTATCCCCGAAATGATAGCCTTTTTCTTCCATCGAATTGTTGTAATCTGCCAGGCTGTCCAGGATTTTTTTATCGTTTTTACAGGAAACCAGCAGCAGTACCGCAGCAAAGCCTGTGATAAAACTTTTCTTCATTAAGAATATCTATAAATTATTTGATGGCTACTTCGTAAATCTTTGGCCAGTTTTTCCCGGTAATCAGCATATTATCGCCTTTGAAAGCGATTCCGTTCAGTACATCATCGCTACCTTTGGTATTCTGCTTCGCAATATCTGTAAAGTCAAATGTTCCCACGACTTCCCCATTGGCCGGGTTGATTTTTAAGATAACAGGTTTCTGCCAAACATTCGCATAAATGAATCCGTTGTGGTATTCCAGTTCGTTCAGCTGATCATAAGCCTGTGAACTTCCCGCCACCGCAATATATTTTACCAGCTTTGAAGGATTGGCAGGATCAAGGAAATACAATAATTTACTTCCGTCAGAAGTGATCAGATTTTTTCCGTCATACGTTAATCCCCAACCTTCACCCAACACATTCGGATATGCAAATTCTGCTAAAAGTTTCAGAGAACTTTTATCGTAAATATATCCTTTCTTGCTCTGCCAGGTAAGCTGATACACTTTATCCCCGACAATTGTACTTCCTTCGGAAAAATCTTCTTTTGCCTGCTTGGTGGAAGCCAGAGGCGTTGTAGTTCCCAATGTATATTTTAAGATTTGCGAAGAGCCGTTCTGTCCGTCACTTTCATAGATCGTATTGCCTTCTACCTGAAATCCCTGAACGAAATTTTCGGGGTCGTGCGGATATTCCGCGATGATTTCATAATTGATTTTCTGCTCCGGATTCTTTGCAAAAACGTTGATGGTTGCATCCTGGGTTAACGTTTCGCCGCCTTTGGTTTTAATATTAAACGTCACCGCATTGTCGCCCAGGGTGAAATATTTAGGATCGATCGTAAGGCTGGATGTTTCCTTATCGCCGAAGCTGATGGAAATGCTTTCCGCATCATCCGTCACTTCTTTCGGAAGGCTTAATTTATCTCCGAAATGGTATCCTTTTTCCATCATCGAATTGTTATAATCCGCCAGTGAATCGAGTACCTTTTTATCATCCTTACATGAAGTCAGCATCAGTACCGCTACAAATCCTATTAAAATATTTTTTTTCATTGATTTCTTAATAATTTCCCCAAAATTAGCAAAATTTATCCCTCCGAACTAATTTCATCAACAGGTTGATCAAATTGTAACAAATCACGGTTGCAGTTAAAGTTAAAAAATACTTTTTCGTGATTTAAAAAATACTGATCTATTCGGTTTGATTTGATTTGTTTTTAATAAAGGTGTAACACCAACCCGGTTTTGTTTCAGTTAGGAAGTTTCTAACTACAGCTTTCAAGATACAGCTTCAGGCAACTATTTTTAATCTGTTTCACTTATAAAAAACCACAAAGGATTTTAAAATTTCATAGTCAATTATATGATTTAATTATCCATGGGAAAAGCCGGTGATTTTAGCTTCGTCGAAATCCAGCTGCATTTCGATAGTTCTCATTACATGGTCGTCAAAAATTTTTTCCTTTTTCATGCGGTGAAGTTCATTGCGCTGAGCCTGAATCAGCTGACGCATCACTTCTTTGTTTTCATTCATCGCGGTGACGTAATCTCCTGCGGACGCCAGGCATTGTGATTTATCGGCCATCATGATCATTTCATTTTCCAGACGGTGCTTCTGATGTTGCACCAGGCTGTTTCTTTCTGCCAGATCGGAGAAATCGTTTTCAAGTTTGTGTAAGGCCGTTTCTTTCAGCTTACGCATCAAAATCACTTCCTGCTTTTCTTCCGGCAGTTCACTTCCGGCATCCTGTATTTTTAAAAGTTTTAAAATTGGTGTAAGTAAAAGCCCCTGTCCTACCAAAGTAATCAGGATAATGACAAAGGTGACGAACAGGATGATGTTCCGGTGCGGAAAGGCTTCCTTTGGCAGGAATGCAGGAATCGAAAGCGCTGCGGCCAGAGAAACAACACCCCGCATGGCGGCAAAGCTGATGATAAACGGTTCGCGCCAGTCGGGCTTCGGATTTTTCCGGCATACTTCTTTTGATAAAAGCCTTGGAAAGTACATCAACGCATAGCTGTACAGAATCCTGGTTCCGATGATCGCTCCGCCGATAACGATGCTGTAAATAATGCCTTCTGAAATGGTATAATCTTTCATCGCAGCCACAACGACCGGCAATTCCAATCCGATCAGGATAAAAATGATGGTATTCATCAAAAAAATAAGAACACTCCAGACGTTTCCCGACTGTATCCTTGAAGTATGGCTTAGGTAACAATGGGAATTATAGGACATCAGAAGTCCTCCCGCCACAACAGCCAGCACTCCGGAAAAGTGGAAATGTTCCGCTCCTATATACATAATGTACGGAACAATCAGCGTAATAATGGTGTCGATATTGGAATTGGACGGAATAATCCTCAGCAAAGCACCGAAAAGCAATCCGCTTCCAACGCCTACGCCAATGCCTCCGATGGCCATGGTAAAAAAGTCTTTTACGGCTTCCCCGAAAATAAACTGCCCGGAAATTACAGCCGCCAGTGCAAATTTAAAGACAATTAAACTCGACGCATCGTTGATGAGGCTTTCTCCTTCGAGGATCGTCGTGATTTTTTTAGGGATTTTCACATGCTTCAAAACGGAAGTGGCCGCCACGGCATCAGGCGGGGAATTTACCCCTCCCAACAGGAAGCCCATGGCTACCGTTAACCCCGGAATAATGGACGAGGAAAGATAAGCTACAACAATGGACGTAAGAAAGACCAGTCCGAAGGCCATGGAAAAGATCTGTTTCCGCCATTTGTGGAAATCCTGCCAGGAAGTGAACCAGGCGGCTTCAAACAGAATCGGCGGAAGGAAAATCAGAAATACGAGATCCGGTTCGATTTCAATGTGAGGCATCCCCGGAACAAGGCTGATAATCAACCCGGCGATCACCAGGAATATAGGATAGGCCACTTTGAGCTTCTGCCCGATCATGACGAGTATCATTACAGAAAGGAGGACTGCAATTGATATGATAACATAACTGTGAATCATTATTAATTTTTTTTAAAAATACTGAACTGTTTTTAATCATTAATAATTTTTCTTCATGGTTTTGTGCGAGGTGAGATTTAAAAAGGATATTATTGATCTCCGGCAGGTGTATATGTTAAAATTAATTTACTCAAAAAACGGTGAAGATTGAAATCCTGCCATTTGATTTTACTGTTTACTTTATTGACCACCCCGTCAAAAATTCTTTGAATTCTCGTCACTCCTCCGGTGGAAGGGAAATGCTTATCTTTCTTAGAAAAGTTCTCTGTTTATTGGCTTTTAGTTCAAGGGTAATGCTGTTTTATAATTATTTTTTTCTTGTAAATTTTGGATTTAGGTAAGAATATTTTTAATAAACAACAGACTCCCTATCTTTGAGAATAGCAGGAAAACTTCCGGCATCCGGCATCCCTCTTCCCGACTATTATTTAGTCTTTTGTAAACGGGATGTTGTTATAAAAGCCGATCTGGATCTGGCCGCGGTTTTTGTTTTCCTGGATCTGGTTCATGTAGCCGGCTTCGATTCTCATGTTCTTGCTGATAACATATCCTAATGCACCGTATACCCTGTTCCGGTCAAATACCGGGCTGTCCAAATGGAGGAATATTTCATTGTATACTGAAGCATATAACGTTTTAGGCAGCATCTCCTTATTATTGATCGGTATATTCAGGTTTAAATAATACCTGAACCTCATCCTGAAATCGTCCTCCAGAATTCTTTCTTCCAGACGGTAACGGTGCTGAAGATTAAATCTTCCAAACTTTTGTTTGGTAATGTACTGCTGAAAAATCCGGTGTTCGATATTTTCCGTTTTTTCGCCGTTTACATAGGGCTTGCTCAGAATAAATCCATAGCCCAACAATACATTGTTATTGTTCTCCGTCAGGTCGTATCCGATCCCGGTACGGATCAGGAGTTGTTCGAGATCGCCGATAACATCAAAGTTCCGGTACTGGATTTCGTTGTGAAGGTTTAGCTTTTTGCTGATTTTGTTGTTTCCGAAGTACATATACCAAGCTCCGAGATCATTTTTCTGGGCCTGTAGCATTATTGCCGCAAAAGTACCTATTCCCAAAGCCGCTTTTTTCAGTATGTTCTTCATTGTTTATTATTAATATCTATCGTTTATAACAAATTTAATAATTTAAATCAATAATAACAAACCGGTGAGTGTTGAAATATTTAGGGCATTTGGTGAGTTTGAGGGTTTCCAGGGTTGGAGAGTTGGGGAGTTTGAGAGTTTCCAGGGTTGGAGAGTCGGGGAGTTTTCGGATATAAGAAGGAGCTGGAGAGTTGAGGGTTGGAGGGTTGGAGAGTATGAGGATCGGGAATAAATAAGATCAGTGACGATTTCATTTACGGTTACGGATCTGAAGGACTGCTTTCATAGCCCGGATCGCAGCGGTTACCCCACAGCAGGTTGGAGAGTTTGGCGGGAAAGGCTTCAGTAGAGGCGTGTATTGGAGAGCAGGCAGCGCGAGGAGTAGTAGCGGAGAGCCGGATCAAGCTCCTGAAATTGTCCGGATCATAAAAAAAGAATCAGGCTCACAATTAAATGATGCGGGTTAAGAATTGACTTAATGAAAATCGTTCCCGGATAAATGGTCGAAAAAATCATAAAAAAAGTCCGTTTTCACCAGTTGTGAGACGGACTCAATTTTTTAGTCTTCTAATGTACTAAATTTCTATATTGTACTATTTTATCTAAGGATGCTGCTGCATTTTCGAAGGATCATCATAATTTACCATCCAGTTGATTCCGAACTGATCGGCAAACATTCCGAAATAGGCGCCCCAGAATGTTTCTTCCATCGGCATGGTTATTTTACCGTCCGCTGAAAGACCGTTAAACAGGCGATCAGCCTCTTCTCTGGATTCAGCATTTACGGAGATGGAAAAATTGTTGCCCATAATCAGGTTTGGCGCATGATCACAACCTGCATCGCTTCCCATCAGGATGGTTTCCTGTGAAATCGGAAGGGTAACATGCATAATTTTGTCCCGGTCTTCTTCTTTTACTTCTTGCCCATCTGCAGGAGGCATTTCCCCGAAAGTTCCGATGTAAGGATATTCGCCGCCGAAAACGGATTTGTAGAAATCAAAAGCTTCCCGGCAGTTTCCGTTGAAAGTAAGGTAAATGTTTACTGTTGCCATACAATGACTTATATTAAGGTTAAGATTGAGTTTAATTTATATTATCGGTGCTGATCAATCAGGATCATGTTTCCGTCCGGATCTTTCAGGTAAATATGCTCCGGGCCGGAAGTAGTTTCATCGGCTTCTTTTAAAAGTTCGATACCCTGTTCCTTTACGTGTTTCTGAATATCCCGAACGTCATCAAAAGCCTCAAGATTCCTTGCATTCTGGTCCCATCCCGGATTGAAGGTCAGCATATTGCCGTCGAACATTGCCTGGAACAGCCCGATAATATGATCACCGTTTTTCATGATGAGATAGTTTTGTTCCATCGCTCCGCCCATCATGCCGAACCCCAGTTTTTCATAAAAGTCTCTGGATTTCTGAAGATCCTTTACACTTAAGCTGATAGAGAATGCGCCTAATTTCATACGCTGCTTTTTATTTATGAATTACTGATTTGTAATTAACGTTTTGAAATCCATGGTTCCGTCGTAACTTTTCCAGTTTCCTTTCAGTTCGATTTCCTGGTCTTCCACTTTTTCCGTGTCTTTATTCCAGCGGAAAGTATAGATAAACTTTCCTTTTAGAATCCCGGAATGCTTTCCCTTGTTTTCTTCTGCCAGTTCGTATTCCCCAAAAACCGTCCCTTTTTTACGGGCATCTCTGTATTTGGTAATGGTAAATTTTCCTTCGAATTTAGAATAGACTTTATCGACAAGCGTATAGCCTGAAACAAAATATTCCTGGTCGTTTTTCCTGTTCTGTTCGGAAATGTTGATCTTTAGTTTGATTTCCTGATTCCGGTTTCCGATGGTTCCGGTGTACGCTCTGCTGTTGTTGAGCCAAACATTGGAAATATCCGGCATTTGCGAAAAAGCAAAGCCTGAAATAAGGATAAAAAGTAATAAAAGTTTTTTCATAATCGATTGTTGTTTTATTTAAATACCACTTTGGAAATATCTTTCGGAACAAAATTAGCCCACCAGGTTTCAAAATCCAGTGTACCCGGATAATTTTCCCATCTTCCTTTAAAGGTAACGGTAGCATGGCTTTCTTTGGTTATAATTTTGTTCATCTGCATCCTTACTTTCCCGGTAAAAATCCCGGAATGTTCTCCGGAACCCAGTTCCTTCATTACAAAATCTGCAAATACAAGCATCTCGTCCGGTGCATTATTGACATTAAATCTCTGGGTAAAGGTAATTTCTCCTGAAAAGCCGGATTTTGTACCTGCAACTTCAGAATGCCCGGAAATAAAATACTGTTCGGGTTTATCCGGATTTTTAGTCGATTTTTCAATCTGTATTTTAATTTCTGCTTTATCGGTGGAGATCTCTCCGTAAAAAGGGGTGTTGCCATTCAGCAGAAACAGACTAAAGTCTTCATGCTTTAACGGAAATGGCTTCACCTGAGCAAAAGAAAGAGAAAAGGCAAATGCTACGAGAAAAAATGAAAGAAACTTTTTCATATCAGACGCCAAATTGTGCCAGGTGATGGTTGAGATGCTTGGCAAACATATTGTTCCATTCCTGGGCTTTCAGTTTTCCGAAAGAAAAGGATTCTTTACCGTCGAAAGCGGAGCCTCCGAGCTGCTGGGTTTTCTGGATAAATCCGATCAGCCGCTTTTTCTCTTCGTTAAAATTCTTATGATCCGAAATGATAAACTGAGGAGCCGTCGGCCCGTTCTGCGTATATGCTTTTTCACCAACCACTTTCGGTTTCACAAAATTTTTAAGAATGAATTTTGCAATAGCTCCCGGTTTTTTATGCTTTTCGGGTTCGTAAACCATCTCGTAAGATACGTTGCAGTGGGCCAGCATCTGATCTACTGTCATTTTTCCCCACAAACCTTTGGTTTCCGGTGTAAGTTTGTTTATCCTGTCGATGTAGTGCTGAGCATCTTTTGCGTCAAAAACGTTTTCCATAGTTTATCTGAATGTTGAGAGACAAATATATCAGTTTTTCGATACAGAAACTATATGAAATTAATTTTGTTTCTCGAATTGATATTCGTGATGGAAAGACTGTAAGAAGGATGCCGGAAGTTTTCTGCAGTTAATACCATAACCGGTTGACTTAATTTATTTTTGATATTAAGAAACAATTAAGAAAGCCCGACTTTGCTTAAAACAGTTTTTGAAAACCTGTCTGATCCGAAGCCATAGTGTTTTTTACCAAATGCATCCTGCAGCTGAGCGGCATCGTATTTCGAGACCATGAAATCAGCCAGCACCTCTTCATCTTCTTCCGTGCTGCTCCATTCGTTCCGTGTTTTTACCGCCATCAGAAATTTATTTTTATTGGTTAAATATAATTTTTCAGCATAGAGGTTGATGATTGAAGTTGGTGTGTTCCTATCAATAGCATCAAGCATTTTTTTATAATTTTTTTCATAGTCCAGAATGGCAAAATACAGACCCCTATTTTCCGGGGAACTTAAAAAAGTGTTTTTTAGCAAAGTCAACGCTCTATTCCTGAATTTTTTTAATTCCTCTGCATCGGTATCGTTTTCCGTAATGAAAATATAATCTTCAATAGATCGTGTTTCCCAGAATATTTTTCTCTTGATAAAGGCAAGATCTGCCGGGCTGCCATTTTCCTGATAAATTTTTTCCAGGATGCTGTAATATGGCAGGTCATATTTTTCATGCGGATTGGAATCAATAATTACCTTGCACGCCTTCTCTGCTTTCTCAAGATCGATTTTCAGCAGCTCGTTGATTACCTTCAGGTTATAGGAATGTTCGTATTCTTCGATCACGAAATAATCCTGAAGCTCACTGAAAAAACCGTTCTCGGCAATAATTTCCAACATATCTTCTTTAAGAGAGGTTCTCAATTGGAAATCGGTTTTCTTCCACATTTTAATCTCTTCCCTTACCAGTCCGGCAATGTGCATTTTCTGGTCAGGATTTCCGGTTTGGTACATTTCTATGATAAAATCATAAAACGTGATCGTAATAGGATGATCGGATCTCAGAAATAAATACCAGTTCTCGGTAGCGAGCTCTTTCCAAAGGTCAAAATCTTTTATTGCATTAATATGGGTGAGAAACCGTTCTTTTAATTTTTTCTGAAAGGTATCCATTCTTGTACCGGAAAATAAGATCTTCATCTGATAGACGTAGATAATATCGTTGATTTTTAAAAACTTCCTGACACTTTCCTTTTTGTCAGGGTTTTGCTGGAGATACTGCTCTACCGGCTCGATTGCTTTTGTAAGAAGATCCACCAGCTTTTTAACTTCCGGCGCGGTAAGGCTTTTTCTTTTTCCAGCTACCGAGGCAATCGTATTTTTAATAAGCTCTGAGATTTCGATTTCCGAAAATTCTTTTTTCTTTTGCCCAAAGCTGAGCATAAACTGCATTTCCGCATCTTTATTTTTTTTGAAGAATTCCAGCAGCCAGGTTTTGAGTTCCTCCGAATTGAGATCTTCCATCGCCCGTTCCGCTTCGGACAATTTTTTCTTAACTCCTTTACGCGAACTTGTTTTGCCGGTTTTATTTTCCGACATAAAAATCCCCATGGCCAGCACGTGAAGACAGAAATCCTTACTGCCACATTCACAGGAATATCCGGTAATTTCAGATTTTGAGTTTATTAGAAAACTTACGTCATACGACTCGGTTTCATCATCTACAAAACAGACAAAACGGTTCTTTTCAGTTTCTTCAAATTCTCTTATTGACAGCTTCTTTGCTTTGTTTATTTTTTGTTTTGAAAACTGGTTCTGCAGATCTGAGATATTATACATCGGGAATTTTTCCCCAAAGATAAAAAACGGCTCCTTAAAAAAGAAGCCGTTTTCTGGTAATAATTGTTTTTTATTATTCGGAAATGATCACATTTTCCCCTTTCGTATGCGAATTCATCTGCGGTGCGTAATAGTTCTGAATGGTGGTGATCCCGTTGGAGAACTTTCCGGAAGCATTTGCCACCAGGTCGTACTCAAATACATACTTTCCTTTCGGCATCCGTTCGATGTAGAAATTGGTGGAAGCATCTTTGGTGGACTGATAATACCCCAGATTATTCTTCCACTGATATCCCGAAAGTATATCCACCGGTTCGAAACCTGCCGCCCGCATGTCTTTGACATGAATGAACTCCATCGGCCGGTTGGTATTCAGGATCATTCTCACTGTGACCTTATCCCCTACTTTCAACGGTGTTTCAGGTGTAATTTTCTGAAGTTCTTCTCCGTTTACGGTTTTAATCTTCCTGTATAATTCTTTAATTGCGGAAAGATATGTTTCAGAGGATTTTATTTTATCCAGATCTTCGTAATACTGCCAGAACAGTCCGCCCTGTACGATTCCCGGGCCCGGTTTGGTAACAATAACCGTTGCTAAATTTTTATCCACGACATCCGATTTTACGGTTGATTTTATATATCCTGTGGCTTCTGTTTCGGGCTTGAGCTCTTTTCCGCCCCAGACAATGGTTGTTTTATCACTTTCTGCTCCTGTCCAGGATTTCCCAGAATTCAACATCGTATAGATTACTTCTGCCGTTCCTCTGGAGCTGCCCCATGAATTAACTTCCTTTTGGGTAATCAGCCAGATCTTCATTTCTTCAATGAACTTTTGGTCGTCAGGTCTCAGTTTGTTAAAAGCTTCCAGGGCACCGGTATGGTTTACGACTTTTGAACTGAACCACCCCCAGTCGTTTAGGTTCTGTTTCCAGTAGACGCCCTGGATCTTTGATTCTATGGAGGTTTCCTTTAAGTAATTCATAATTTTACCGGAAAAATCTTTTAATCCGTAATCGTTCATCAGCAATGCTGCACGGTGAAGTCCAAAGAAGGTAAAGTCGGTAAGCTTTGCTGTTTTGGCCTTTTGTTTTACAAGGTTTTTTAAAGTGGAGCCTTTTCCTTTTAACGGATAATCTTTTTCCCAGTAATTCCTTGAATCCAGGTAATCCAGGGTCCAGTTGGTCCAGATATTCTTTTCTTTAGGATCTGCAAATTTTTCGATTTCGCCGTCGATATATCCGATCAGTTTTTTTACCATTTCTTTCTGATCGGCATTCTGGTAATATACCAAATTGTCTTTTAACCAAACATTGATTTTGCCTAAATTTTTAAGGATATACAACGAGGTAGAATATGATCCGGGATAGCCGGGATACCACGAGAAGCTGCCGTCCGGGTTCTGTAGTTTTTTCAGGTCGTCCCAATCCTGAGTGATTGAATTCTTCATGGTGTTGGCATCAAACAGCAGGGCCAGTTTCTGCATCTGTTCTTTTTCGTTATTGCTTTCCAATACCCAAGGCGTTTCTTCCAGCAGCAATTGTTTCAGGTCCTGGTTTTTCTCCAGGTTTGAATTTAGTAATCCTTTATTCTGATATTCCTCAAAAACAGCTTTGATTTTAGGATTGGCTTTAAAAATCTCCGAAGCCACAACATCGGCAAACCATTTATTGAAGACCACATCCGCAGAATTATTGGGATCGTTTTTAAGGCTTGGAAGCGCAAACATAATTTCCCAGATCGGATTGGTTGTCAGTTCAAGGGTATTGGAAACGTTCGTGATCGTTTTAGAATCCGCATTTTTAAGATTTACCAGCTCGAAAGTTTTAGTTTCCCCTTCTTTTACAAATACCGGAACCGCATCCGTCACGAGCATCCTGTTGGGAAGAACAGCTACGGCATTCTGTTCACCATCCGAATATTTCCCGGCCTTGGCCACCACTTTGAAAATAACGGAGGAAACATCTTCCGGAACTTTTATTTTCCAGCTCACCACAGAATTTCCATTGGCCTCCAGTGAAAAAGCCTGTTCCTTATTCAATCCTGAAACTGCCGTTAGCGTACTCAGTCCGAATTTCTCCGAAATATCTTCATTGGTAAAAGCATCCAGGATCTGTAATCCGGCAAACCCACTCAGTTTTTTATCGGTTAAGTTTGATAATTTAGACTGTAAGTTCAGCTCATCCCCTTCCCGTAAAAATCTTGGGTAATTCGGTGTCACTGAGAATTCTTTTTGTGTTACCACTTCTTTTTCCAACGTTGCCGCTCTTGCATCTTTTGTATGAGCCAGAAACATCAGCTTCCATTTGGTGAGTGCTTCCGGAGAGGTGAATTCAAAGCTCACGTTGCCTTCGGAATCGGTCCTTAGATCCGGATAGAAGAAGGCGGTTTCGTTGAGGTTCTGGCGGATTGGGATTTTTTCCAATTGTTTTTCTGATAGAAAATCAGTGTACTCTTTTTTTTCAGCTTCTGTAACCTGTCTTCCTGAACTTACAATATCCAGAAGTGTGTCATCCGCTCTTACACTTTCAAGCTTCATTTTAATTTCAGAAGGCGGAGCCGGAGCTGCACTTGCAACACCACGGATTTTAATTCCGGCAGCTTTACCCTGTAACATAATTAAACCATTTCGGTCAAACCAGTTAAACTGAGGCAGCTCTACATCATTTTCATTTAAAAATTTTATTCTTCTTTCATAATATTTTGTTGAAAGATCATTTCTGATATCATACATCCTGATCAGTGAGTAAGGAGTATATAATCTTTCCCAGATGAAGCTATTGGCTGCAAACTGATCCAGTGACTGATCGTACATATTGGCCAGAACCTCAGCATTGATTTTCTCTTTATCATTTCCTGAAACTTTTACCGACCATTTCTCTTTTACATTAGGTTCAAGCCTGTCTCTGAATGTGGTGGTCTCAATTTTTAACGGTTGCTCGGAATCTTTAATTTTTAAATCCACCGTTTCGGTCTGAATATCATTAAACGCTACCATCTGAAATTGAATATTTACTTCAGATACTGCTTTGCCTCTAGGAATATCAACCCTATATTCAAGCTTACCGCTTTTCATGTTCTGAATATCATAAACGGTTTTCCCGGAACCATCCTGTATAAAAATATTCACCAAGGCATCCGGAACTGCAGAATACACATATATTTTGGCTTTTTCTCCTCTTAAAAATTCTGTTTTAGGCTGTAAAGCACTAAGGAATGTTTTCTGATTCGTCTTAAGATTATTCTTATCCCAGACACTGAAGTATTGAGAAGTTTTAATGGTGTCTTTTCCTTCGATATTAAACAATTCAAGCTGATAATCGCCGGCATCCAGTTTTCCTAAATCCAATAATTCTTCTTTGCGCTGTACATCATTCAATATAACGGAAGAAACCTGCCTGTTTTGTAATTCATCGTTTTTATCAAAGAGATCATGAGGAAATTTCTTGATAAATTCTTCCTTTGAAAATATTGGATAGTTCTGTACGGCATCTTTAAAATTACTTCTGAAAATCCTGTCCGGAGCCTGAAGTTTTAAAAGCTTTACACGATAAGATTTCTTTACATTCTGTTCGTTGTAATTTTTGGTTTCAACTTTCAGCTTAACATTTTCGTCAGAAAAAGCATCTTTTATTTCATCTGTCTTGATGTAATGGGATACAGAAGCGACTTTCAACTGTGTCTCTGCAGATTGAGTCTCACCATTGATATCCGTAACTGACGCATTGATTTCATAATTATCTATCTGAACGCCTTCAAGCTTTTCATCTTTTTTAAGTTCAATGCGGATGACAAATTCTCCTTTTTCATTGGTGGTCGTTCCTCCCAGGATTGAATTTTCATTATCATTATCCTGCGGATATCCCCCGAAATACCTCCAGCGAATATTCTGTTTTTTAATTTCATAATTCACCTTCGTATCGTTCACGGCAATTCCTGAAAAGGTGGTTGCCTTACCTTTCAGTTCAATGGTCTGACCATATTTATATTCTTCTTTTACAGGTTCAAAATTTACTTCAAACTTTGGCCTTTTATATTCTTCCACACTGAATTCTTTGAACACAGGTGTTTTACCATCCGTATTCAGGTAAAACCGGCCATTAAGATTTCCCTTAGGAAGCACAAAGCTTCCATGATAGGAACCAAACTCATTGGTTGTAAAGTTTTGTGAAGATATTTCTTTACCATTAGCATCACCTAATGTAATTTTTTGCTTTAATCCTGTATCTACAGACTCTTTATCGTTATTTATTCTGGTATTAATTACTTTAAAATAAACAGTCTGGCCAGGCCTGTAGATGGCTCTGTCTATAAAAATTTGAGTTTTAGTCCGTTTTTCATTATCGGTAACATCATCATCAATATAAGTATTCCCATAAACCTCCATCATCTGAAAATCATTTGTTTTCGGTTGCTGGATCAGGAATATTCTGTAATATTTTTTATCGGATGAAGATGGAAAATTAAAAACTCCCTGATTATTGGTTTTACCCGTATTTTTAACGATATCTGAATTTTCCGAAAATTCATAAAATACGAGATTTTCATTAACTAAAGGAATACCGTTTTCACTGCTGACTAATTTCAGTTCGTTTGCTGAAGAATTTTTTCCAGATTTATTTTTATAAATGATCTTCTGATCAGAGACTAAAAAATAAAAATTCTGGCTTTTATCATTCGTCCCATCATTTATTAAATATTCGGCTATATATATTCCTGAAGGAAGCGGCTGTATTTCAAGTGAAGTTCTGTGCAACTGAAAGTCTTGAGGATCCGTAATCTGATACTTCTCTTTTCTGATCAGTTCTTTTTTTACCTTTCCGAACATTTCAGTATAAGGATTTCTGGAATATTGAAGAAAGGATCTGAAATCTTCATTTACCTTATAAATATTCAGAGAAAAACTGCTGAGGTTTTTATATTCTGAAACAAAATGAATGGGTTTATTGCTCTGGGTCTGCTGTTCATATTTGATGTTTAAAGAAGTCTGTCTGATCTGCTCTTCTTTATTTTTAATATTTTCTATAAAAGGCGATTGAGGATATTGAGATTTCGCTTTTGCAACAATTTCAAGTGCTTCTTTCTCCTTCTTTTCAGCCAGCAGTTCATTGATGATATCATCCATAATGAGTACTTTGTAGTCACCCTGAATATCAAAATTCAAAAGACTGTAGAGCTGTTGAAGTTTATC
Organism: Chryseobacterium sp. sg2396; assembly: GCF_042610505.1. Taxonomy (NCBI): domain Bacteria; kingdom Pseudomonadati; phylum Bacteroidota; class Flavobacteriia; order Flavobacteriales; family Weeksellaceae; genus Chryseobacterium; species Chryseobacterium sp. sg2396. The sequence continues at coordinate 283,788 of NZ_JBHGAQ010000001.1, read as the reverse complement.
TTTGCAGTTATTATCGCTGCAGTTTCTCTGAAGTTTCTGATGCATAAAATACAACTTGGAGTTGCCATTATTCTGTGCAATTAATTCGTTGAAAATGTCATCGATCTGTTTACGGTTACCGGCTAATTCATTTTTAGTAAAAAGACCGTTATCAGATAAGAAATTAATTTTTTTGAGCGCATACCAGTCTGCAAGTGTCGGAAAAAAAGAGATTGATTTTGTATTAACAAAAAGCGACTGGTAAGGTAATAGTGAGATTCTTTTCATTTCAGCTCTTTGCTGATCAAGTTCTTTAAAACTTTTGCTGATATAATTTTTAAAATCAAGTTTGCTCCAGGTTTCAATCTGCGTAACATCTTGGGAGTTTATATTCGTCCTACCATTGATTTTCCAGCTGTTACGGGCATAATAATCCATAATAAAACCATTAGTTAAAACTTTATAAATGATTTTTTCATCACTTTTCAGTTTCTTTTCAATATCTGTTATTTTATTAAAGAACTTTGAAGCAACATTATTCTGTTCATCATCCCTGGTCTGATTTACAATTGCAAATTCCGCTTTTAAAGATCGGATGAGCTGAAGTGTATTATTATCTTTCATGGCTTGATTTTGAATATCCAAAATAATCGAAAGATTGGATTTAACAGTTCCTTTTGTACTGTTTTCTTCGACTTTTTTCCATTGCTCGTCATAATATTTCTGGGCATGTGCTCCTGAATAGCTCAGCAGCAGAAGCAAAATCAGAAAAATCTTGGAAAATCTTTTCATATATGTTATTTTTGATAAATGAATTCCTTAAAAGTACTGAAAAAATCCGTTATCGATAGTCAGCTTTACGTATCCTTAACGGGAACTCTTTTTTCAGTATTCTTTATGCTGGAACAAAACACATTCCGGTATCCCACAGTATTCTTTATTTTTATTACGTATTTCAGTGGGTATCTTTACACGAAATACCAAAAGACAAGGCATTTTTCTAAGATTTTAATTTTAAATGTGATCGCCGGAATTGTTTGTGCCTTTTTAATTATTCATAACCATAATGGCATACGGCTGATAAAATGGTTTATTATTGTCATTCTCGGACTTCTTTACAACAGTTTCTTTCTTGATACATATATCCGGAAAATCCCTTTGCTGAAAGTATTTTATGTAGGGCTCGTCTGGGCACTGATGAACTGCTGGCTCATCCTGCCGGAATTTGACATCCCGATATTTTTAATCAGTTTCTTTTACATTACGGCTTTGGTACTGCCTTTTGATATCCGGGATATGAAAATAGATACGGTAAAAACATTTCCAACCCTTATCGGGGTTCAGAACACAAAATACCTGGCGTATATCCTTATTTTTATCAGCAACCTTCTTTCCGTGTTTTATCTTGAACAGCCTTATTCAACTGCTTTTTTTCTTTCGGGAATTATTAGTTATGTGCTGATCTATTTTTCGGAGAATGAGCGAAGTGACGCTTATTTTTCATTCGGCGTCGAAACGTGTTCGGCACTTCCTTTTTTATTTTCAGTAATAATGAAGTATTTTTGACAAATGATTATCAAGAAACTTTCCCTGTACAATTTTAAGAACCATACTGAAAAGAGATTTGAATTTTCTCCGCAGATCAACTGTTTTGTGGGAAACAACGGCGCAGGAAAAACCAATATCCTGGATGCGCTCCATTATCTTTCGGTGGGAAAAAGCTTTCTGGGAAATACCGACCTCAACAATATTAAAAACGAAGAAGATTTCTTTACTGTTGAAGCTGAAGTCCTGAACGATGACAGTGAAGACATCATTAAAATTTCGCAGCCGAAAGAGGCAAAGAAAATCATCAAAAAAAATGATAAAAGTTACGACCGGCTGGCCGATCACATCGGATATCTTCCCAGCGTAATGATATCGCCTTATGATTCCAACCTGATTTCAGATGCGGGAGAAAGCAGGCGGAAGTTTCTGGACTCCATGATTTCACAAACCGATTCCGAATATCTTTTCAATCTGATCCAGTATCAGAAGACGATCCAGCAGAGGAATGCCCTGCTAAAGTATTTTGCCAAGAACAGAACCTGGGACAGAGATTCACTGGAAATATATGATGAGCCGATTATCCGTTTCGGAACTAAAATTTTTACTAAAAGAAAGGATTTTGTTGAAAAACTAAACCCAATCGTTAAAAATTTTTATAAAATCATATCTGGTGGTAAAGAAACCGTTTCGGTAATCTATGAATCCCATCTTCTCGAAGATTCTTTAGAAAAACTACTAAAAGAAAGTCTGGAACGGGACAGAATGCTGACATACACTTCAAAAGGCATTCACAAAGACGACCTGCTCTTTGAAATGGATGCTGTTTTGATCAAGAAGATCGGTTCACAGGGCCAGCAGAAATCGTTTTTGGTTTCCCTGAAACTTGCCCAGATGAGCCTGATCAAAGAACTGACAAGAAAAACACCTATCCTTTTGCTGGACGACATTTTCGATAAACTGGACGACAGCCGCGTTTCCCAGCTAATCGAACTGGTAAATCAGGAAAGCTTCGGGCAGATTTTCATTACGGATACGCACCGCGAACGCACGGAAAATGTGGTAAAAAAAATCAATGAAGAGAGTATTATTTTTGAAATTTAGTCATGAAGAAGAAAAAAAAACGTGAATTCCAGTCCTCGGAACTGGTACGGTCTTTTGCAAAAATATATGGTTTTGAAAACAAGCTCTTAGCCTTTGAGATCAAAGACTTCCTGGAGGAATACCTTGACGACACCCTCTTTAATGAAATCGAAAGTGTGAACATCGAAAAGAAATGTGTCATCATCAAAATAAGCTCACCTCTCCTTAAACACGATTTCCAGATGCGTAAGAGCTTTTTTCTTAAGAAATTCCAGGATAAATTCGGAACAGACGACTTTAATGATCTTCAGATTCTATAGAAATAATACGAATTCATTAAAAATTAATTCAAAACATTGCGAAAAATTTTTATATTTGAGCTGTTAACTAAACAAATCAAATCAACATGAAAAAATTACTTTCTACCAAGAAATTATCAAGACAGAATCTGAAAGAAATTAAAGGAAGCGGTGCTACCGGATCAATTTGCTGTGCAAAATATTGCGGAACCGATGAATGTGCCGTTTGGACAGAGCCAAAAGTAAAGTGCCCTTTATTACCGGATTGTGTATAATTAACAGATCAGAGCTACAGCAATGTGGCTCTTTTTTTTAGTTTAATGATCTTCAGATTTTGTAGCAACCGTATTACTCATCAGCTCGTCCGTTTTTTGATCCAGTCCGGATCTCAGCGGAAGGAAAAACTTCAGCGGATTTTTAATAAAATACCTGAAAATCCCTTTGTAAATTTCACTCACTTGTCCAAGATTCATTTTTCTCGAACGGAAGGCCAGGAACATCGACAGGCTGAAGCTTACCAGGAAATTAAAAAACCCGATCAGACAAACCGTAATCAGTGATATGCAGAACGTATAGGACCCGATAGAGAAATCTTTCCCGTACAGTCCCAGTGCAAAGTTCCCTGCTGCAAAGGTAATGTGGCGGATGTCGAGATCCAGCCCCAGAAACAGTCCGACCGGAGCAGTGGCTCCCAGAAATACCCCGAACCAGAAGTTCGACACAATGCCTGGCCAGTTTTTAGCATAATATTTTGATAAGTTTTTGGCAAATTTATTTCCGAACAATCTCCTGATCGAAAGATTTTTTGAGATCCGTTCCGGAATCTGATAAAACACAGAGTTGTTCCCGATATTTCCGGATATGATTCCCGATATGAAAAGGTAAAACCCGGCAATGCAGGCATGAAGTATCGCCTTCGACTTAAAAGGATCAAGATCTTTCAATAGTTTGTCCGACCGGTCTACTGCCAGATTCTGTGAGAAAAATACGTCGAGCCCGTAAATAATCAGCAGGGCAATCGGGAAAGACAGGAGGACGTTGCCTACAAAAGCAATAAACTGGCTTCGGAACAACTTTGAGACCAAATGTGCGAATTCCGTGCTGTTGCTTTTGATGTTTCCTTCTTCCGACAATACTTTAGTCATGGTCGCAGCCGTCATCGCAGGCTGTTTTGTAGCAAGGGTAAAGCCCATCAGATAGATCATCACGAAACCCATCGCATAATTCATCGAGTACAGGAAAGCATGGGAAAAATCGCTTCCGGGAATATATCCGTACAGCATTTTGAGAACACATAAAGCGCCAACGATAATTCCGCCACCACTGGCTTTATAGAACATCCGCATGTATTCTTTACGGGTTGAAGTAATGTAGTGTGTTCCGGTTTCCGCGGTATGATTGGTAATTAAGTGTGAAATCAGCCGGGTGCTGTCGTTGATAAGATCCGAAATATTGTTCTTATGGGATTTATATCTCAGAACATTAAATACCAGATTTTTGGAATTAATCAATATATCCTCTTCCTTATCGATCACCAGCAATTGTACAATTTCGTAAATCCTCTGGATCTGCTGGCGGATTTTGATGAGCGACTGGTTAATTTTTCCGGAAATCCCATATCTGGAGGAATTTTTAAAAGAGATATTAACGAATTCCAGGCATTGTTCGATATAAATTTTGATCTGCTTGTACCGGCTGTCTTTTGAATGAAGCTGAAGCTCAGCATTCTGTTCCAGTTCTTCGGCAAGCCCTTCAAGCTCATTCTGTAAAGCAAGAAACGGATTGTCAAAATTTTTGTACTGCGGAGCCATCCGTACCACTTCCACTTCCATTGCGGCTCCCGTTACACGCCACGAAAGGATGTTCATGGAGAACAACATTTCCTTTTTCACGCCCGGTCTTGTAATAAAATCATCGATTCCGAGAAGTCTGAAAAGCTCGCTGATTTCCTCTTCCGGAAGATTCTGAAAGTATTTCAGGTCGCTTCGGGGCCTTACACTCACATTGTCGATCATGTACCAGACTGTATTTTCGTTAACGACCGGAGGCAGGATTTTATTCAGAATTCTCTTTTTTAATTCAGGAATAAAGGCATTCTCAGACAGGATGTTGGCTTCCGTCAGCGAAAGATTGAACGGCTTCTCATCAAAGATATGATGCAGGTAATTTTTAAAATGCTCCGTAATTTCGGGATTATCCTTTAAAAAGCTGAGCACTTTCTTAAAATCAGTATTCTTTATACCCTCCAGCAGTTCCGCCAGCGGATCCAGAGCAAGGGTATCATTCTCAAAAGAAAAATATTTTTTAAGAACAGATTCGAAATTTGTACCGGCGTTGAAGAATTTCATGGGTACAAAGATACTATTTCAAACTCACATTCCTCATTTGCCGCATAATCCAATTATGCTTCTTCCTGAGATAAGGCGAGGGATTTTTGGGATCATACTTTTTCGGATTGGGCAGCACAGCGGCAATCCATGCTGCTTCAGAAGCCGTAAGGTTCTTGGACGACTTTCCAAAATAATACTGTGAAGCGGCCTCAATCCCGAAAACTCCTTGCCCCATTTCAATAGAATTCAGGTATCTTTCGAGGATGATGTCCTTGCTCCAGACTTTTTCTATAATAAACGTATAAACCGCTTCCAGTCCTTTTCTCAGCCAGCTTCTGCCCTGCCACAGGAAAATATTTTTAGCCGTCTGCTGGGAAATGGTACTTCCTCCCCTTATTCTTTTTCCTTTTTCATTGTTCTTCATCGCTTTTTCAATCGCCTTGTAGTCGAAACCGTCATGTACGAAGAATTTCTGGTCTTCCGAAGCGATTACTGCTTTTTTCACGTTGCTTCCCATTTCCTCATAGGAAATATAATCGCGCTGCAATCTTCCGTATTCAAAAAGCCCTCCAATCTGGGTAATGGTGATCGGCGGATTGAAGAACCTTCCCCAAACGATGAATACAACGTTAAGAACAAGAATGATGAATATAATCTGTTTAATTCTTTTCCACATACTCTGTAAAATGAGAAGCAAAAATAAGCAAATAGTCTGATTATTTAAGCTCTTTCATGTAAGTAAGCTGATAGCCGGGCAGCAATTCCGGGTGAAAAATCTTAATATAGTCTTTCAGGACCAGATCGGACCGTACCACACCGCTTTCAAAAAAGTCATTGGCCTGCCCGCGCTCTTTGCCTGTGATGACGTAAATTTTCCCTTTATTGAAGACATTCAGCTTGCGGTAAAAGGGATTCATGCTAAGCATTTCTTTTCTGGAAGTATGGTTTCCCACGTTGATCCAGTACTGCACAGTTCCCGACTTGGCAAAGACCTCCTCAAAACTCATGGTTACTGCCTTTTCTTCGGTATTATTCTTTAAGATATAATCCGCATTCGCATCTGAAATAAAGTTGGCAGTCGATGTTTTTCCGCCCGGCAGGTACCAGACATCGCCGTACATTTCATTGGCCAGGACCATCGGTTTTTCCTTTGCTTTCAGAGCCAATTGTTTTAAGTCAGCATAATTTTTTTCTACGTTTTCATACATTCTCTCTGCTTCTTTATCTTTTCCCAGAAGTTTTCCGAAGAGTTTAAGGTAAGCTGTTTTCTGGAGAGGTTTCTGCTCCATGTATTCATCCAAGAAAACCACCCGGATTCCGTTGTTTTCCAAAAGTTGGTAGGTATTGTCGAAACTGGCAATATGATTGGTAAAAATAACATCCGGTTTCAGGGAAATGATCTTTTCAATATCGTATTTCTGATCGCTGCCTACATTCTGTATTTTTCCCTGCTTTAACAGACTCTGAATTCTTTCTGAATAAATGTATTCAGGGCTGGAAATACCAATAAGGAGATTTTCCGCATGCAGTTCACCGATATAGCCTGCCATACTCGCGTTAAGCAGGATAATTTTTTTAAACGGGACCTGATTTTTCTTAATATCGTAGGTGAAATTTCCCGATTTTATATGCAGTTCTCCTTGATTTTCCCTATACTGTAACAAACTGGAAACAGAAACCGTTTCCGGAGACAAAATTTTTTGTTCTCTTTTACAAGACGTTAGCGCTAAAAACGCGGTTAATACTAAAATTCTTGATTTCATCTTTCAAAGAAAAGAAAAAAGTGCTATATTTGCAAACCATTAAACAACGGCCTCGTGGCGCAACTGAATAGCGCATCTGATTACGGCTCAGAAGGTTACAGGTTTGAATCCTGTCGAGGTCACAAGACCGACATTTGAAGTTTTTACTCTCTTATGTCGGTTTTTTTTATTTCCTAATCCATTGTTATACTGATAGATACATTGGGCGACAATGTTCATTTTAGGTGTTTGAAAACTTTTTCCGTCAAATTCGACTTTTTGGGGAAATATCAAACACCCTATTGTTCTTTTTGTTAGCAGATCGCCCTGCTGGTAAAGGTTTACAAGATTTTCCATTGAGTCAAGGGCGTTTTCTATTTTTGTTCTGATATCAAGTTCTTTGCTTTCCGAGACGATGTGTTGAAGCTCCTGCTCCAGTTGCTCAATTTGTGATCTAGTGAGCATTTTAATCTCTTTGTAATCATCTTCATCCAGTTTATCGGCAAGATATTTATCTCTCGCACTGGCTACTTTTTCATTGAGTAAATTAATCTCCTTGGAGATTGACTTTCTTTTCGCTTCTATGTCGCAAGTAAACTGTTTATAATTATCCAAGAGTATTTCCTTCATAAGTTCTTTGATAATTGGATTATATTCTAACTTTGAAATTTCCAGCTCGAAAAGTTCATTTAGTTTATCCGAGTCAAATCTGAATCCGCATTTGTAGTGACAATGATAATAGTAGTAGGTTTTAGACTTCCCCTTTGCTCCACTTGCGGTAAGGTTTTTTCCACACCTTGGACATACCAGGAGACCACGAAGTGGAAAGCGTTCGTTGCCGAACACTCTTCCTCCTGGACCTTCAACTTTTCTTCTTTTGTCCATAACCTTCTGTACTTGGTTGAAAAGCCTTTCAGTTATTAACGCCTCGTGCTTACCATCAGTATAGTAAGCTTCCTCCTGCTTGTAATCTTCAATGTAGATCTTACCACAATAGACCGGATTTCTCATTGCTTTAGCAAACGCACTTCTTCCCATCGATACCCCATCTCTCTTATTCATCTGAAGTCTTACGTGGTCAGCTGGAATATGGCCTTTAGCCAACTCATTAAAAGCCCATCTGATATTTGAAGCCTCTGGTTCTCTAATAGCAATGTACTTTTTACCGTCTTCGTGGGTCCTGTTGACATATCCATACGGGGCAATGCCCATGAGTCGACCCTCTTTTTTTGCTCTACGCATGCCGTGGAATGTATTCAGTGCTCTTCTGTCATTTTCCACTTCAGGAGTAGAAAGATAAATAGCCAACATGAGCTTATTTTCAGGAACAGACATATCCAAAGGCTGTTCTATTGCTTGGGGAATAATGTGGTTCTTATGGAGAAGGCTGATCATCTGATAAGCGTCGCCCGTATTACGGCTGAACCGATCCCATTTTGTAAAGAGGACAAGACTGCTTTTGTGATTTCTTTTTCTTATTTCAATCAGGTACTTTTTCCATTCTGGACGTTCAAAGCTTTTAGCTGAGTGATCTTCGTAAATGACCTTATTGATCAAAATATTATTGTTTGCACAATATCTGCGCAATCTCTCATCCTGATCTCTTTGGGAGTAGCCTTTTTCGGCCTGCTCATCGGTGGAAACTCTAATGTATAGATCTGCTATAATCATTGTAATGATGATTTCGTTAAAATTTATTTTAATGCTCTTGCAGCTTGGAGAAATATGCTGCTGTAGAAATTCATCATTCTAATATGTTACTAAAATACAAATAATCAGTCAGATGTAAAATATTCTTTGAGTGTTAATTTCACAATGATATATAAAAAGTCCATAATCTCTTCTGACTGATCTTGGTCAATATCACAACCAGCCTTTTTCAGTATGGTTAAAGCCTTTTCAGGTGGAATCTTCTTTAATTCTATGGATGGGATATATTGAGCAATTTTTGATCGTGATGTTGATCGCTTTTTAACTCTACCTTTCTTCATAACAATTGAAATTGAGGACTTGCTCTCAATAATTGTAATTTAAAGGACGGAAAATTATTTGTTAGAGCAATTTCTTTTAAAGTATCTTATTGGCTGTCAATTGCAAACTCTATTAAAATTAAAATTTCTTATCTTGTAATTAAAATTCAAACTAATGACCGAAGCAATTTTTGGCTTAATAGGAGTCCTGGTAGGATCTGGTATTTCGTGGTTTCAATCTTACATGACAAGCAAGAAATAAAATGAGAAAAGCGCACGATATTTAGCGATTAGAGTGGTCTGTATTTTAGATAAATACATGGAAGACTGTATGAATGTTGTTAAAGATGATGGTTTATTTGAAGGAAAGAAATCTGCAGAAGGTTGTCTTGAGCCTCAAGTAAAAATTCCTGCTGCACCTAATTTCCCTGATGATGTGGACTGGAAAAGCATTAATCCTGATTTGATGTTTAAACTTCTCTCTTTCCCTACTGAAATTGAAGATGGAAATCGCATGATTGACGCAACTGAAATTATTTCAACGCCACCAAACTACCGGGATTGGTTCGATGAGCGAAAGCTCCATTACTGCAACTTTGGATTAATGGCTCTTAAGTTATCAAAAGAGCTATCAGAGAAATATGGTATTAAGAAGAAAAAATACAATGATTGGAATCCAGCTGAAGATTTCTCTAACGAATTGAAAACTGTTGCTTCACGACGTAACCTTCGAACTGAAGAACATAAGGCATTTGTTAAAAGAGTTTTGGGATAAGTTAGGTAATAAAAAAAATTATAAAAAATAATCGTCATTGGCTGCGATTCGTTAATTTTACTAAAAACTTATAACCGGCAATTTTAAAACCACATGAAGAAAAATAAAACTCAAATTACTTCAAAAAGCATCATACAAAGTGGACTACCAAATGATTTCAAAAAGTCGATCTCTGAATATATTTGGAATGGCTTCGATGCAGGTGCCACCGAAATAAAAATATATTTTTCGTGTAGTGAAGTTGGTACAATGCACGACTTCTCTATAAGAGATAATGGACATGGAATTTCTTTCAATGCGATAGGTGAAACATTTGGATATTTTCTTGATTCAAATAAAACCAGATCCTATGACCATAATAGATTCGTCAAAGGTAGAAAAGGAAAGGGGCGTTTTTCATTCCAACAATTTTGTGCAAAAACTCAATGGGAAACTACTTTCTTTGATTCTAAATCTGAAAAACTCTTAGATTACACCATCGAGATCACTAGTGGTAATTTAGATGATTATAAAACATCCGATCAAAAAATATCTTCTGCTACTAACTCCGGTACGGTTGTGAGATTTGATGCCTTCACTACATTAACAGGAGATCTTTTAGAGTCAGAAGAGTTCATTAAGTTTTTGGAAATCGAATTCGGATGGTTCCTGTATTTAAATAAAAATAAAACCTATCAGATAACTGTCAATGATGAAATCATCAATTACAATAATATCATTGAAAATAATATAGAAAAACAATTCATCATTGATGATGAAGTATTTGATATTTCTTTTATTCTCTGGAACAGTAAAATAAATGAAAAGTATTATTACTATTTTTTGGATCGTTCGTTATTTGAAAAAGGAAGAGAGCATACCAAATTTAATAACAAAACTGAAGACTTTTGTCACTCCGTATTTGTCGTGTCTAAGTATTTTGAACAGTACAGCAAAACAGAAAATGAAGGTATTTCTTTAGGTTTTGAGAAAAATCAAAGTGATCCAACGCATAAACGGCTGATGCAACTTCTGAATAAAATGGTTTCTGATGAGGAAAAGAGCTTTATTAGAAATAAAAAGGCTGAGAAACTAATTGATGACTATAAAAATAAAAACATATTTCCATCCTTTAAAAACAATCAATATGATAGATTAAGAGAGAAAGATCTGGAAATAGTTGTCAAAGAACTGTATTGTGTCAACCCAAAAATTTTTCAGAATTTAAATATTCCGCAGAGTAAAACATTGGTTGGATTTCTAAATCTTCTTTTGGATTCTGAACAAAGGGAAAACATTTTATCGATCTTAGAAAATATAGTTGAACTTACCGATGAGGAAAGAACTGAACTTTCAAAAGTGCTCAGCAAAACAAAACTAAGTAATATTACCGCACTGGTAAAACTGCTCGAAGGAAGAAAAAACACCATCAGCGTTATACAAAGACTTGTGTTTGATCTGGCAAAGTTTACTAATGAAAGAGACCACATTCAAGTATTGGTGGAAAACAATTACTGGTTATTCGGTGAACAATACCATCTGATCTCTGCTGATGAAAATTTTGAAAAGACATTAAATAATTACATGTTTTTCCTGGAAGAGGAAGAAAGATTAAAACTTGAAAAAGGTGAAGGTTCTTCTCCAAAAAGAGAAGAGCGTAAAAAAGCAATTATCGAATCTAAAGAAAAACTCAAAAGACCTGATATCTTCATTTGTAGAAAAAATGCCTCACAAGAATTTCTTGATGACGAAGAAAATATTATCGTAGAACTGAAAAGACCATCGGTAGTCGTAGGAAAAACTCAATATGATCAAATTGAAAATTACATACGCTTTATCGTTAAAGAGCCAAAGTTCAACAGTGATATGAGAAGATGGAAACTCATTCTGATTGGTAAAGAGGTTGACGAATATATCAAAGATCAGTATGAGTCTCACAAAAGTAAAGGTAAACGTTTTCTGGTGCAAGCTGTTAGGAACTATGAGATCTATGCTTACACATGGGATGATATCGTGAAGACATTTGACCATAGACATCGCTTTTTGTTGGATAAAATAGGATATAAAGATAATTTTGAACAAGAATTTGAAAGCATCAAAAACAATCCTGATGAATTATTGAAAAAAGTGATTTAACCTGCTCTTATATGAGTATAAAATACAAGCTGTCTTCTATTAATCTTTTCTAAACCGCATGATTAAACATCGTATTTATCCTCCATTAAATTGGTTTGATTTTGAACAATTATGTCTTAAGTTATGGGGGCAGATATGGCAAATTCCTAATGAGATTGATTTAAACTCTACTAACGCTCAAGGTCAGGATGGTGTAGATATATATGGCATTCCTAAAGGAGAAAAGAGATATTTTGGAATTCAATGTAAAAATTATAAAGATGAAAAAAAGTCAGGGTTAAGGAATAGTATAACAAAAAAAATAATCGATACTGAAATACAAAATGCAGAAAAATTTAATCCTGCACTTCAACATTTTATTATTGCCACGTCTTTAGAAAAAGATAAGAACATTGAAGAATACGTTAGGACAATCAATCAGGAAAGGATTGAAAACAATAAGTTTACAGTTCAAATATGTTTTTGGGATTACATCACACAGATGCTTTATGACTATAAAGAAATATATGATTGGTATTACGATCAGCAGAATTTAAATCAAAACAAAAAGATCTCTGTTTTTTTCAAAAACAGCAATGATCCTCTTCGAATTAAGCATTACCCAACTTACATAAAACTTAAAAAGGTTTTCAGATTAGAAACTCAGAAAGACATTGACAAGGAAAAACAGCGTAATCACGAAGCAATATTAAGTCTTTCAAAAAAAGGTAAATTTCCTCCTACACCTTTTTATGAAAGAGTTCTTGATTGGATATTTAGCCGAAAAATTAGCGATAATATTTTATCTAAAGAACTTTTTATTAATGGCGTTAATATTAGATCTGAGGAGTATAGGAGAAGTCTTTACCCAAAAGAAGTAACTGATTTCTCTGATTTTAAATTTACCCTAAATTCAATTGCTGACGATAAATTTCCGTTAAGCCTTAAAATCATCATTGATAATATTGGTGATTCCGTAATTGAAGATTATAAGTTGAGATTATACTTTGATGGTGATTTTGAAAAAATTGATACTAGAACACCAAGGATTTCTGAAATATTTGCTAAAACAGTAAAGCACGATGTTTTTGTGAATGGTGATACCTGCCTTATTCAGCCTGAAAACAATTTTTTAGTACAAAAAGATTTCTTTGTATCTGAAGCAATAATTTTGATTCCAAAACTGGCTATAAATACAGAAATAAAAATCAAATGGGAACTGATCAGCAGAGATTATAACGACAGAGGAGAGCTATATATCAACATTGAACCAAATTTTAAATTAAAAACAAAAGAGTACTTGGTTTTAGATATAAATGACTGTACGGAAGTTGAAGAGTATCATTATCAAACTTACGAATATATGCCTGCACAAATAAATTGGTAATATATTGATTTTTAATGATGACTTAGAACTAATATAAATGATTATTCTCTGCAGCTCATTTTTAATCCGGCAACTGAACGCCACCATTGGAAGCCAGATTTATATGCCCTCTACTAATATCAATAACACTTTCCAGATCCTTCCAACCCCTCGTTCTTATGGCGCAGAATATTTTGATCTCCTTGTCAGGATAAACTTTCTGAAGTTCTAATGCGGAAGCCATTGATGTTCTGCCTAAAGTTAGAATATCATCGACTATAATAATAATGGGCTCACTGATCAATACTGGACTTACTATTAAGCTTTCTTGATGTGCCTCCACCGTATTTCTGGTATCAGCATGAAATTGTCCACTTGATTTGGGGATTGCATACTTGCGTTTAAGACAATCGGCTACACTTTCGCCCAATCCATTACTGACAAGTGTTTCACAAATGATCCTTGCAGGAAAAACAGCTCCTTCAACCAAAGGTGTACTTCTTGGTACCGGAACTAAAGCTGAGTTTGAAAAATATTCCGATAGATCGGCTTCTTTTATTCTCTGGCTTAATCTCGTACTGAAGCTTACATCTCCGTTTTTACAGGAACCGGCAACCGTACGTGAAGCAATTTCGATCTCAGACTTACCCCTTGGAGAATAGGCCAGAAAAGTAAGAAACTCAAAAGACATAATCTTTCTTTGTTGTTAAATAGGGAATCCTTTCGATCAAAAATTCAAAGTTATCATTGGTCAGTACCTGTGCACCATAACTTAACATTTCTTCTGCCCAAGAGATTTTATCGTTGAGGACATTTTCCATAATAAACAACTGTCTTCCCAGTCTCAATGCCTCCCAACCTTGATGCTTGGTTCCGCTCTTCTCACTGGCCTCAATGATAATCGTTGCATCACTGACCAACGCCATTGTGCGGTTTCTGATAGGGAAACTTTTTGGAGTTACGGGATAGTTTTCGGGGAACTGCGAAATTAGTAGGTGATTTTCAGCAATGAAATCCTGAAGTTCTTTATTTTCTGCTGGGAAATATTTATTAAGAGGTGTTCCGATAACACCGATGGTATGACCATCAAATTCAATAGCTGTTTTATGGGCGATTGAGTCAACTCCTTCCGCTAAACCACTGACCACAGTAATGTCATTTTGCACCAACAGCTTTGCGATCTTTCTTGCTCTTCTTATACCCAGTTCAGAAACCTTCCTGGAACCAACGACGGCTACCCTTCTTCCATTTTCCAATAACGAAAAGTCCCCTTGGTAAAATAACTCTTTGGGACTATTTTTCTTCTCAACGGTAGTAAGCTTATCGTAGTATTCGTTAAAAGCATTGATCTGCATAGGTCTTCAAGATTTAAATGAATAATGTAAATATAGTGTATTTAGTGTGTAAAATACAAATTGAAAAACATTAAAACTGACCATTAATAAGAATTATTAAATATTATATACGACTGATCTTTTTCATAATAAACCGGTAAAAAGGCAGCTAAGGTATATCAGTCATCCATTTCTTCACCCAGCCAAAAGACTACGGCATAAACGGTTTCCTCCCTGAAGGTACCCTCCAATTATTCCGTTTCCTTTTGGCTTTCCCCTTTGCCCGCTAAAATTATCTGCTTTCTTTTTTCCGGTTTTTCTTTTGAAAAATATTCAGCGAAGCCCAAGGGGCTTTCAGAGAAAGGACGGAGAAAAGATTGAGAACAGATCAAAATGTACAATCTTAAAAACCTACGATTATGAACATCATTGGAAGACTGACAAGGGATGCGGAAGTGCGCAACTTGCCAAATGAAAAACAGGTAGTTAATTTTTCAATTGCTACGAATGACAATTATCGCAACAAACAGGGCGAACGGATCGAACAGACCACCTATTTTGAATGCGCCTATTGGATCTCTCCAAAAGTTGCTGAATTTTTAACAAAAGGCACTTTGGTGGAATTAAGCGGAAGAGCCTATACCTCTGCATGGTTAGGAAAAGATGGAGAACCTCATGCAGGATTGAATTTCCACACCTCACAAATCAAGGTTCACAGCAGTAATAAGCGAACTGAAAACAAGTATACTGAGCCGAATAAAACAGCTAAGAAGGAAATTTCTAATTCTAAATCCAACGACAGTGACAAGCATGATGATCTCCCATTTTGAAACTACCAAACAAGATTCTCTAACAATTAAATATTAACATCATGGCACATAATTTAAATTTCAACAACAGAACAGGAAAATATTCATTTTTCAGCGTAAAGGAAAAAGCATGGCACAACTTGGGGCAGATCGTACAGGAATACCCGACAAGTGAAGAAGCCATCAAATTTGCAGGACTTGACTACGAGGTTGAAAAGTCTCCCCTCTTCACAAAAGGTGCAGGCATTATCGAAAATACTAACGGAATAGAAATGATCGATTCAGAATTGGAAGTTCCCAACTACTTTGCCAATATTCGCACCGATAATAACACCTTTTTAGGCGTGGTCGGAAAAGATTACCATATCGTACAAAACCGTGAATCCTTTTCATTTTTTGATGCTATTGTAGGCGGTGGAAATGGTATCTTGTACGAGACTGCAGGAGCTTTGGGAAATGGTGAACGCATATTTATCACGGCTAAATTACCAGATTATATTCGTGTTGGAAATGGTGACGATATTACGGAAAAATATATTTTCCTGACCACCTCCCACGATGGGAGCGGAAGCATCACCGCCGCATTTACGCCTGTACGAATTGTCTGTCAAAATACTTTAAACGCTTCACTAAAAAATATGAGCAATGTAGTGCGGATCAGACATACCGCAGGAGCAAAACAGCGTTTGGAGGATGCCCATAAGGTCATGGGATTAGCGAATAAATTAAGTAATGAATTGGAAAGCACGTTTAATCATTGGGCAAAAATAAAGGTCGGTGATGATGAGATAAAAAGACTGATACAGTTGGCACTCTGCCCCAACAAAGAAACTTTAAACCATTTGCAGAAAGGAAATTTCGATGATCTGTCAACTGTTTTTAAAAATACCGTTGATGATGCTTTTGCCTATGCGATGATGAGCGACACCCAACAGACGGAAACCACAAAAGGGACGTTGTTCGGAGCATATAACGCAGTGACAGGATATTATCAGAATGTCAAAACATACAAAGATGATGAAGCCAAATTACAGTCCATCGTTTTGGGTGGGACTGCACAATTGAAATCTCAAAAGGCTTTTGACCTGTGTAAAAATTTTGCCCAATCTGGCGCAGAAACTCTGATCATGAATTAATTAGAGATTTTAAAAGTTAAGTACGGGAAATTCAAGTCTCTGCCGTACAGGAGCAACCATTATGAAATTCAATATTGTCAACGAGATAAAATTAAGTTATTCCAGAAAAGGAAATTCTGAAAAATTAGTTAGTAGTTCGCGGGACGCAGTGGATGTATTCCGTCAGCACTTTGACCGTGATGAAATAGATTACCGAGAATCATTTTTTGCCTTATATTTAAATCAGGCTCACAAAGTTTTAGGGATCAGAAAAATTTCTGAATCGGGAATTTCTTCCACGGTTGTCGATGTTCGTATCATCATGCAGGCGGCACTGCTTTGTAACGCTTCAGCTTTAATATTGGCACATAATCACCCCTCCGGAAATTTGAAACCTTCTGCCGAAGATATGAAAATTACGCATAGCATTAAAAGCGCATCAGAATTTTTAAACCTTAAATTACTGGATCACTTCATTCTGACATCAACCAATCATTTATCATTTGCCGACGAAGGTCTTTTGTAAATGAATTCATATTATTAAAAAAAATACACGACGTTTCAAATATTGTCGTGTATTTTCAAATTCGGGCGAAAAGACAATTCCTTCCGGTGGTCGGAAACGTCTTTTCGCAAAAAGTAGGGATACAACTCTTATGTTATTCCTCACAAAACCTCCCTGCTTCATAAAAGTTGTGAGCCTGTGTAGATTTAATGTTTTATTAAATGATGAAGATATTCTACTGTTCTCCCAGTACCCATTGCTTGCTTACTTTGAAATCGCTTGTATTCAATCATTGAACAACTATAAGTTCCCAAACCATTCATCATCTCCTTAATAATAGGATATGAAAGAAATCCTTCATTATTGTAACTTAAGAAAATATGCTGAAAATCGCATTTTTTTAAAAGATCAAACATCACATTTTCAGCCTCTGATCTTAAACAGAACTTTGATGTATTGTAGCGTCTCAAACCAGCCTTTCCCCGAGGCTCAAAATCGATATCATACAAAGCAATGGTATTCAACAAATGATAATAGGAACCATATTCTCTGCCATTGTACGGAGGATCCAAATACAGGATGTCACCTTTCACCTGGGTAATTAATTCGCTGCTGTCCATATTAAATATTTGATAGTCCGGAAGCGGTAGTGACGTTCTTTTAAGAGGAAGTAATTGTAAGTTCTTGTTGGCAGTTATTTTTAGTATCTTTAGGTAAGCGCAGTACACGGAGGCTGTGTTAGCAACTTTATCAACCGCTTTTAGCAAGGTAGCCAATAAAAGGATATAGAAATCTTGATCTATCTCAAAACTTTGAAATCGTCGTTCAATATCCATCCTTATGGCATCTATTTTTCGACCGTTTTCGGCTGAAAAATATAACCGACCAGCTGTTCCGCATTCCGAATATTGATTAAATATAAATCCTTCCCTGCCATCTAATTGATTTAGTTCCGCAAGCATTGCCCGGTATTTCTCTTCTGATACTTTGCTAAAGAATGCACTGTTAATAACAAAGCTGTAGTACTCCCTGTCGTTGTAAATTATACTTTCAACTTTGTCATGGAAATAGTTTCCTACTACTCCTGTTCCTGCAAACAGATCACAGAAGCTGCAATCAGCCAGTTTTTGTTCTACAGAATTTGAAATTACATTGTAGATAAAACCTAATAGTCTTATTTTGGATCCCAAATAATTCATTTTTGTTTGCAATCTCCCGTAAAATGGCACTAAGACTTTACTTAGTCCAATCCTGACCTGATTTTGCTTTCAATGTCCTCATGAAAAGCGGCTTGGTACAAAACCAAGCCGCTAGAAGTCAATTAGAAATTTTAAGATGCATTGTCAAATTCAAAATCTACCTTTCTTTCATTTCCAAAACTATCCTTTATCCAAATACTGAACTGATGGGATTCGGAAGCTTTAGATGTATAGTAAAGTCTGAATTGTTTTTGCTTCAATGGATACTCGTCATTCGGTAGATATGGTGGATCGCTGTAATATTGAAGTTGACCAGCTCCTTCATATTGAAAATACCTAACACTGTACATTGTTCCATTAAAGTTCGAAGAAGTCAATAGTGAAATGCGAATTTCTACCGTTTCATTCTCAGCTATTTTACCAGGAACAGGCATTATTTGGACTTGAAAAGGAAAGTCCTGTTGAATTTCCAGATCGTTGTCCTGACAGGAATTAAATACAAAACTAATTAAGAAAATTACCATTGAATACTTATATAGTTGCAAGATCTTTTTGTTGATTACATTTTTCATTTTACAAGCTTTTTTAAAAATTAAATCGCATTCCGAAACCAAACAAAGCGTGAAACTCACCGAGCTGACTGTTCTGCAAATAGCGCAGCTGCCCATTGACCAAAAAAACCAAATGGTCTGTCAGATAACTTTCTAAAGATAGTTTACCACTTGCACCATAAATAAAATTCTCGGTTGCATTAATAATAGAGCCATCATAGATCGTTTTATTTCCCCCATTGATCTGCTCATAACCTGCAAGCCCTCCTAAACCCAGATTGATATTGACATTCCGCATCAGATCTCCCCACACATAGAGACTGTAACCCCCATTGAAAAGGAAGGTATCAATCGGGATATCGTAATGGGCATATTCGTAATACTTTCTGCTGTATTCGGCCAATCCGAAGAGGTAATTACCGTTTTTGGTGTAAGAAATAACACCTGCACCTAAAGCGTAATTTTGCTTTTCAGGAGATTGTGGAAATACTGAATATGAAATTTCGAATCCTTTTTGCTTAGGGATCATTTGCTGGGCAAACGATTGAATACTTATTGTAAGTAGTAATGCGGTTGTTAAAAATATTCTATTCATCTTATTTTGTTTTTACGTTTAAACTGCTGATCAGCCTGGCATGGATCAGATCGGTATTTTCAAGCTGAACCTTCTGATGCCTTCCGCCATTCTTTTCCAGAATTTCAATTTCCAAAACCTGATCTTTCAGAAGGGTAAACTGATCCAATAAGTAAACTCCTGATATTTCAGAATGATGAGAAGCTGTCATTGTTGGAAAATATACCCTAATCGGCTTTAACAGTTTGTCCTGAACAACCGTTCTTTTCAAATTCTTCTTATCGATAATTTTGAAATTGACCAGATCAATGTCATACGCCACATTGCTGCTGTTTTTAACCTCTAAGGTGAAAAAGAATTTGCTATCATTGACGTGCAGTGCCCGGACTGAAAACTGGATCCTATAGCTTCCGGACGATATGTGTTTGATGGTCTTGCTGCTTTTTTCATACAGGTTTTCCATAATCAATTCCGTAAGAGAGGACGAACTTCCTCTGAGATCTTCAAACAGGACATCCGCAATATACTGTCGCTCATTGCTTCTCTGCATCTTTAAAAGGTCATAGCTGAGTGCGTCAGGATATGAACTGTAAAACACATCGAAGCTGTAGAACTTTCCGTCTTCGGTGATCACCGAAAAATTGGTTTCTTCTTCGAAGTCCCTGACTGCCGATTTGATCCGAAGAACATTTCCAACCGGCTCTGCCTTATTGGCGACCAGCAGGTCACTCCCCAAGTCAACATATCGGATCGGCGAAGGAAAAAGCAGGTGCGAGGTTTTATTGTAGGTGACCTGCATTTTGTAGGGCTGTAATCTAGCCTCTTCTAATGGAAGATATGTAAAGATAGAATCCTGCGCTAGTGCTCTTACTGTCAAAAGCAGAAATACGATCATCAAAAGATAATGGCTTTTTATTTTATTCATTTTATTGTTTTTTAATGGGTTATTTTTTTGGCACAAGCAAAACCTGATGGCCCGCTTTTACCTTTACTTTTTGTTGTCTGACCCGTTTCTGGAAATATCCTGATAACCCCTGCACAACGCCTCTGCTTAAATCCGCCGCGATCTGCTGACCTGCCGACTGCGTCATCATAATATTGGTACCAGAAGTTTGCCCCATACTGCCCACAATGTCGGTCACAGCATTTTGCTCCGGTGAATAAGGAACATATAAGCCGAGCTGACCATCATTGTCATGAACATTGATCTCTACAGGATAAATGCTACCCTGATATTCTATCGACGAAATTTTCAATTGCAGTCTCCCACCCTGAAATTTGCCGTTTGCCTTTAGTAAGGTCCCTGCAGGAATTTTGGTATGAGCCAGAAGCATACTTTCCAAGAGTCTGATCGATAATGTACTTTCATTGGTCATCGTCATTGACTCCTGTAAAAGACCTTTGATCGCATTCTTAGAATACCTTGTGTTTTTGGTTTCATCCTGAGTTCCGAACAATCTATTATCATTCAGACCAGCCAGAAAGGCGCTGTCCGATGGCTCTCTGTACAAAGAAGAGACAATATTTAATTGAGCTGATTTTACTGCTGTGAGCTGTACTTTATTTCCAGAAGGCTGCTTCACATCCTCTTCTCTTGATATAAGATCTTCCTGCTTATTACTTTGGGGAAGGTATTTCGCAGCCATTTGGTAGGATTTTTCCATCAGCTCCAATTGGTCATTGACCCTAAGACCAGCAGGAACAGCATTGTTCTGCAAAGCTTCATTTTTTAATCTGGATATTTCTTTCCTAAGATTATTCACTTCCTGATCATCCCTGCTGTAGAAGGAACCTAATGTCTGCTGCGCATTGCGATAGCTGTTAACTGCACTCGGATTAGATGGTGACAAACTATTCGGATTAGCAGTCAATGACGTCTGATCAGAATTTTGGTTAAGGCTGTTTTGGTCAGTCCAGTAATCAGACAAGTTGGTCATCGCATTTCTTTTCTCTTCATTTTTTTTCTCCAGCAATTGTTGCTCATAGGCTTTCTGTTTATCAGATTGTAACTGGTCTTCCTTTGCCTGCGGTATACCTGCATTGAAGCCTGATTCTTCAATGACCTTATCCTCGTTTGGTTTAAAGATGAGGTAGAGGCATCCGACACAGACAACAGCCATCAGAAAATAGATGATCGGCTTTTTAAATCGTTCCACTGGAAATTTCTGCAGACCTTCTGCTTCTTTTTCCCGTTCCTGCGATTCGCCCTCCGTGATCTTGATCTTATTCGAATCTTTCATTGTCCTATTTTTTAATGGTTGAACCCGTTTTGTTATCGTGTGACTGTCTTTTCATAGCAGTGTGATCTGATATGGTCGTAATATGACTGATTGACATGGTGTTGTTATCATTTGCTGTTGTGATAAAGATGCTGATCAACACCAGTAAGTTAACTACGGTATAACCTGCAAAAAACAGCTTGGTGAAAAACCTCTGGCGTTTCGCCGGGAGCTCTTTCCATTTTCTGTCTGCATGCAAAATCTGGCGCTCTATTTTATCCCTTATTTTTTTCATTGTTCTGACTTTTAACGTTCAACAGTTTCAACATCTTTGTTTTCAAGGACATTGAATTTTTCAATCGTAAATCCCTGGGGATTGCTGTCTGACCGCACAGAGTTCACTAATGAACAATTGGTGATCAGACTTCGTATCGTCAGATTGCTAGATCGGATAATGAACTGTCTTGCGTACGTTTTTACGTTATAAGGATAGCTGTCGAAGTTGGCAACGACACTGTCAACCTCTACCCTCTGCTGAATATTCCCTGAGATGATCCGGTTGTAATAGCCTTTCTCCTGAAGGTCTTTATAGTAATCGAATGCGGACTGGTCTGCCAGATTGAAAGCTCTTTTAACATTGCTTTCAATGGCATTCTTATCCGGCGCCACTGTAAAGAACAGCTCGTGAAAACGCCTTACATGCTCCCTTGCCTCGACAGGCCTGTTGATCGACATATCCTGAGACAGGGCGACCATCAGTGATTTACCGTTGTCCAACACGTAGATCTTCTGACGTTGTTCTTCTGCAAATTGATAGGACTTGAAAACGACAACTCCAACTACTGCAAAGCAGAGCACCGCAAAAACAAATGTAAATAGGCGGATCTGCTTGAAGCTGCTCTCTATATTTCTTAAAGTTTTAAATTCCATTGGATCGTATTTTTATTTTAATAATCTGCCTGAGATATTACCTGTTGCAGAACCCGCTGCTGCTCCCGCAATATTTCCTGATTTTGTGGCGGTCTGGTTGACATTGCGCATAAAGTTACCGGCGCCTCCTGCCTGAATGACCCATCCGGTAACGGTTGGAACCGTAAAATATCCGATAATCCCGATGATCATATAGATGATGTAGACCGTGTTAGATGTATCAGGAATGAAATTAGAATCTGCTAGCATCTCAATATCCCGTTCCAGGATGAGCGTTTGTATTTTGGCCAATATTGCACTGAAAATATCCGCAACTGGCAGCCATAGATAAACACTAATATATCTCGTCAGCCATTGTGTGAGGGTGGTCTGGAAACCATCCCAAACAGAGATGGCAAAAGCAATGGGTCCCAAAATAGACAGTACAATGAGAAAGAAGGTTCGGATTGTATCAATGACCAGAGCTGCTGATTGGAATAGGATCTCCAGAAACTCACGAAAACCGTCCCTGATATCTTTCTTGATGTCAAACATCTCCCTTTCGATGTACATTCCGGACATGGTCACCAGGTCTGATGGAGACCATCCAAGCTCTTCTAACTTTTTATCAAATTCCTCATCAGAGATCAGATAGGCCATTTCGGGATTTCTAAGCATCGCTTCCCGTTCCAAAAGGTCTTTTTTCTGTTGCAATTCGTTCATATCAAGAACCTGATCTTCCAGCATCGAATGACTTCCCTGAACGATCGGACTTAAAACACCATTGATGCTGCCCAATACCAATGTTGAAAAGAACATAATGCAGATACCGATGGCAAAAGGTCTCAGCATAGGAAACAGATCGATCGGTTCGGCACGGCTGAGTGACTGCCATACCTTGATGGCCACAAAGAACAGTGCGCCCAGACCCGCGACACCCTTAGCTACGGCAGCCATATCGGCACATAGGGGCATCATCTCATCATAGACCGAACGAAGTACTTCGTGTAAACTAGTCGGTTCCATCTTACCAGTATTTTTGATTGGCGGTTCCGTAAAGGTCCAACACCCTTTTCGTGTTGTTCTGCTTTTTGGCTCTCAGATAGCTGACAGAAATATTCTTGTTGGTGTAGTATCTTACCAGATTATGGTACTCTTTGACCTCTTTGTAAACCCTGTCGATCACATCCATTCTTTCCTTATCGTTCAGGGAAAGACCATTCGCAGTGATGATCTCTTTCAGCTCTTTTAGTAGCTCCGTACTTTCGTTCAGCAGGGCTGAATAACCGTTGGCAATGGCCGTCAGTTCCTGGACATTGAAGTTGGGGTCGTTGAGCATCTTGCCAAAATTATTGACGTAGATCTCTGAGACATCGCCTACGAGAAGAACCGTCTGCTGCACCTTTCGGGCATCTTTGACCAGGTTGTTGACAGCCTTCAGCTTGTCGTAATACTCCTTTCCCTGTTCATAGACCTTCTTGACCTCGTTGAAGTTCTTGATAACGTTGGAAACCGTTGATGAGGTCTGCACGATCTCATTGGCGGAGTTCAAAATGCCTGATGCCAGATTGGCCGGATCGGTCACTACGAATTGTGCATTTGCATAGTTTGCGGTAGCGAAAACGGCTACCATTGTTGTTTTAATGATGTAATTTTTCATTGTAGTAAAATTTTAATGATTGAATTAGTTGTCTTTGGTCGATTTGATCCTCTTGAGGGAGATCCTCTTGATGGCCTGTTCTACATTGCCATCCAATTCAGAAGCGAGATTCATGACCTCCATTTTCTCTGTCTCTTCTGTCGTGTAAGCCAGATATTCTTCTGTGGAAACTTCCGTAGCATAGACGGCAGAATGGGTTCCGCCCAGTCCGATCCAGACTTCTTTGTAGAGTCTCTTAGGATCATTGTTCATATTGATGGAAAGTAACTGTGACTTTTCTTTGTCAGTCAATCCCAACATTGCCTGGATGTCATCGAACTTGTTCATATACTTGCGCTGATCCAGAAGGATCTTGCAGTCTGAATTGTTGATGATGCTCTCCTTGACGATCGGTGACTGGATGATATCATCGACTTCCTGGGTTACCACAATGGCCTCTCCGAAGAATTTCCTGACCGTCTTGAAAAGGTATTTGATGTACTCTGCCATTCCTTCTTTGGCGATCGCTTTCCAAGCTTCTTCGATGAGGATCAGTTTTCTGATGCCCTTGAGTCGTCGCATCTTGTTGATGAAGACCTCCATAATAATAATCGTCACGATGGGGAACAGGATCTTGTGGTCTTTGATCGCATCGATCTCAAACACGATGAACCTTTTGGACAACAGGTCAAGCTGCTTTTCCGAATTCAACAGATAATCGTATTCGCCGCCTTTGTAATAGGGCTCCAATACATTAAGGAAGTTGGCGATGTCAAAATCCTTTTCCCTGACCTTCTTTTGTTCCAGAACTTTCTGATAGTCATCTTTCACATAATCATAGAATCCATTGAATGAGGGATGGGAATTTTTACTCCTGATCTGTTCTATGTATCCGCTGACCGCATTGGACAGCGCCACTTCTTCAGATCTTGTAGGCGGTTCATCATCCCTCTTCCATAAAGTCAGGATCAAGGTCTTGATACTCTCTCTTTTTTCGATGTCAAAGACACCATCATCGGTGTAAAATGGATTGAAGGCAATAGGATTGTCTTCCGTGTAGGTAAAATACACGCCGTCCTCCCCTTTTGTCTTGCCTTTTATAAGTTCACACAATCCCTGATAGGAATTTCCGGTATCGACCAGTAATACGTGAGCACCCTGCTCATAATACTGTCTGACCATGTGGTTGGTGAAGAATGATTTGCCACTTCCCGAAGGCCCCAAAATAAACTTGTTCCGATTGGTGATGATCCCACGCTTCATCGGCAGATCGGAGATATCCAGATGGATTGGTTTTCCGGTTAGACGGTCAGCCATCTTGATTCCGAAAGGTGACGGGGAGTCCTGATAGTTGGTCTCTTCGGTGAAAAAGCACAAGGCAGGTTCAATGAATGTATAGAAGCTTTCTTCACTTGGAAAGTCGCCCGCATTACCTGGAATCCCTGCCCAATACAAGGTCGCTGTGTCCGTCGTATTGTGGCGGGGCTTGCATTCCATCAAGGCCAATGCACTTCCGGTGTCATTTTTCAGCTGCTTTAATTCTAAAGGATTATCCGACCAGGACATCACATTGAAATGCGCTCGGATGGACTGCAGACCGTAGGAATGGGCTTCATTGAGGTATTTCTCGATCCATTCCTTGTTGATCTGATTCGCCCTGCTGTACCTAGCCAACGAATGCATGTTTCTGGCTGACTTTTCAAATTTGGTCAGGTTTTCATCGCTGTTATCAATGAACAGATACTGATTATAGATGTGATTGCAGCTCAACAGAAGTCCTACTGGCGATGCAAAGGAAAGCAGACAGTCACTGCGGTCGGTACTCAGTTTTTCATACCGGCTGTGTGATGAGACAGTGCCTGGCAGATCATCGGTATCGGATAGTGTATGCATGCTGATGCGATTGTTGCCGATACGCAATTCTTCTGATCCAAGCTTAATGTCCTGGAGAGATGGATTCGACTCTCTTGACAGGGTCAGGTACTGTTCGAGTATTCCCGACTTGTCATCAGTTCCTGAGATCTCATCTTCGGTCATCCGTTCCAGATGGACGTAGCCGCTGTCATTCACAATTCTTTCAAACTGATCGACGGCTTCCAAAAAACGGCTGATCACCTCTTTGTCTTTGATCTCCTTGGGGATCAGTTTGCCTTTGCATAGGGATGAGAAGTTGCTCTGCATCCGCATTCTCTCTCTACTGGTTTTCGTGATGAATAGATAACAGTAGTGGTTCAAAAATGGTCTCTCATTGAAATGGCGCTCAAAAGACTTTGACAGAAAGCTCTGGTCTTCTCTGGACAGATCAGGATTGTAATTTTCCTTGATAAACCAGTCCTGCTTATGGACGACCGTAAAATCAGGAAGTGTCTTGATAGCCTTGAACCATGCTGAATGGATCGCTTCATATTCCGCCGACGCCACCGTAAAGAGTTCAGGCAGCCTGACCTTGAAACAAACCGTGACATCCGCATCTTTTGAAATAATGCAGTTGTTCTCTATCGCAAGCAGTGGAAATCTACTTTCCAGCGTTGCGGCTTTGGAGGTATTTCTCATGCTGAAGATTTTTGACGGTTACTTTTCAGGTAGCGATAGATGCATTTGCGACTGATGATATACTTGGGATGCTTCTTTTGGGCACCCAATTTCATAAGTCCGTGCTCGCCGTATTTTCCGTTGAGTAAGAAGGTCTGCCAGATGAGAATAGCACTACTTGCTCCGCCAATCGTAAGGCAGAGATAGGTATTGACGCCAGCCATGTACATGATTATCACGCATACAAGTATCCCCAATAATCCCCCTGCAAAAATGAACAGGTACTGTGCTTTTAATCCTTTGAACTCGACCGTCCTTCCGATGCCTTTGTTGATATGATAAGTATTCATCGTAACAAAGTTTAAAGGAAGAATGAACGTAGGATCGTTGCAGCTACAATTAAGAAGATACACGCTCCAAACCAGCTGGCAGCGGTCTTGCTGGTGTCAGGGTCACCACTGCTGAACTTGTTATACACCTTGACCCCTCCAATAAGTCCGACAACAGCACCGATCGCATAGATGAGCTGAGTTGCGGGTTCAAAATAAGAGGTCACCATTTGTGTAGCCTCATTAATTCCTGCGGTACCATTGCCTTGGGCAAAGGCACCTGTTACTGCAAAAAAGGTCAGACCTAATAGCAGTAGTTTTTTTCTTTGTTTTTCCATAACTGAAACACATTAATTGTTACTTCACCCCACGCCCTGTGGGTCGATAAGTCAAAGGTGTTATGGAAATTGTCCTGTTGTGGTAAATTGGAAATCAGAGGAATTGTTTGGTACTATGTGTCTTAATCTCTATTAATTAATTTCAGATTTATGATAATAATTTCTTTGAAGACATTATTATTTCGGACATTTGAGTTTCAGCGAAATGTATTGGTTTTTAATCCTGAAGCACATGGCTAGAATAATCACTTATATGAAATATGAATCAATTAAAGTTATCCTGATAAATGTCTTAGCTATTGTGTTAGTGGGGACTACATTTTCCTGCTCAACAACAAACACCGCCAAAAATTCTATTGCAAATAAAAATGACGCGCTGTATATGGAAATAGAAAAGTTGGGACAGGAGCTAACTGTAAAAAATAATGTTCCCGGCGTTGGAGTTGCTGTAATTCGGGATGGAAAAATCGCATGGATACAATCGATGGGTTATGCGGATCTGGCAAGCAAAAGACCCGTAACACCGGAAACAATTTTCAATATCGGTTCCGTCTCCAAACTGGTTTCTTCCTGGGGCTTTATGCAATTGACAGAGAAGGACCTTATAAAACTGGACGATCCTGTTGAACAATCTCTTACCCGCTGGCATCTGCCCCGCTCTGAATTTGATGAATCTAAAGTAACATTACGGCGATTGCTGAGTCATACGGCAGGACTTTCTGTTCATGGTTACGGCGGATCGGATCAAGGAACTCCATTGCTAAGTCTCGAAGAATCACTGAATGGAAAAACAAAACGCAATGGTGAAACCGTACATCTCATCAGCGAACCGGGAACAAAATGGGAATATTCCGGAGGCGGTTACACACTCGCCCAACTGCTTTTGGAAGAGAAAACCAAACAGGATTTCACCAACTATATGAAGCAAAATATCTTCCTGCCACTTGGTATGAAAAACACCAACTACGAATGGACAGAAGATATGAAGCCCAACTCTGCAACCGCATACGACGAACTCGGCAATCCCATCAAAAATAGAATCTTCACTGAAAAAGCGGCTGCAGGATTGCAGACTACGATTGTCGATCTGGCTCACTTTGCAGAACTATCGATTACCCTAGATCCCAAACAATTGATTAAAGTTCTAAAACCTGAGACTATCAAGCTGATGGAAACGCCTGTTCTTCCTTCTTCCACCGAGGGCGAAAGCGGACTTGGTTACAGATTTATGAATTATGAAAATTTCCGAACTATTGGTCATACCGGTGAAAATGCCGGATGGAGCGCAGCATTGTTGTTAGATCTTCCTTCAAAAAGCGGTATTATAATACTTTGCAACGGATCTAATGGCGACCGCGTTTGGTTTCCTATTTATCAAAGCTGGCTGAAAACAATTAAAAGATAAAAGGTTTTAAAAAAAAATTCTCAATATCAAAATCTTTTATGAATCTCATACAATGAGCAAAAAGGGGAATCTGACTAAACAAATTCCCCAATGTCGAAACCATCCGCACCATCTTTACGCTTAAAAGAAATGTCCTCACCTTCATTCGAAATACTCTGGCTAAGCAAAGCGGCAACTCGCTTTGATGCGTCACCTAATGAATTTTCTAAAAGATCAAAAAGCTCGGTTCCCTGAATTTTCTGAATGATGTGAACTGCTTGCTGTTCTAAGTCAGGCTCCAGCAAATCTTGCTGAAGCAACTGTCCCGCAGTACTCAATTCCTGAAAGGTAACCCCTGTGGCAAACCCGCTTTCTATTTTAGAATCATCTTGGCACTGCCAGTCTTCTTCCTCGTCTTCCCAATCATTATTTTTGACCAGTATCTCGTCAAGTTCTTTTTTTGAAGCTGTATTTTCAAATACCTCCTCCTTGGTTTCTGAATCAAAATTATTTGCTTTTAGTACGATAGATTTGTTCTGGCTATAATCGGCATCGGATGGCACTGGTTTTCTCTCTTCTATCTTTGTTTTTCCCATAATGGAGGGCACAGGTAGTTGAGGTTCGGCACTTTTTTCATTTGGATGCTGATCTATAAACTTCCTGTCCCAAAGTAGTAGGATGATAATGAGTAATAGTCCTATGATGATTAATTGTTCCATAAGATGATAGATTAAAAGATTGGACGGTATTTGCTGTTGAAATCATCAGTGATCTCTTTTTCAAACGTTTCAAAATGGTACGCCAAAATATTATCTAGATAAGCATATAAAGGGATCTGGTCGTCGGCAATGATCTGGATGATCCGGGAAAGTCTTTCGTGATATTCAGGTCGAATATAGATACTTTTATCACCACGCTTGGTCATGGTGTGATGAGTAAGAAACTGATCAGCGTAGGTGATTCCAACACTTTTTTTGTTCTTTATTCTTTGCTTCGTAGGCTGCTTGTCCTTTTCAGAATCAAGTTCCTGCCTCTGTGGTTCCTTCTTTGTGCTGCCAGCCATGATAGACATCAGATATTGTTCATCAATATTGTTGTCTTCGCGGTTTAGTTTATCACTGTCCATCTTTTTACAATTTTATGATTCTTAAAAACTCTTCCATAAACTGGTCTAGCCTACATAATGTCATCAACTTAGGGTCTGCCGGCAATAAGGTCGAACGGAAAACAGTTTTTGCAACCGTCTCCCCTTCTTTGCGAAATCTCTTGCTGTCTGTGATGGATGATTCCATCAATTGAAGTCCCAGATCTTTGATCACCTTATTGTAATTTTTGTACAATGGGGTTTTCTCCCTACCATCGACCTGATTCCAGAACAGCTGTATGCTTTTGATCTCGGTATGCTTTTTCTTCATCAAGACATTGGTCAGAACATCCGTAAAACTCAGGGTGCTTTCAAGGACGACTCTATCGGCAGTTATAGGTGAAAAGATATAATGGACATTGGCAAGTGTACTTAATATCCCAGCCGTATTGACCGTGCCAGGCAGGTCTAGAAAAACTACATTCGGTGCAACTTCGGAATTTATAAGATAATTTTCAAGCTCTTCCAAAACCGTATCGGTCTTGCTCTGAAAAACAGGATAGGCTTTTTTATTAATAGTTGTAAACTGTTTATGAGCCATTTTTTTTAAGACCTCATTATGCATAACTGTTTTAAGATCCCTTTCCCGCATCTGTATCAAACTGTACTGCGGAAAGTCACAGTCGAACACAGCGACTTGATATCCTAACCGGTAATGAAGGATACTTGCCAAAAGTACTGTGAAGGTACTTTTTCCCACCCCTCCCTTTTGAGTGGAAAAGGCAATGATTATTGGTTGTTTTTTTGTTTCCATTTTTCTGATTTTATAGTTGAACATTGGTTAACGATACTTCTAGAGTGACAGCTGGCTGGCAGGCTCAAATCACATCCTGCTTTCCTGCAATCTTAGGCAATTGAAAGCATATCTGACTTCCAACTGTATGACCAGAATTCAATCAGTCAGCGGGCCTTTCCTTAAAGGATCCTGTACTTCCGTCAGGTTGAAATGCCTGACCGATCTTTATCTTGTGCTATTGCATTCCGGATATCCTGACTGACCTCTGGAAAGTTGGAATGCCTGCCTTCAAGAACTCAAACGATTTTGCCATACATCAGTCGTGATGACATCCTGGTACAAATGAATAACATCCGGCTGTACTCACCTTCTGAGTGGTTGTCTTTGTCTCGCAATGGATTTGTTTGGCCTTATGAACTTTAGAGAGTCTGTGAAGCATTGTAGTTTACTTTGTCAAAGGGTGATTGAATGGATTAATGCTCTAAATCTTTTCACATAGGAAGAGCCTGTAATACTGGATTGAATCTATTCTATTATAGCTTTATCCTTTCACCCGAAAGGGGCAAGTTGTGTTTTGAGCATCTCGAAACGTTTTCAGATGCTCAAAACAACTTGCCCTTGCAGGGGGCAGAAACAATCTCCGAAGTCGATGTTTTGTAAATTTAATTGGACAGACGATGAATGATCATAATAGTAAACCACAGAAAAAAACGGGACGCCGTCCAAAGGCCGATCCTTCCAAGATCCGATATACAATCTCATTTAATGAGGTGGAACATTCCCGCTTTCTTGAACTTTTTGACGAGTCAGGAATGAAAGTGAAGGCCCATTTTATCACTTCGTGCATTTTCGAAAAGACAATAAAGACCGTTAAAGTGGATAAGGGAACGGTCGATTTTTATATGCGGCTGACCTCTTTTCACAGTCAGTTTCGGTCTGTGGGGGTCAATTATAATCAAGTGGTTAAACTGTTGTACACTAATTTTTCTGAGAAAAAAGCTGCAGCACTACTCTATAAATTGGAAAAAAACACTATTGAAATGGTCGACATCTTTAAAAAAGTGATGCAGTTGACAAAAGAATTTGATCAGAAACATTTGAAAAATCAAGAATAACATGATCGCAAAAATTGGAAGAAGCAGTAATCTTTTTGGCTCCCTGTCTTATAATAATTCAAAAATTGAAAAGGATAAAGGAGAAATTCTGATGACCTATAAAATGATTGAATCAGCTGACGGGAAGTATTCAGTTGCTCAATTGGCGAGATCATTTGAACCTTATCTTTTGGCAAACCGAAAGACTGAAAAACACACGTTGCATATCTCCCTGAATCCTGATCCTAAAGATCAAGTCTCTGATGAACAATATAAAGAAATGGCTCAGCTTTATATGAATGAGATGGGTTTTGTTGGTCAGCCATTTGTAGTATTCAAACATAATGATATCGACCGGAGTCATATCCATATTGTTTCAGTCTGTATAGATGAAGATGGAAGGAAAATATCCGACAAATTTGAAAAGATCCGATCGATGAAAATCTGCCGGGAATTGGAAAATAAATTTGGTCTTATATCAGCAGTTGAGAAACAGTCTCAGCAAAATCACAAGATCTTTCGACCGATTGATTATAAGGCTGGAGATATTAAAAGCCAGATTGCGTCGGTAATACGACACATATCCTCTTACTACCAATTTCAATCCTTTGGGGAATACAATGCCTTGCTTTCATTATTTAATATTACAGCCGAGAAAATAGAAGGTGAATTACATGGCCAATTAAAAAGAGGATTGCTTTATTTTCCTTTAGATGGCCAAGGGGAAAAAGCTGGGAATCCTTTTAAAGCATCTTTGTTTGGAAAAAATACAGGATTACCGGAGTTGGAATTGCACTTCGCAAAAAGCAAAGAGGCTTTAAAAGGCCATCGGTCAAAGCCCACTATCAAAGCAGCCGTTACTATTGCTTTAAAATCAACAAATGATGAACAGGTTTTTAAAAAACAGTTAGGCAAACAAGGCATTAATGTGATAGTACGTAGAAATGACACAGGACGTATTTATGGTATAACTTTTATAGACCACAATTCTAAAACGGTTTGGAACGGTTCACACTTAGGCAAAGAATTTTCTGCCAATACTCTTAATGATCATTGGAACAATAACATCAAGCCTGATAATAAAGAGTCAGTTAAACAGCAATCGAAAACACCAAGGACAAATGACGCGGATCTTCCTGCCCAAGAACCACATTATTTGTTCGACTTCATTAATTCTACTGATAGACACGAAGATGGTTTGATTGAAGCATTGGGTGGTTTACTGCCTGAAGCACAAGGAGAAGATTTTGAGGAACTGAATTTTGCCAGCAGGATGAAGAAAAAAAAGAAACGACCAAGAGATTGATATCGTCGTAATTACAGACGATGGAACTTAGTACAACTTTTTAATTAAACGACTTTCTAAACTGCAATGGCGAAACGTTTGTCTTTGTTTTGAAAAGTTTGCTGAAAGATTGAGAATGCTCAAAGCCCAGTTCATAAGCAATTTCCGAAACGGATAAATCCGTTGTTGACAATTTTTCTTTCGCTTTTTCTATGACTGTATTCTGAATATATTGTTGTGTATTTAGTCCTGTCAATGAACTCAGCATATCGCTCAGATAGCGTTGCGACAGCTTTAATTCCGTGCTGATATATTTTACGGACGGTAAACCATTTTTCAGACTTTTTTCTTCTTCAAAATAATTGTTTAACAGTCGATCCAAAGAAGTGATGATGTCGTGATTGACTGCTTTCCTAGTGATGAATTGCCTATTGTAAAAACGGTTGCTGTAATTCAATAACAATTCTATCTGCGACACCAGAACATCCTGACTGAAACCATCAATATTGTTGTCCAATTCATTCGCTATTGTATCAAATAAATTAGCTATAATTTCTTTTTCCTTTGCCGATAAAAACAAGGCTTCAGAGACATCGTAGGAGAAAAAGCCATACTGATTAATCGTTTTTCCCAGCGGATAGTTGCGGATAAAGTCTGGATGGAAATACAAGGCAATCCCTTCATAGCTCTCCGTTTCTTCGGGTGAAATAACAATTTGTTTCGGCTTCAGAAACGCCAGTCCACCTTCTTCAAAATCATAATAGCCCTGTCCGTACTTTATGTGTCCTTTGAAGGTAGGCTTAAAGGAGATCTTGTAAAAATCCAGACTCACCTTTTGCCCTTTCGGAAACATATCAATTGAAACAGCATTGTAGTCCACCAATGCGATCAACGGGTGCAATGGCGCAGGAAATCCCAATACCCGCACCAATTGCGATATACTTTTAATTTGATTGATGTCAGATTGTTGTTGCATTTCATTTACGAATTTAATCAATTTTGTTTTGAGGGACGAATTACAATATCACCAACTTCAACATCTGCAGGTTGGCTTATGGCGTAAATAACAGCATTAGCAATGGCATCCGGGCTAATGGCCAGATTTTCCATATTATCCTTGATGATGGTTTTCATTTCCTTGTTTTTTATATTTTCAGCAAAGTTGGTTTTTACAACACCTGGCGAAATTCCGGTAATCCTGATTGTTCCGTCTGATTCTTGTCTAAATACTTCAGCGATAGTTCTTACCGCATTTTTGGTTCCTGCGTAAACACCCTGCATGGGTACAATCTTGATTCCTGACGTTGAAATGATATTGACGATATGACCCGATTGCAGTTGCTTGAAAACAGGAATTGCAGCCGCCATTCCATACAAAACACCTTTGAGGTTAATGTCGATCATTTCTTCCCAGCCGTCAACATCCAGCTCGTCAATGCGGCTTAACTGGCTGACTCCGGCATTGTTCACAATGACATCTAATTTTCCGTATTCCTCAACTGCTGTATTGACCAGTCTTACAAGATCGGATTTATTCTTCACATCAATTTGAGCACAGGCTGCGTAACCACCTTTGATTTTAATTTCTTCAACAATCTGTTGTAATTGTTCTGTTCGTCTTGCACCCAAAACGACCTTCGCACCGTTTTTAGCTAATTCTAAGGCGATAACCTTACCCATTCCACTGCTTGCGCCTGTAATGGCAACTACTTTTCCTTTGATATTCTGCATTGCTATTTGTTTTTATCTGTCAATTTGTTTTTCTAAAAATTCGGGATAACGGTCGCCCACCAGTGTAATTCCATTGACCATTTCGTCAATTTTTGCCAGTTCATCGGTTGTCAATACAATATTTGTACTGGCGATGTTTTCCTCCAAACGATGCAATTTTGTAGTCCCGGGAATTGGTGCGATCCAAGGCTTTTGAGCTAAGAGCCAAGCCAATGCTAATTGACTTGTTGAAATATTTTTTTGTTGGGCAATCTCAGAAAGCGCATCTACTAAAACCATATTCGCTTTAATATTTTCTTCGGTGAAACGTGGAATGACATTTCTGCGGTCGACAGCCTCTAATTTTTTGTTGATGATACCGGTTAGGAAGCCTTTTCCCAAAGGACTGAACGGAACGAAACCAATTCCTAACTCTTCCAAAGTCGGTATAATTTCATTTTCCGGTTCACGCCAAAATAAAGAGTATTCGCTTTGTAATGCGGATACAGGTTGAACTGAATGTGCTTTTCTGATTGTTGTGGAACTCGCTTCCGATAAACCGAAATACTTTACTTTGCCCTCCTCTATCAAGTCTTTCACTGTTCCCGCAACATCTTCTATCGGAACATTAGGGTCAACTCTGTGCTGATAAAGCAGATCAATGTAATCTGTTTTTAATCTTTTTAAAGATGCCTCGGTAACGGCTCTTATTGTTTCGGGTCTGCTGTCCAGACCTATTGCCGGACTGGCGTCTTTACAACCAAACTTCGTAGCGATGACCACATCTTTTCTATAAGGCTGTAATCCCTCGCCAACCAACTCTTCGTTGGTGTACGGTCCGTAGGCTTCTGCGGTGTCAAAAAATGTAACACCTCTTTCAACTGCGTTACGTAGTAGCGTGATGGCATCTTTTTTATCAAGACCTTTTCCATCCAAAAAGTTTAACCCCATACAGCCAAAGCCCAATGCAGAAACCTCTAATCCGCTATTTCCTAATTTTCTCTGTTGCATAGTTCTTTTTTTAATTGTTTCTAAAACTGATTGTAATCTCAAGTACAAAATTCTGAATCGTCGTTCTATAAAAAGTAGCCCAATTGGTAATTGTTGTAGTCTAAAAATCATATAACGGCCTCCAAAAGCCAAACACTGCGATTGACTTCCACATTCTTATAGCTGGGCTGCACAGTCTTTAAATTCACAAACTATCATTAAAAATTAGATAATGCAGGGAGAAGACGACTTGAGAGGGCTTGCCAAAATAATGGCATTTATGAGAGCGGTGAGTATAATTCTTGTTTTATTGCACTTGTACTGGTTTTGTTACGGCTTTTTTGAAGAACGTGGCTGGACTTTAAATCTTGTCAATAAGATCCTTCAAAACTTTAACAAGACTGCAGGATTATTTAGCAAACCACTTTATTCAAAACTTTTTGCATTGATATTGCTGAGCCTCAGCTGTCTTGGAACGAAAGGGGTAAAAAATGAAAAGATCACCTGGCATAAGATATTTGTGGTTTTAGTTTTGGGCGTTTTATTTTTCTTTTTTAGCATACCCATTCTAAAACTGTCATCAGACTTTACAGCTCCATTATATATGCTGTTTACTGGTTCAGGTTTTATTTTCTTGATGATGGCCGGTGTCTGGATGAGCCGTCTACTGAGACATAATTTAATGGATGATGTCTTTAATAATGAAAATGAAAGTTTCCAACAGGAGACAAAGCTTATTTATAACGAGTATTCGGTCAATCTGCCTACCAAATTTTATTATCTGGGGAAGTGGCATCACGGATGGATCAATGTAGTGAATCCTTTTCGCGCCACCATTGTTTTAGGTACGCCCGGGTCAGGAAAATCATTTGCTGTAGTCAACAACTATATCAGGCAACATATTGAAAAGGGATTCTCAATGTATATCTATGATTTTAAATTTGAAGATCTATCGACCATTGCCTACAATCATCTCCTACATCATTCTGAAGGCTATCAGATTAAGCCTAAATTCTATATCATCAACTTTGATGATCCCAGAAAAAGTCATCGTTGCAATCCGTTGAATCCTGATTTTATGACGGATATTTCTGATGCGTATGAAGCGGCCTACACCATTATGCTGAATCTCAATCGGAGCTGGATCCAAAAGCAGGGCGATTTTTTCGTGGAAAGCCCTATCATCCTTTTGGCTGCGATCATTTGGTTTTTGAAAATCTACAAAGGTGGGATATACTGTACGTTTCCACACGCCATTGAGTTGCTGAATAAAAAATATGAGGATGTTTTTACGATCCTGACCTCTTACTCCGAACTGGAAAACTACCTCTCCCCTTTTATGGATGCGTGGCAGGGCGGTGCACAGGACCAGTTGCAGGGGCAGATCGCTTCAGCAAAGATTCCTTTGTCCCGGATGATCTCTCCACAATTGTATTGGGTAATGACCGGAGATGATTTTTCGTTGGATATCAACAATCCGAAGGAACCGAAGATTTTGTGTGTTGGCAATAATCCGGATCGACAAAACATCTACTCTGCTGCATTGGGACTTTATAACTCCAGAATTGTCAAATTGATCAATAAAAAAGGGCAACTGAAAAGCTCGGTGATCATTGATGAGCTGGCCACCATCTATTTCAGGGGATTGGACAATCTGATCGCGACTGCCAGAAGCAACAAGGTTTCTGTTTGCCTGGGCTTTCAGGATTTCTCACAGTTGACAAGGGACTATGGCGATAAGGAGAGCAAAGTGATCCAAAACACCGTTGGGAATATTTTTAGCGGACAGGTGGTTGGAGAGACTGCAAAAGCCCTCTCAGATAGATTTGGTAAGGTTTTGCAAAAAAGGCAAAGCATCTCCATCAACAGGAATGATACATCAACGTCTATTTCAACACAATTGGACAGCCTGATCCCGGCTTCAAAGATCTCAACATTGACACAGGGATTTTTTGTTGGTGCGGTCTCAGATAATTTCGATGAAAGGATCGAACAGAAAATTTTCCATTCTGAGATCGTTGTAGATACCGTAAAACTTTCTACAGAGGAAAAGAATTATCAAAAAATACCTCAGATCCGTTCATTTGTCGACGAGCAAGGGATTGATTGTATGCAGGAAGAAATTACAGCCAACTATAAAAACATCAAAGCTGACATACTGATGGTCATCCGTGATGAAATGGAGAGAATCTCAAATGATCCGGATCTACAGCATCTGATCAATAAAGATCAAGGAAAACCTTAAAATGGCCTTACCTCAATTTAAGGTTTTCAAAACAATTACTCACCTTCAGTGTTTAGGAAGTGCTGAGTGAGATGGTCACTGACCAAATGCAGAAATTTCGTTGGACCCTGTTTGCGGTTCCTGATCTCAAATATCGTTTTGTGAAAGTTGCCCAGGTTCGTGTCCAGAGATCTTTCCACGAATTTGATGACCTCACTGAGTTCGACATTTCCTCCATTGAAACAACGCATCTGATATAGCGCATACACGAGCTCAATCAGTCCGACCTTGGATGCAGACCATACCAATGGTGACAAAGTTTTAGTACTGACATTATCACTTAAGTTTTCAAGTTGTTTTTTCAGATATTTGTCCATCTGCTGACTGGCAATGAATCTTGCTACCAAGTGATCGTGAGAAGTGGTGAAGCTGGTGTCGAAATTGTAGAAGCCGAATGATAATTTCATTTTCAGATCGTATGAATTCCTGACAAATACCTTATGGTCGAGATAGGTCGCCTCTCTGCGGTAATAGCCGTAAAATTCTGCTTGTTCCAGATAAAAGCTTTTGAGTTTTTCCTGTTCTGCCTCGTAATATTTTTTTAAGGTCTTGTTTCCGGCACTCGGTTTATGTGATTCGAGGTCTAAAATTGTGGAATAGTAGATGAATTTTGAAATGAACTGAGGCTTTAGTTTTTTGAAGAAATGTACCTCTTCGGCGATGGATTCAAAATGATGGTCGGTAATCATCTCCTTTAACTTTCTGATGGATTCATCGATCAGTAGCAGTGAACGCTCTGCGACCTTAACCATGTCTTCATCATCGTCATATACTTCGTTGATCCTTAACTCTAATTCATCATACAATTGAGCGATCTTTCTAAAAATAGTTTTTGTTACCATGTCCTTTTTTTAGAAAATTACAAAAAATCCTTTATTCATGCCAGTATCAACTGATTCCCAATTCCTTTTTGCGCTTCTTGATGTAATCAGTCGGACGTATGCCGTTAATATCAAAGAAAAGATTCGAGAAATTCTGGCGGGATGCGATGCCGCACTCTTTCGCCAATGCCTCAATGGTGAAGCGGAGATACATGTTGTTGGTATTGAGTAGATTTGTGATATAGTTGATCCTAAGCTCCGCTATATACTTATTGAAGTTCATCCCTTTGTGTTCATTGATGTAGACTGACAGATAATGGGAATTGGTTGATAGCTTTACCGCAACGTCCTTTTCGGTCAGTCCTTTCTTCAAAAATTGCCTTTCCAGTTCAAATTTTTCCAGTTTTTCTCTGATCTCAATGCTAATTTCTTGTGTCAAGGAGGTTTTCCTTGATGTGTCTTCAACATTTTCGTCTTTTACAATATCTTTGACAATATAAGTACCGTCAGATATTCTTTTTTGAAGCATGTCATACTGTTTTTTTATTTTCCGGTCTTTACTGTAACGCACGATAAGTAAACCAATGACAATGCTTCCAGAGAATATGAGGGCCTTTGCAAATCTTATTTTTCTTTGGCTGGACTTCTCCATATCATCCTGTTGCTCGATCAATGTTCTACGGTCATAATCTCTATGAAGTTTGGAGGACAGATAAGGATAATCTTTTGAGATGGCACTGTCAGCTTTAAGAAGTTGATTGGTATAATAAAGCTGTTTATTTACATCATTATTCCTGTAATATTTAATAAGATAATTATAGCTTCCGTAGACTTCTGGCAGTATAAATTTATGCTTCTCAAAGATGGTGTCTATTTCACTATAGTAGCGGATGGCTTCAACTGAATTATTTTGAGCTTCTGCAATCTTACCCAAATGGTAATAGACGACGGAAGCCCATGCAAAGTCATTTCGCTTCAAAATAACAGGCAGTGCTTTTTTTAGGTCTTTCTTTGCCTCAGCATAATTTTGCTTATGAAATTTTGAGATGCCCATGCATTTGAGAAAATAACTGTTTTCAAGATCAAAATCATGATCATTTAAGGTCAATTGATAGCCCAACCGGCTAAGGCTGTCACTTTTAGTAAAGTTTTTAAGATATCTGTTAACGATGGTCATTTGGTGAAGACTATTCAGATAGGCCTTTTTGTAATTGAACTTCTCATTATCGTGCAGGATATGCTTTGGTTTTGATGAATAAAAAGTAACACAGTCCTGAAAATGTTCCAGCGCTTCTTCATAATACCCCAAATGTTCTTTAACGACCCCCAGGTGATAGATCACCTTATAATGATGATACCTATCTTCTGATCCTTTTGAATATTGATAGGCTTTTAGATATTGATCCAAAGCAAGCTTATATTTTTTTTGATAAAAATAATAGATGATTCCCTTGCTTAAATAATCTTTGCTGATGTCATCACTGGTTCCATGCTTTAAGCTGACCGCTATGGCACTGTCCGCATACTTGATCTTGCTATGGTAGTCAAACTGCCTCCCATCTCTATAGCCCTGAATTAATCTCTGAAAGTTATTTTCGTTTTTTGCCTTCGTGATATACAATTTCACATAGGGCGTTGCATCCATGTCATCAATGGTCATTTTTTCGTAGTGTTTTCTGATCTCACTGAAAGTCGTTTCTTTTTTTTGCTGGGAAAATAGCAGGTGTGAAAATGCAGAAAATAGCACGAGAAAGTACATTATCTTTTTCATATACTGATTATTAGAACCTCACCATCTCAAAATTAAACATTTTGCGCCTAAATAAAGCAGTTTTAAGGGAATTGGAAGCTTATCGGGAGCAATATTCCAAAATCTTTGATTTATAAGGCTTTCACAGCAATTTATCCCTGTATCAATTTTAAAATTGAGACGTATCTATTTTAAAATGGATCCATAGAGTAGTTTTTTTCGTGGCTTCAGCCGGATAACTTTGACTTCAGAATTCTAATACAATCCGGCCGGGATAACCAACCAAAAAAATTAAAAATGAAAAAGTTTATCCCAATTTTTAGTGTAACGATAGCTTCAGTTTTTATGCAAAACTGTACCCATCGAGATGAGGAAATCAATGTACGTGATGATCGATCTGATCAGATAGAAAAAACTATGATGATGAAAGGAGATTCAGCCAGATTTTCAGAAGAAATTGTAGATCCAGATCCACCGGTACGAGACGGTGACAATTGGCGGCTTGTTCCGAATAATTAATCAATTTATATGACCTATGATTCCCCTTACCCCCATATCAGTTGTCACAGGCTTACCATGTCCGGAAAGCGGCATCTGGGAAAGTATGGGGAATTTTAGAACGACTGTCACCTTATTCAAAGGCGAGAA
Organism: Chryseobacterium sp. sg2396; assembly: GCF_042610505.1. NCBI lineage: Bacteria > Pseudomonadati > Bacteroidota > Flavobacteriia > Flavobacteriales > Weeksellaceae > Chryseobacterium > Chryseobacterium sp. sg2396. The sequence continues at coordinate 242,706 of NZ_JBHGAQ010000001.1, read as the reverse complement.
AATGCCTGACTATTGTGGAAGGAAAACCAGTTGGAAATTACTTATTGCCTGTTAAATTTTACAAGTATCTATAATGAAAGATGATAATACCATTGTCGTTAAAGCGATTTCATATTTCTTTATCTTACTGTTTCTCTATGCAAGCGTCAGTAAGCTACTAGAATTTGAAAAATTTCAGGTGCAATTAGCACAGTCACCTCTACTTAGTGCCTACGCAGGTATCGTGTCCTACTCTGTAATTATAGTAGAATGGTTTACATCAATTTTACTGTTGATTCCAATATTAAGACGTTTTGGGCTGTATGCTTCTTTGATATTAATGACAGGCTTCACAGTCTACATTTTTATCATTTTAAATTTTAGTGACTTTGTGCCATGTTCTTGTGGAGGCATATTGGAAAAGCTTGGCTGGACTGAACATTTGATCTTTAATATCGCTTGTGTATTATTTGCAATAATTGCTATTCTAATTGTTGAAAAGACAACTCATTATAAGTTTCAAAGGATAGCATTTTCAGTACTGTTCAGTTCCTTTTTGATAGTTGCCCTATTTCTATCCTCCGAATATGTCATTAAAAAAGAAAATAACTTTACAAGACGTTTCATTAAGCACCCCATTATCGATTACCGGACACTGGAAATGGACAATGATTTTTACTACTTTGCAGGTTTTGACCAGAATAATATCTATCTATCCAATCAACAGTATCCCCAGCAGCTAACCACCGTAGATTCTTCGCTGCACAAAAAAGAAGTTCTGACTGTTCGTATTGAAACAGCACATCCTTACAAAAACATCAGGCAAACTGTACTGGGAAAAAATTTCTATCTGTATGACGGAACGGTTCCTATCATATTTAAAGGAACAATCGGTAAAGAAAACACAAAACGTATCAGCTACAAAGACGCTTACTTCAATGATCTTAAAGTTATTGATTCCTTAAATTTTGCGATAAGGACACAGGTAAGGCCAAGCAATCAGTTGATATTGGGTCTGCTTAAATTGAGCGATGATCCAAAACTGCAGCTGAAAGCCCATATTTTAAAAAAGCAGATTGACGGACTTTTCGATTCTGATGGGAGTTTGTCCTATGATGAAAAAATGAGGCAGCTCTTATACACTTATACCTATCGAAATCAGGTCATCTTGATGAACGACAAAATGGCTGTCAAGAATTACTTAAAAACGATTGATACCGTAAGCACCGCAACAGTTAAAACTACCCAATTGTCAGATGGAACATACAAAATGGGTGCGCCGGCAGAGAAAGTCAATATCAGGACATTAGCCTTTAAAGATCTGCTTTTTGTACAGTCCAATTTAATGGGTCGGCACGAATCGAGAAAGGCCTGGCGAAAATCAGATGTCATCGATGTTTACCATATTGACACTAAAACTTATGTTGGCAGTTTATATCTTTTTAGAAAAGAGAATCATAAGCTATCGGATTTTATTGTCACGGAAAAATACATCTATACTCTTCACGGAAAACAGCTTGGACAGCATAAAATTACTAAAGCGCTATTAAAATATTTTAATTCGGGGAAGCCGAAAACCGATTAACAGAGTAGGCAACACTAAATATTCATACCTATGAAAAAAATCCTTTTCCCTGCTTTGCTAGTTGTACTAGGAACAGGAACAGCGTTTGCCACAAAAATGGCCAACAAGACTGAGAAAGCTACGGTACCAGGTTACAGAATGGTACAGGACGAAAATGGTGATTTTGCCTGCGTTGCAGCTGGTAAAAATTGCAGTGACATTCCGACAGGGCCAATCTGCCAGTTAGCAGATGGCACCCAATTACAGGAACAGATCTCGGAGACTTTTTGCGATAATTTGCTGAGAGAGATTCCTTAATTAAAGAAGAGGATGCCTTACAAGGCATCCTTTTTCATTTCTTTTTCGATCCAAGGAACATTTTTTTTACCTTTTAGAAAATAGTCCCACCAATCCAAAATGCGAAGATGAAGATCAATGCTTTCTTCACTGTTCGTTGTCAGATCATGATCCTGATCTTTATAAAACAGAGCGACTGTCTTTTTTCGATTTCGTAATAAACCTGTGTAAAATTCGACAGTGTGATCATAGGGAACATTCATATCTTTAGTACCGGTCCATAACAAAATCGGTGCAGTAACTCTTTCGACATTGGATATAGGGCTGTTATCATAGTACAACATTTTGTTTTCTGAAAATGGCACTTTCATACTGAATTGACCGTTTTCGAAGCGGGGATAATTTGGGAGTTTTCTTTCCTCACTGAAGGAAAAATAAAATTTGACTAGGTCAGTAACAGAAGCGCCTGCAATGTATGCAGCAAAACGATTGGAATGGGTGGCAACGAAACTGGTACCAAAACCACCAAATGAATGTCCCATCAATCCCACTCTATCTAAATCGATATTTCCATTAGTTTTTAGAGCATCTAAACCGGAATGTACACAGTCCAAGATCGACAATCCCGGTCCCCTTCTGTCAATAATCACATCAGGAAGAAAAACGAAATAACCGTTATCGATCAGTGATCTCACATTGATTCCGATTTCGGAAAAATGTGGATATAGATACATCGATGCATTTTTACTTTGAACCTCGTAGATCGACAAGACCATAGGATATTTACCTGATGGATCGAAGTTCATCGGATAATACAGTACACCTTTAACAGATGCACCAAAACTATTTTTGTAATGTAAAATCTCCTGTTTGGCTGCCTTTATGTCTTGGTCATGGATATTGCTTTGATACAGTTTTTTCTTAACCCTTCCCACAGTTGTATAGATGGCCTGAGGTTTATTAAAATTCTCTTCGATACTGACAAACTGATCTTTTCGACCATTACATTTAAAATCACCCACTCTATTGCTGGTTGAACTAAGGATTGTTTTTATTTTATCACTGTACCACTCGACAAATGATGTTTCATTCTTATTTTTGTTCCACACTTTCAAAATTACCGGTCGGTGTGTATCTATACTTTGAAATTTAAAATCGGCTCCTAAAGAGCCATATATACGGTATGTATCAGGATCTAAAATAATTACTTTTTTATCTGAAAGAAAAGTCTTTCGTTCTAATTTTTTCGTTTTTAGATCAAGGCAATAGAAACCTTCATCACTTTCAAAAAAAGCATATTTATTATCTTTGCTGTAGGTTGGTTCGCCTACTTGAGAATTGTTGATCGTCATTGCTTCTGATAACAGAGTATCATAAAGCACCCAACGTTTTTTCGCTTCACTAAAACCTAAGACAAATCTTCCATCTGGACTTATCACAAGTGTCGAAGACTGTGGGAAGATCAATGTTGATAAATTTTCAGATCGGTCGTACAACTGGATGTCAAACCAAGAAACAGAACTTATATATTCATTTTTTTCTTTTCTGTCAAAACTTAAAAAATACCTTTCGTTATCAATGGGAAGCAAGAAGGCCAGTGGATTATCAATTCGTTGAACTTTCTGGGATTTGACATTATAAGACCAATACTCATGACGCTGATCTCCCAACTTCTTAAGCCAGAGATTAGTATCACTCCCATACCAGATAAGAGGTCTGTTGTCCGATATGGGTGGCAACCTCTGTTCAAAATCTAAAAAATAGGTATCCCCGTGTTTTATTTCACTGACCTTGATATAGTCAGCATCAACAAATCCAGTATTGACCGATGTGGCCTGGTCAGATCTTGTGTTTAACAACACCAATTTCAACTTTTTTGAGAGCTTCTTTTGTTCCGTAACAGCGATGTTTTTCTGTGAAGGCATTACTTCCAGCTTTTTGATAAGGTGTTCGGAAGTATAGATTTTTTTAATTTTTTTTGATTTTAGCATCCAAATGGATGAGATCTCCTCACTTTTAGAAATCAAATACAGCAGATTCCTTCCATTGCTAACTGTCTGTGTGACATCAGGTATCGATGTTACAAGATGGTCTTTCCTATCATAGACCTCGAGAAAATGGTCTTTGTACAAAATAATATAATAGCCTAAAGAAGTTATTGCTTCTGATTTAATGACATCCTCAAAGTCTTTTTTCTCTTGAGTCCTCAGGTTAATGACCTGCGCCTTACCTTTTCCGTACCAAAGAAATCGGTCATTATCTAAAAAGAAACTCTGCGAGATGCCTGGAAAAGCACCTGCCACGATTTGTTCCTGGTCAGCTTTTGCAACAATGGTCGTGTCTGAGTTTCTTTTATAGATCTTGTTGAACGAGATCCATCTATTGTCATCAGAAACTTTGAGATTAGCCAGTGAATAGAATCTCGAATACCTTTGTACTATGGAATCGACATTTCGTTGACCAGACAACTCTTGACCATATATCAAAGCAATGAGCAGGTAAAATAACTGCGATAAACTAATACCCTTCATTCTGCGGCTTTAAATTTGGATTTAACAAAATATCCTGTTGTGGAATAGGCCAAAGCTGATGATAAGGCTTCCAGTTAGACTTACTTTGCAGTGCTGTATTTAATGTTCCTGTTCTTTTAAGGTCAAAGAAACGATGACCCATTTCTGTAAAGAACTCGCGGCGGTTCTCGAGAAGTATTTCATTAAGTGCATTTTCTTTTGTCATTGGCAGCACCAAAGCGGTCAAGCCCGATCTTTGTCTTGTCTTATTAAGATAAGATAATGCCTCACTGATCTTATCCTGCTGAACCAAGTTTTCTGCCAGCAGAAGATTGACCTCTTCGAGACGGGCAATGATCGAATACTCGGTCGTGTTGGCGCTTCTGTTCTTATATTTTTCAGCTCTGTACCAGGTTGTTCCGCCAACCGTTACGGGCGCCATCCAGTTTTGTTTTCTAAGGTCTGTTGAAGAAAAAGAACTAAGCAATGCTGCACTTAAAGCTATAGAAGTGGGTGCCGCGCCGGCAAAATAGTAAGTTCCGGATTCCTTTGTTGCATCCCCTGAATTTTTAGGCTTCAGCTGCCATAATATGTGTGTTCCAGATTTAAGAAATACCTTTGTGACATCAGATTGGAATTGGTAGAGAGGGCTTTGAACAATTCCTTTTAACAATATTTCCGACTCTGCCCATTTGCCTTCTGTCATGTAGACTTTCGCAAGGAGTAATTCTGCCATCTTACGGTTAGGGAAAATACGTTCAGAATGCCTGTAAGTATCGGAAAGCAGGCTTCGGGATTCGGTCAGGTCGGTACTTAACTTGATCAGGACCTGTGAGGAATTGGTCTTCGCAATGTTCTGGTTAGCCTGATAGTTTGTCGTTTCCGGATAAGGAATATCTCCATACACCTGTTGAAGGTAGAAAAAGAGCATCGAACGAACCAATAATGCTTCTCCTTTCAGCCTGTTGCGGTCTGTCTCTGTCAATGATGTTGACTTTTCAACCCCTTCCAAAATGGCATTGGCGACATAGATCTGTTTATAACCGGTTGACCAATCGGTATAGATACTCGCATTGGAATCATTATGCAGATTTTGAGCAATTTCGGGCAGTCCGTTGGTTGCCGTCGTGGAATAGAAGTCAAGGTCATCAGTGTACAGTCCGAATAATTTGCCGGATTGATCTCCTGCAAATGGCGAATTGTCACGTAAGCCTGAATAAAGGCCTGCCAAAACAGCATCTGCAGTCTGCGCATCTACAAAAACCTGATCGGAGGCGATCTGGTTGGAAGGAAGGTCTACCTCGATCATTTTTTCACATGCAGTGGTCATTAATAGTAACAGTACTGCTACAGTATACTGGTGTTTATGATTTTTCATTGGTTTCAATTTTAAAAGTTAATCTGCATCCCAAAAGAATAGGTCTTTAAAGGTGGAAGGAAGCCTATCGATGAAAATTCAGGATCCATTCCGAAATATTTCGTCCTTGTGTAGAGGTTCTGTCCCTGGAAATATATTCTGGCGTCTCTGATCAGTTTTCCTTCCAGAGGAATACGGTAGGTCAGCTGAATGTTCTTTAACCGTATAAATGAGCCATCGGAAACGGTGGCATCACTCATCTGAAATAAGCTGTGCAATGGTGAAGCGGTCGTATGGTACGGCATATACTGGCCGTCCAGATTTTCGGCAGACCAGACATTCAGTGCCTCCACAGGCAGATTGCGCATCAATCCGGGAGAGGACATCAAATAATTATAATTCCTGCTCTGTTGTTTCACAAACTGAAGAAGAAAGGAGAACGACCAATTTTTATAACTGAAATTGTTGTTCCACCCGCCAAAGTAATTGACCCCGATATTTTTCACGACCTGCCTGTCATCGGGTGAACTGACCTTCCCATCACCATTATAATCAGTGAAGACATACTGCCCGTTTTGAGGATTGATGCCTTCCAAATGGTACAGTTTTACAATATTGACCGATTGGCCGATGACATAGGAACTGGCATAGGTGGATCCTTCCAGACCCGGAAATGAAATTAGTTTGTTTCTCGGAATACTGAGGTTTATGGAGGTTTCCCACTTAAAAGCACCTGTGAAAGGCCGTCCGGATAATTCGAACTCCCAGCCCGTATTCTCTATCGTTGCATCGAGGTTTGCCAATACTGATGAGAATCCTGTTACAGAAGGCAGCTGATAACCCACCAGCTGATTGGAAGAGCGGTTGCGGTAAAACGATGCTGTAACATTAAGTCGTTCTTTGAATAATCCCAATTCAAGGGCCGATTCCAATTTAATTGTCTTTTCCCAACTGAAATCAGGATTGAACAGTTTGGAGGGTACCAGACCTGTGGTATTGTTATAGCCTAACGTTGAGGTAATGTACGTGTCATTGTACTGGTAGTTGCCGATGTTGTCTGTTCCCGATGAACCGTAGCTTGCACGGAGTTTTCCGAAAGAAAGCCAGGGAATGTCCTTTAGAAAGCTCTCGTTCGAAAATAGCCAGGCCGCTCCGATAGCCCCGAAGTTGGCAAATTTTCGGTTGGTGCCAAAACGACTGCTTCCGTCCCTTCTGCCGGTGATGTTAATTATATAGCGGTGGTCAAACTGATAATTTAGCCTACCGAAAGCTGCCATATATTTGTACTCTGTACTGATCTGGTCTGAGATCAATTTCGTCGTTGCGGCAGAAATATTCTGGATAAAAGCGTTATTGGTAAACCCGTATCCCTGAATGGCACCCTGGGTATTGAGATCACTTTGATAAGTCCCTCCAACCAACACGTCTATCTGATGCCGGTCTCTTTTGAAATTCCAATTCAACTGAGGCTCCAAGGTATAGGAGAAACGGCTTTTGTTACTCTGCAAGGCCCGGGAGTTGGCAGGACCGATAACTAAAGATGGGTTGTAAATGGTATTCGGCTGTAACGATAGCTCATTAAAGGTCTGGTAATTGATGCCTCCATTGAGTTTGACCTGTACATTCTTCAGCAGCTCATAACCAGCCGTGAAATTGTTCATGAACTGGATATTATCATTGGCATAGGTACTATTGTAGGCAGCCAGTGGATTATCGAAGGTATTGTTTTGCCAGTTGATGTTTCCTGTAGCATCGTATAAGGATGGTGCATTTGGAGAAAGCGTGATCGCAGAGCTGGTATTGTCAAGATTAATGATGTTGTGCTCCAACTTTGAGAACAAAGTGGACATATTGAAATTGAACCGGTTATCCACAGAACGGTGTGCCATATTTCCTAAAAGCGTATTGGTCTTATATCGGAAGTCCTTTGCAAATACGGTCGTCTGCTCGTTATGCCCATAGCTTATCAGAAATGAGGTCTTTTCTCCACCTCCCGATAAGGACAGTTGAACATTGGATGTCACTGCCGTTTTTCCCAACAGTTCTTTGGTCCAGTCTGTATATCTGCCTTGATCCCAGATTCCATTCACATCATATGCTGTGGCAGGATAAGTCGAAATACCGTCGTTCGCATAGGCCTGCTTCCGCATGGCCACGTACTGTTCGGTATTCATCATCTTGAGGTTGGACGTGCTGTTGCTGAGCGCATATGATGAATTGAAGGTGAGTCCCAGTGAACCCTTTTTGGCCCTTTTCGTCGTGACAAGCACTACTCCATTCGCTCCCCTCGAACCATAGATGGCCGTGGCATCCGCATCTTTTAAGATCTCGAGGCTTTCAATATCATTGGGGCTGATATTGCTCAGGGGATTCAGATTCGAATCTGAGAGGATGTTGCCTCCATAAGTAGAGGTCATACCACTGCCAATGGGCACGCCGTCCACAATATAAAGTGGTTGGCTGCCATCGATCTCACTATTGGCGTAGGTACGCAAACTATTTCTTCCACGGATCTGGATGTTGTATCCGCCTCCCGGTACTCCTGAATTCTGGGTAATGCTTACCCCAGGCATCCTTCCCTGAACGGCAGACAGGACATTGGTGATGGGTTGATTTTCTATATCTTTTGCTGAAACTTTGGCGATGCTACCGGTTCTTTCTTTGTCTTTGACCTTGTAGTAGCCGGCGTTGAGAATAACTTCTTCGATTCCCTTTACTTTTTGTTCTAAGCTGATATTGACGACGGTCTGATTGGTGGCTGAGATTCGTTCTTCAGCATAATCAGGATGTCTGAACAATAGGATGGGATTTTCTGCTGAAACCTGTAATGTGTAGGTTCCGTTTTCGCTGGTGGTCGTTACCTGATCGCTTCCCTCTTGGGAGATGGTTACTCCGTGTAAAGGTTTGTTTGATGCAGTAACGGTACCGGAAATGGTGCGTGTTTGGGCTTTTGTGTTGTTGCTGAAAGCGGTCAACATAAGGCCAAAGAAAATACCTCCTATCTTGTAATAGGAATTTTTCATAGATTTGTAAAAGGTTTTTAATCGTTAAATTAATTACTGATCTGCTCTTTCCCTGTGTCGTCAAACTGTATGGGAAGGAGCTTTTTTGTTTTTTTATTTTTTGTAATTAATGTGATGGATTCATCGATGGATAAAGACTTTCCTGATGCCCTTTGGTATGAAAAAGGACTGGTGAGGATCTGAAGCAGTGACCGCAGGGCACCGGAAAGAATTTAATATGAATGAAATCTGTGTCCCGTGTGAGCTATTTAAAGCCGCAATAGGTTGTACCCTCCTATTGTATCGTGTAATCTGATACTATATTTTAGGAAGCGGGCTTAGATTTTATGTAGATAGAGCGAACTGCATTGAAAGAAAAACGGCATGAGACTCTACATTATCAGTATTAGGGGTACTGGTATACCTTTGCACAAGATAAGAGAGCCCACGCCTAGGTCGTGAGCTTTCTGCTTATCGTCTTGTGCATTCTAAAATTACCAGTTTTCTAATACAAGATTCTAAGCAATAGCTTCTGATATTCTTTGAAGTATCGCAAAGTTACATTTCTATAACTTATTTTACAAATATAATAAAAAATTATATACAACACATATATGTGTTTATGAAAAATCATAGAATTCCCAAAATTTACTAAATGTATATATGGGAAATAGAAGAATTAAAATTTCAAATTGGAAGTATATTTCAATTTCATAGATTGAAAGGTAAACTTTCGCAATTGCAACTTGGCAATGAGATTAATCTGTCTAGTAATCAAGTTGGTAGAATTGAAAGAGCAGAAACTAATCCAACTATAGAAAGTATCGTAAAATTTTGTAATTTTTTCAAAATTGACATATTAAGTTTGTTTACTAAGTTGACTGACATTGAATATGAAAAACTTCAAATTGGAATTAAAGAATTACAAAAAGAATTTAAAAATCATAATAGAAGAAAATCCTAACGAAAGTTGGGATTTTTCATTTTACGGAAAACCGTAATGATATAATATCAAACCTCTTTACATTTACTTTACGAACCAAAAATTATTTATTATGAGCGATAATTTAAGTAAAAGAAGACCTCAAGATGCAACTAAAGTAAATGTGACCGAAACTTGGGAGCTGGAATACTGGTCAAACAAGTTTGGTGTTACCAAAGAAAAGTTAAAAGAAGCGGTTAATATTTTTGGAACTGCTGCTGCGGTACAGAAGTACATGGGGAAATAATGTAAATTTTATATGTAAACCTTGACAAGGGTTGGGATTTTTTCTTAAGTATACAAAATTTGTAGTCGTTAATAAATTCAGTGAAAATACTGATATTGGATTTTATACTGGTTTTTATCTTTGCTATTTATGGAAAGCCATAAAAATTATGTGAAAAATTAATTATTTTTAATGTTTTAAAATAACCATGATAAAACCATTACACAAATTTCAATTTATTAGTACTCATAGCAGGCAGTATAAATTCTAAATATAACAGACACATTTGTATTTAATTTTTCTAGTACATTAATGGAAATTTTATAATTTCATAATACTTCTTTAAGGAGTGTATTAATATATATTACACTTACAACTTATTACTATAACTCTCAATGACTGAACTAAATTCTGAAATCTCAAAACACACTGCCGGTTCAAAATTGATTGGGTTTGATTATCAATTTTATTATTTTATGCTTTTAGCACTCGACCTCAAATTCGGGGAGAAAATAGGATTTGAAGTTAAGGATGATGTGCATATTGATAAGGAAGATGGAACAACCATATTATATCAGGCAAAACATACAGTCATAAAAAACGCAAAGGGCAATCCACAAAATTTAACTGAATTGGATGTGGACTTATGGAAAACTCTAAGCAATTGGGTTGATTTTATTAATGTAGATAAAAGTTCAGACTTTCTTAAAAAACATACATTTATTTTTGTAACCAATAAAAGTGAAAGCAACAATGATTTTATAAGTGCACTTAATTCGTTCAAATTAGATAATAATTTTGATAACATAAAGTCGAAAATAGATGAATTGGGAAACAAAACTCAAGACGAAACACTAAAAAAATACTTGAAAAATGTTTCCAAATTAAGCAAAAGTAAGCTTAGCCTACTTTTGACGAAACTAATGATAGAAACAGATGAAGACGAAATAATTGAAAAGATTAGGAAAAGGATACTTGAAAAATACTATCAAGAAAATTTAGTTGATCCAATCTTTGAAAAATTTTCATCTGAATTAAACTTGTCAAAGTATTTAGATATAAAAGCTGGTGAAAAATTTGAAATATCGGGAGATGAATTTGGGAAACGTTTTGGTAAATGCTTTAAGATTGCTGCTGAGATCCGCCCACTGCCTAAAAGAGAATTTCCTGTATTATTACCTGATGATTTAGAAAATCAGATTTTCATAAAGCAATTACTGGACATAGGCGAAATACAAACAGGCTCAAACGATATTAGGAACTACACAACTCAAATGCTTAAATTTTTAAATCATTTCACATATTGGTCTGAGGAAGAAAACTTTATTTTGCTTACAGATATAGAAGAATTCAAAAGTAACAGTATTCAGATATGGATAAATGAATTTAAAGCAAAATACAGACAAATTGAACGTCAAATAAGTAATGGCTCATCTAGTGAGATTTTAGAAGATGATATTAAAAACTTAGGCGTTGAGTTAGTTGACTACATTAGAAAACAGGACTTGTCAATACCAGGATTTTCAGCTTTAGGCATTGAATTTAGTAATGGACACTACTATGCTCTATCTGATAAACTTGAAATAGGTTGGCATTTTGATTGGGGCAATAAATACAAAAAAGAATGAAAGAAATCTACTATGTTTATAATAATGAAGCAATTGCAAGTTGCATTTTCTTAGCGATATTGAATAAAATTGATATGTTGGATATAGCTCGTTCTTGTTTGGTTTTACCATTCTTATTTGATGATAGAACGGTCAGTTATTTATCCAAAAATCCTGATACCGAATTAGACAATATGATTAAAGAGCAATCAAGACTATTTGCATCATTCAACAAAAGATATTTATCATTATTACCAGTAACAATAAATTCTTTAACCCTTTTAAATACTAGTAATCAAATTAGTATAGGAAATGAAATCGTGGCAAATGTTATATTAGATTTTGAGAATAAAATTTTAGGTAACAGATTCGATAGAATACTGGAAGTTATTCCAATATTTTTGTCATTGATAGAAAAACATTCTACCACTCAACTTTACAAAATCCTAAAAGTACAATTATGAGATTCATACTTCACGAAATAAAACTTTGGTTTAAGGATGAGAATACTGAACCCAAAAATTATAAATTTTTACCTGACAAGGTAAATGTTATAACTGGCGATTCTACAACAGGCAAAACAAGCTTTTGGAATATTATTGATTATTGCCTTTTATCAAGCAAAGTAACAGTTCCAACTGAAATCATAGAAAAGATTTTATGGTTTGGAATTCGTTTTACTATAAATGGCAAAGAAATTTCTATAGTGCGGAAAACACCAAGTAACGGCTCTGTTTCTGCAGATGTTTTTTTCGCTTTAGGTTCTTTTCCTGACAAACCTACAAACAATAAAGAAATCGCAGAAATAAAGGCAATTTTAGATGAAGAATTTGGGATTAGTGATAATTTAAGATTTCCGTTTGGAAAAGGTTCAGGAAAAACAACTTTCAATATTTCATACAGACATTTTCTACTATTTAATTCATTAACGCAAACTATTATTGATGCACCAGAAACGTATTTTGACACCACGTTTTATGGAAAAGAAGAATATGATAATGCTTTGAGCCATATTTTTGATTTGGTTATAGGTGTAAACGATATGGAAAATATTAAAGCCATTGAGCGTTTACAGGAAATAGAAAATGGGTTGAGAACAATTCAAAATCAAGAAAAAGGTAATCAAAATAAAATCAAAAATTTTGAAACAGAAATATTCAGTTTGATTGAAAAATGCAAAGCACATAATTTCATTGAATATTCTGACTCTTTCGATAAGGTAGATGATGCAATATCAACAATTAAAGATATTATTGCCAATACAAAAAAGGTTGCTGAGAATTCAAAACTGTTTTCAGAAATTAATATTCTATATAAGAACAAAAGCGATTTATATGCACAGCTTAATGCTATAAATCAGTACCAAAGAGAATATGATTTGTATAAAAAAAATTTGAATAAATCTGCAGATAGCTTACAGCCAATTGAGTTTTTAAATCAAAAGTTATCTGACCAATTAGTAAACTCTTACGAGACAAAGCTATTTGTAGAATCCTTAGAGTCTTCTTTAAAAAATATTAAAGCAAACCTTTCCAAAAGAATCGTACAACCTTTAAGAGTCACTGGTGATGCAAAGGACTTACGAGTAAAAATTCAAGAAATTGACAAACAAATAACTCAACTTAACGAGATTAAGAAAAATTATCACTCCGAAGGAGAAAAATTTATTGTGCTTGGAGAAATCAAATATGCGTATGAGCAAATTCTTAAAAAGGAAATAGTTAAGCCCATTGATACAATCAAACTAAATAGTTTGAATGAAGAAAAAGAAAGATTGTTAAAAGTACCACAAGAGACATCAGAAATAAAATTCTCAATGAAAACGCTGTTAAATCAGAGTATTCAACGAAACTTCAACCAACTAAGTTCTTTAGCAAAATACAATAATAGTCGAGTAGAATTTAGTAGTGAAAGAATGATTTTACAACTAATTCCTGATGGAGAGATGTTCCCATTAGATAATGTTGGAAGTGCTTCAAACTATATGTTTATGCATTTATGTCTTTATCTGGGATTACACGAACACGTATTAAATATCGAGCAAGACCACATACCAGGATTCTTATTTATTGACCAACCAAGTACGCCATATTACGAGGGAAAAAATGATGATAAAGCAAAACTACTTGATGCTTTTAAATTATTGAATTCCTTTGTTGGCTATATCAATGTCGAAAAAAATAAGCATTTTCAAATTATTATGGTAGAACACGCATCCAAAGAATATTGGATAGACAACAACTTATCATACTTTCATACAGTAGATGAATTTATTGATGGGAAAGGATTAATTCCAAATGAGATTTACAATAACTAACTATGCAAAATATAACATTAGGGGAAATTAATAAATTTATAGTCCATTATATTGGAAACAAGAACAATGGAGATGGTGTACGTTTTTCTGATATTCATACTGATTTTGATAAGATTGAAGAGCATATCAAACAGTTGGCAAATAATAGCTTTAAGTTTGATGAATTGTATCACTTCTTTTTTGTTCCAAATTTAGACCTTAACCCTGTTTATCAATTTGTTAGTTCAATTTTTAAAAACAAAGAATCATTTATTGAACAATCACAAAATACAGGTCGATATTTGTATGATAAGAGTACTCATCCACAAATAAAAAGTGGTGAGTTATGTGTAATCTATTTCAATGATTGTAAAGTTAATGATGAAATAGTTGACTGTATTGGCATTTTCAAATCAGAAAATAAAGACACGGTTCTTAAGGTAAATAAAAGGGAAAATGGATTTGAGTTGACTGATGAAAATGGAATAAGCACAAATAAATTAGATAAAGGATGCCTAATCTTTAATGCTGGGAAAGAGAGTGGCTTTTTAATTTCTGTTGTCGACAATACTAATAGAAGTTCAGAAGCACAATATTGGAAAGATGAATTTTTAGGAATTCAGCCAATTAAAAATGATTATCATCAAACAAATGAGTTTTTAAGTATTGCTAAACAATTTGTAACAAAACAATTAGATGAAGAATTTAAAATCAGCAAAGCAGATAAAATTGATTATTTAAATCGTTCTGTGGATTATTTTAAAAGTCATGGAAGTTTTGATAAACAAGAATTTGAAGAATTGGTTTTTGAAGATAAAGGTTTGATTGAGTCATTCCGAACCTTTGACCAAGCTTATAGACAAGAAAATGAAATAGAACTATATGATAACTTTGATATTTCAACCCAGGCTGTAAAAAAACAAGCAAGAGTTTTTAAAAATGTATTGAAGCTAGATAAAAATTTTCATATTTATATTCACGGTAATGCTGACTTAATAACACAAGGAATTGATGAAAATGGAAGAAAATATTATAAAATTTTTTATGAGGAGGAAAATTAATTAATTTTAAAAAATGGGTAGCACATACAAATATACGGAGGATTCAATTCGACAAATTGAGTTTTTAATACCTCGTCTTAAATATTCCTTGTATCCAACTAAAATAATACAGTGGTTAGAAAATTTTGATGGCCCTGATGTGCCTTTCGCTATAGATATTCTTAGAATATTTGAATACATTAGTTTTCCTGAATTCATGTTTCGTTTAGATAGTTTACTAAAAGAACTACTTAAGAAAATACCCAAGGAAGATAAGATAATCATTTTTCCTTATGGTAAAATTGGCAAAAGTGGAACCTTAGTTACTTATCCCCTTCGAAATACATCAGCATTTAAGCGAAGAGAAGCGAATATATTACTTACTCACGATTTTAAATACATAAAAGATTCAGAACAATATAAACATATTATTTTTTTAGATGACTTTATCGGAAGTGGTAAGACTTTTTGTGATGAATTTGAAGGTTCTGGTGTGAAAGATTGGATATTAAAAAATAATATTGAGAAAATTTATTTACTTTCTGCAATTATTATGAATGAAGGAAAGAAAAAGATAGAAGGAAATTATTCTAAAATCAAAATTGTTTCAGAAGTTAGACATAAGCTTTTTGATGAAAATTTTTCACCTTACAAAGCATTTTCAAAAAACACATATAAATCTGTCAAAAATATTGTGAATAAGTATGGAAAGAAAATTATAGTAAACAGACCACCAAATCAATTCCTACCATTTGGATATGGAAACAGTGAAAGTACAATTGCTTTTTTTCATGGTACTCCCAACAATACTATTTCATTAATTTGGGGGAAAACTAAAGAGTGGAAAGCTTTATATCCTAGAAAAGTAGATGTAAGAATGTCAGAAGCTCGTGAACTCAAAAAAGAAATAAATTATTACCTGAGCATTTGTGAAAAATTAGGTATAAATATTAATTCAGGTATTAATCTAATTGATAAAATGCCTGATAGAAGGAAAGAGACTACAAGAAGAATGCGTGAACAGAATCAAGCAGCAATTACAGTTCTATTTCTGAAAAATAAAAGCTATGAAAACATTTATGTTTGTCAAATTTTGGGCATTACACGAGAAGAATTAAAATACATTTTTATTGAATTAAGGAATAAGGGTCTAGTTACAAATGATTACAAATCAATAACCAATAGTGGTAAAGCATTACTTTTAGAATTAAATAAGGTTACCAAAAGTGAAAAGATAAGAAATGAGACAGAAAATAATTTAACAATTAAAAAACATTTATATTTGCCACAAATGTTCAAAGGGCTGACCTAAAAAGTTAGCTATGTTATCTGGAAACAGATATTCTCGGTGCCTTGTGCCGAGAGATTTTAAGGATCCTTTAGTACCAATATTGGTCTACATTCTGCTTGAAAAATTATCATTGCAGCCGCCGGATTCCTTCCAATAACAATTCTCCAAGAAGAATACATATCATACACCCAAGTAAGAAGTAACTATGAAGTCATTCCCCTTTGAACAATTTATTAAAAATGCAAATAGTGAAGGTCGAACACAGAATTTTATTGAGGAATGTGTTCAATATGCTCACAATTTAGAAGATAGAGATTATCCAGTTTTTTTTTCAATCCAGCATCTTGCAATGGCTATTGGTATCCAATCAGACTTTTTGACTGCTCTGATTGGCGAAAATGAAAATAGCAGATATTTGTACGAAAATGAAGGAGTTAAGCTCAAAAAATATAATCATTTTTTCATCAAGAAAAAAAGAGGGAGCTACAGAGAAATTATGGCTCCTCACAAGGATTTAAAATATATTCAGAAATGGCTACTATTTAATATTTTAAGTAAAGTTCCCTTAGCAGAATCATGTAAAGGTTTTCGTTCTGGTATTTCAATACATGATAACGCTTCTATTCATAGTAATGCAAAAATAATTTTAAAAGTTGATCTCTTAAAATTCTATGACACAATTACTGAGAAAAGAATTTACGGTGTTTTTGAGAAAATTGGGTATGCCAAAAATTTAGCATATTCATTAGCAAAACTTTGTACCGCAGAACATCATGATAAATATTGGTCTGATTTTAATCAAAATGACAAAAAAATTCTATCCTACTACTTAGAATTCAAACCTCCAATCTTGCCTCAAGGTGCACCTAGCAGTCCTACACTAGCAAATATAGTAGCAACTAAAATGGACAAGAGATTTGAAGGTTTGGGTGAAAAATTAAAATTTTCTTATTCACGTTATGCTGATGATTTAACTTTTTCAATTAATCATATTGGTACCTTACCTCCTTTAAATCTAATACGAAAAATTATTGAAGAGGAAAATTTCTATATTAATGAGGATAAAATAACTTACATGCATCGTGGCAGTAAACAATATGTTACTGGTTTAACAGTAACAAATGGTGTTCATACCTCTAAAAAATATCGAAAAAAAATTGCTCGACATATCTATTTTTGCAGGAAATATGGTGTAGAAAATCACCTACTAAAAAATATTGAACAATTTCCGACTTATAATTCTCTGAAATTTCATGATTGGCTATATGGTCACATTTGTTTTATACATTCAATAGATAAAGTAGCAAGTCAAAAGTTATTAAATGATTTTAATAAAATATCATGGTCAATCTAAATTTTGTAGGCTAACATTATAAGAATTGTCAAAAATAATAATTTATGAAACGAAAAGTATTTTTATCATTGAAATCAATGAACTATTTGAAGATTGCAAGAACAATATTTTAAAATTTCAAGTATAATAGAAAATAAAGATGAATTGTACGAATTTTTTAACAAATCACTTCATGAATTTTATCGCCTAATGCCTTATTACAGCTTCGCTTTATATTTTGAAAATTTAAGTTATAATGATTGTGTTGAAGTTAATAGCCGTGGATTATCTAAATCGAAAGATTTGTAAGACTTGTATTCACAACTTTTTTCACAAAAACAAAAAGCACTGAAAGACTGAATAAACTATGAAATCGCTACGGTTAATTAAAAAACAAATTAAACATGAGCTTTAAACTTTTAGCAATTAGACCTCTGGGTGGTTGTAATCCAAAATTTCTTAAAAACTTGACCCCAAATGAACTCTATAAATTTTATAATGATTACAAATTTGTTGAAGATATAGATGGAAATATTACTTCTATTGAATATGATGAAACAGTGCCTAAGGACTTATATTATCAAGGTGAAGGAGATTTAAAAACAAAAATTAACATCTCTGCTATAGTAGGTAAAAATGGAAGTGGCAAAAGCGCATTGGTGGAATTGTTAGTAGCTTCTATTGTAAAAATGTCATTGGCAATAAAACATGATTTTATTGAAGCTGAAAATCTCTATTATGATGCTAATAAAGATAGACAAAATGACTTAATTACCAAATTTAATAATAGCAAAGTACAGGATTTAAAGGACATTAATGTTGAAATATTTATTATACATAAAGCTGAACCCTGTACAATGAATGATGGAGAGTTAAAATGTTTTGGAACCAATGTCCAAGAAAAAATCAGAAAAATTACATTGAAAGACGATGAGGTTAAAATAACAGACTTTCACCAAAATAGTAATATATTTATAAAAGAGAAGTTTGATATTTCTAAAGAAGTTTTAAAATCTGGGCAAGAAATAGAACATTTAAAAATTAGTCGTGAAGAACTACATTTTTTTCAAGATTTTTTTTATACCATGGTTATCAATTATTCGCATTACGGATATAATGCTTTAGAATCAGGAGAATGGTTAAAAGGGGTTTTTCATAAAAATGACGGTTACCAATTACCCGTGGTAATTAATCCGATGAGAGAAGAGGGAAATATTAACATCAATTCCGAAAAGGAACTTTCAAAATCACGATTTTTAGTTAATATCCTGCAAGATTCTGCCTTACGTAATATTTCAGAGGGAAAAGAAATTAAGTATGTGAGTATTGAGTTAAACGAAGATAAATTTACTGGTTTTAACCAAGCAAAATCAGAAGCATGGCATGACTGGAATAGTGAAGAAAATAGAAACCAATGGTTAGATATTTCAGAAGTAGACAAGCAGAAAATTTTAAACTCAATTTTTTCGATTTTTTATGAAAATGAGATAATAGAAATAAATACAGATCATTTTTTCTATCCTTTTGTACGAGATTATATCATTTTTAAACTGATAAGAATGCGGCATTATTCAGTTTATAAGGAATTTAAAGATTGTTTTGAAAGTTATAATATTGAAGTTAAGCATTATGATTTTTCAATTACAAGAAGTAAATACTCTATTAAAAATAGAAAAAAGTTAAAATATTATTTTAAAGCAATTGATCAGGATTCTAGCCATAATACAGATAAACTTAGACAAGCTTTATTCTTCTTGAGATATTTATATTTAGATAAAAACGATTTATTTGAAAAAGATACAAATAAAAAGCTTTTGGAGATTAGTGAACTGTACGTAAAGATACATCAGTCGTGGAAGCAATCAAGAATGGATTTACCTGCAATTATACATTTTTCTAATGATGAATTTTCAATCAAAGAATCTTTGCCCTCGATATTTAAAGTTAATTACTACTTTGCTGAAGAACCTTCAAATAATCATTTTGATAATTTTAGTTCTGGAGAGAAACAAAAATTATACAGTATTCATTCGGTAATTTATCATTTAAGAAATTTAAAATCAGTTCAAAATCATAATCAAGAAGATGAACATGGTGAAGAAAAAAGAAAAGAGCTTATACATTACAACAATGTCAATATTATTTTTGATGAAATAGAATTATATGCCCATCCAGATTTTCAGAGAAAGTTTATAAATGATTTGCTTACAGCTCTAAATTCAATAGAGAACTTATATCAAAATCTTAACCTGCTCTTCATCACTCATTCTCCATTCATACTATCTGATATTCCCAAGCAAAACGTGTTATTTTTGGAGGTAGATGAAAATGGTAAATCAAGACCAAGTTCTTACAAGGGCGATAATACATTTGGTGAAAACGTGCACCAAATGCTCACTGATGCCTTCTTTATTACAGATACAAAAGGTGCCTTTGTCAAGAACGAAATCCAAAAGTTTTTACAGTACTATGAAAAAAATAAAGATGAAACTGATAAGCCAGAGGATTTTGATATTCAAATAGAATGGTATCATAAATTTATAACATTAATTGGTGAAGATTATATACGGGCTATTTTGTATAATCATTTGGATGAGTTACAAGTTCGTTTTGGAGATAAAACTTATTTAGATGTAGAAGAAGAGAGACTAAATACTCGTTTGGAAGAAATTCAAAAATTAAAAAAGCAAACTGAATGAGAAAAATCAACTATCCTTTTACAACAGAAATAGAAAAACAAACTTTCTTGAATGAATATTTTAATAGTATTTCTACTGAAATTTCTAATCATATTGAAATTTGCAAGGAAATCAAAAAAATAGATATTTCTTGGAATTTAAAAAAGCTTCTTACAGCAGATTTTTGTGAGTTGGTGGAATTCACAACAAAAGACAATGTAAATAATCTTAATCAATTATTCAGAATTGGAAATGAAGAAAAAGACTATCTATATTCGAAATTACAACGAGAGATAGCAGATTTTTTAACAAGAAAGAATGTAAATATTAAAAGTTGTTTTTACTGTAATATCGAATACGTTAATAATTTTAACGATAAATATTCCTCTATTGATGAATTGATTAATTATGCTCCAAACAAGATATTAAAAACAATTATTAGTGAATCTGCAACAAATCACATTTCAAAAAAAAGAAAATCAAGTTTTATTTATGAAAAGGATATCAAGATTTTATTTCCTAAAATTGGTACTGAAATAGTTCAGAAATTAAAAGATGGGTATAAAGAAGATTTTGATAATGAACATTTTACTTTGGATCATGTGTTACCAAAAAATTCGAATGCTTTTTTATCCCTTTCGCTATTTAATCTCGTACCATGTTGTTACTCTTGTAATTCAAAATTTAAACTCACAAAAGAATTTAACATCAATGATGATTTAAAAAATATAGTTCCCAGCTCGAAAGACTATAATTTTAATAACTTGATAAAATTCAAATTAAAGTGTAAAAATTCAAGAATAGAAAAATTAGAAGATATTGATGTTAATTTATCAAATTTATCAAAAATTGAAAATGTTGATGATTTCATATCCATATTCAGGTTACAGAGCAGATACAATTATCACAAGAATATTTCCTATGATATGGTACAAAAAAGAAAAATCTATTCTGATTCGCAAATTAAAGAAATTGCCACATTACTAAAAAGAGATGAACACTCAATAAAAAAAGATCTTTTTGGCAAAGAATGTTTTGAGTCAAACAATGAACCTTTTGAAAAGTACAAGCAAGATATTGCTCACCAATTGGGCATAATTTAACCTGACCACTCGGAAATCCCTAGGATTTTGAGTCTTACTTTATATACAGCTTATTATATTTATAAGTAATTTTTAATTCATGCAAAAATCTAAACCACATACTATTAGAAGAGAAGCATTATACATAGATAATAAAGACAGAAGTGACGAGATAGAATCTTATTCTTTTGAGGGCAATAAATGTGTAGTCGTATATAAAAGCAGTGGTAAAACCTATTCTTATCCTCAACATAGAATTAAGATGGTGAGATCTGCTATTCAAAGTGAGAGAGCAGGAAATATTTTTTCTTATTTAAAGGCGATTGCAGAAAGTGTTGGTTTGAAGACAGAGGAAGGCAATAATATTCTTGCTAACAGCTATGGGAGTATCCGTTTTATTCCTGAGACATCTATTCTGTATAATTTCCTTAATGGAAAAGAACCCGAAAAGAATTACCACGCCTCTCCTATTGAAATCTTTCCTTTCGGTTTTAATTTAAGTCAGAAAAACGGAGTTGACAATGCGTTTTCAAGTC
Source organism: Chryseobacterium sp. sg2396 (assembly GCF_042610505.1). Taxonomy (NCBI): domain Bacteria; kingdom Pseudomonadati; phylum Bacteroidota; class Flavobacteriia; order Flavobacteriales; family Weeksellaceae; genus Chryseobacterium; species Chryseobacterium sp. sg2396. The sequence goes on along the minus strand of NZ_JBHGAQ010000001.1, from coordinate 220,926 downwards.
CGTTAAGTGTCATTGAAGGCCCTCCGGGAACAGGAAAGACCCAGACCATTCTTAATATTGTTGCCAATGCGGTGATGAATAATCAGAGTGTGGCTGTTGTTTCGAGCAATAATTCAGCGACAAGAAATGTTTTTGAGAAACTGGAGAGCAATGGGGTTTCTTTTATAGCGGCATTGTTGGGAAGCAGCCAGAATAGAAAAGAATTTATCGATGCTCAGACTGAAATCCCGGATCTATCAGATTTTAGATTAGAGCAAGAACAGGAACAATACCTTATTCAGTCTACTCCCCTTCTTTTTACTGAACTTGCTGAAAAGTTGGAATTAAAGAATGAATTGGCTTTACTCAAACTGGAAATCGATAAGATTAAAACAGAGCATCAGCATTTTACGGATGATGTGGCGTTGGCAACGGAAATCCGTTTTAAAAAGAATGTCAGTTCAGATCAGCTGCTTTCTTTATGGGTCACCTTGGAAGATTATGAGAAAACAGGCAAGAAATTCTACTGGTGGCGTAAACTGATATTTCCTTTTCTGTACGGGTTGAGAGATAAGATTTTCTATACCTTATCGTATGAAGAAATGATCAGGGTTGTTCAGTCAAAATACTATGGTGTGAAAATTTCAGAGCTTACTCTCAGAAAGCAGGAGCTGCAAAATACATTACAGCATTTTTCCTTCAATGATAAAATGAAGGAATATACTGAAGGATCGATGCAGCTGTTTAAAAACAAACTCTACCAAAAATATAAAGGACAGGAACGTTCAGAATATACCGAATGGGATCTTCGTTTTAAATCAGAAGAATTTATTAATGATTATCCTGTCATTATGAGTACAACCTACTCATTAAGGAGAAGCCTTGCTGAAAATGTCGTCTACGATTATGTAATTGTTGATGAATCTTCACAGGTGGACCTTGCAACAGGAGTACTCGCATTATCCTGCGCAAAACGGGCTGTCATTGTGGGAGATTTAAAACAGCTTCCCAATGTAGTGGATTCTGATACAGCAGAAAATACAGATCAGATCTTTAAGACCTATGATATTCCGGAACCTTATCGCTATTCCAATCATAGCCTACTTTCTTCCGTCACAGAAGTATTTCCGAAGGTTCCTAAAACACCCTTAAAAGAACATTATCGCTGCCATCCTAAAATCATTGATTTTTGTAACCGTAAATTTTATAACGATCAGTTGATCATTCTTTCGGAAGGACAGACGGAAAGAGAACCTTTATTAGTTTATAAAACAACTGAAGGCAACCATGCCCGTCAAAGAGAGAATCAGCGTCAGATTGATGTCATTATTCAGGAAATCATTCCCCAGCAAAAGTTGGAAGGTGTCAATCTGGGAATTGTTACGCCTTACCGAAATCAGACCATCGCACTACAAAGAACTTTTCAGGGTACAGATATAAAAGCCGATACGGTAGACAAATTTCAGGGGAGAGAAAATGATGTGATCATTCTCTCCACAGTTGACAATGAAATCTCTGAATTCACAGACAATCCGAACCGTCTGAATGTAGCCATTTCAAGAGCCAAAGATCAGCTGATTCTAGTGGTGAACGGAAATGAAAGTGACAATGACACGAATATCTCAGATCTGATCCGTTATATTGATTACAATAATTTTAGCATGATCAACAGTGAGGTGCACTCTATTTTTGATTATCTGTATAAAGGGTATGAAGAAAAAAGAAGAGCCTTGTTATCAGATCAAAAAAAGAAATCTGTTTTCGACAGTGAGAATCTCATGTATGCGTTAATCAGGGAAGTATTGTCCGACAATGAGTTTTCAAAATATGGCGTAATTATTCATCATCCATTAAGAAACCTTTTGATAGATTTTTCCAGATTAAGTCCTGAAGAAGAGCGTTACGCAAGACATCACGCGACTCATCTTGATTTTTTGATCTACAATAAACTGGGAAAAAATCCTGTATTAGCTATAGAAGTTGATGGATATGAATATCATAAACTGGAAAGTAGACAAGCTGAAAGAGATGTAATGAAGAATGAGATCTTGGAGAAGTATAAGATTCCGTTGATAAGATTTTCGACGACGGGAAGTGGGGAGAAAGAAAAATTAACAAAAGTTCTAAGAGAATTGTAATGATAAAATTTCCGAGACTACGGAAAACCGTAATGACTCGATATAAAGTAGTTTTAGATTTGTACATTATTAAAATAATCTACAATGAAAAAATCATTACTTTATCTCGTATTACTTTTATCGGTAATTTCATGTACAAACTATTACACAGTTCGGCTTCAGGAAGATACACAGCTTTATTCCAGCAGTGAAGGTGAATCGTCAGCTATCATTATTCCTAAAGACACGGTAGTTTTCTTGTCTTCAAAAGCCAATAAGAAAAATTACAGCAAACTTAAATGGGGAAATTATTACGGATGGGTCAATAAACCTAACTACACAACGTATGGCAGTTATTCCAAAACATCGTCATATTCTTCCCCACGACCATCATCATCAAGCTACGGTTCAAGGTCAAGTTCAGATGGCTCTGTGCAAGTAAAGGGGTATACCCGAAAAGATGGAACCTATGTGAGACCACATACCCGAAGTGCTCCGCGAAGAAGATAAAAAACTTGCTTGTCTTTGACATAAAATATGCTTCAACTAATAAATGGTCAGACCGTTACGGTTTTCCGTAATGAATTGTACGGGTGATAATTTACTTTTGGAAACGATATCAATCGGTTTTGATATCAAAAGTAATTATTAACCATTTTTTTTACGCTATGAATTCAATCGAAGCGATCAAGCCAGGCCCCAAACCAAAGAAACCAGATGGGGAACCCGACAAAAGAAGGAGGGTAAATCCTCCAAACCAGCCTAAACATCCAAAACTGAAACCTCATGAACATGAAAAAGGGGATTAGAATTGGATAAATTTTAAAATTTAGAAGCAGCTTAGTGGCTGCTTCTTTCTGTATAATAAGTTCTATAAGTTAATTCTAATATCATTTAAGATAAGGAATCCCTCAAAAGAAAAACTTTAAGGACTTTATGAGAGAAGCACATGGCTACCATATAAACTGGTAGAACTCGATGTATCCCAAGTAACTCAAGGTGAGAAAAACAGTATCGATCAGTCCGTGGACAATGATATTGATCCAGATATTTTTGAATTTTATATATAAAAATCCAAAAGCGATCCCGAATATGAATGTCATGATCAGTCCTGCCGTTCCTTGATACAAATGAGGCAGGCAGAACATCAATGCGGAAAGGATCACTATAAGAATTTTCTTATCACCGAAGATATTTTTCAGTTGAGCGAAAGCAAATGCCCTGAACAGCAATTCCTCTCCTATCGCAGCACTGATCCACATTCTGTACAGCCATTTGAGATACTGTGCTGTGTCACCTTTGATATGCTCAAAAGTAGAATAATCAGCTGGTTCATTACAAAGCCAATTGACCAGCGGCTGGATCATAAAATCCACACTCAATTCTAAGACCAGATATGAAACTAAAATAATCTTTATGTCACCTGACTTGAGGTTCTTAAAATTGAGTGATTTCAGATCGCCATTTTGCAAGTAGGTACTGATCAGGATAAAAATAATGATGACACAAAAAGTATATGGAAATTTGGTCAGTGGATTATAGATCAGTAAAAAAGATATGGTAAGTAACGCCAGCGATATCCATTTAGTTTGTAGCAGCCTTTTCATCTTCATCATTTTAAAAGTATATTTTACAAGACTTAAGATGCCGGCAGAATATTTTCAAAGAACTTAGCAATGTTCTTTTTCAATTTTTCAAAAATGTCCGATTCGCCAAATTCTTTATTGTCATAGCCTATTGGAAATCCTTTCTCAACATATTGATTATTTTTTAGAGTTGTAAGATTTTGAAAGTCCCCGTTCACAATTCCGGTTTCATCGGTATGGATATCCAAATATTTTATAGCCGCATTTCTGGAGAAATCCAACTTCCTGATATCTATGGTCTTTACCTCTTTCTTCAGATCAGATCTAAAATACAGATTCATTTTCCTGGTATCAATGACTGTTTGCCATTCACCGGGATGTATTGAGTTTAAAATATTCCACGCATAGTCGACAGGCTTTTCATCGTACGTATAATTTTTCAGCATGTAGTACGCACGGGTGTAGCGGTCTTCCCATTTTATGCTCTGTTCAAAATCAAACTTTTCATTTCCGCCAAGAAAATCAAATTTTTTAGCAGCGGCCAGATCCTTATGGTACTGATTATTGCATAGCAATGGCATTGGCATTTCCTTATTGGTAAGTACGGAGTATTTCCCGTTTAATAAGGCGATCGTTGCAGAATTTCCTTTGGCATCGGTCAGGAAAAAATGACTTCCGGCTGCATTGGGCCACCAGTTAATGTTGGGCCCATCATTCAGATGGTCTACCACTTCTTTTACCGTTTTGTAGTTGTCCAACTGATACTGGATCCATTGTGCCCAGAACATATCAGGCTGTTTTGGATTATATACTTTACTGGTCTCTTCGAGATATAATTCAACCAAAAAAAGACCTTTTTCATTGACGCCGTAGCAGGGAAGGTCATATCCCAAAAGATTAAACGTAACGGAACCGAATTTTGAAGTCCACTGTTTATTGGCTTGTGTTTGATCAGTTGTCAGATTTTGCCAGCTGATATTCCTTTTCAGGACATCCCGCTTATTAACGACGATCATTCCGGGCATTGTTTTCCAGTTTTCATTGAAGCCAACGACGTTATAATTGTTCCCTGTCAGCAAAAATGCCGAGCACGCTTTACTTTGGACTGAGTAGACGAGAGCGGACATCAAGATGTAGCGGAGAAAGAAAATTTTCATAAAGAATAATAATTTATTATAATGACCAGCAGAAATAGTTTGAGCGACAGGCCTGTATTTTTTTTCAGAAACTTTGTTCTGTGATTTGAATATTTAATACTAAACAAATTTAAAGTTATTATGTACTCCCGTCAATGGTTATTTGTAACCAAAATATGATCAGATCAAAAGAATCTTCAATCTGGCCCGATAGCTTTGGGAAGCTCTGGTTATGGCCTCGCGTTCCGAAATTCAACGTACAAAAAGTAAGTAATTATTCCAGCTCATGTGCCACCAACATTTATTAACGGGAGCTAAAAAAATTTTAATCACAGACCGTGTAAAACTCTGTCAATTGCGTGGTTTGTGTGCCTGATGACTTATTGCAAAACCTTTTGACATCGAAATCTTGTTGGTAAGAATTGAAAAGGGTATGAAATAGTCATCTAACTTTCCAAATGGATCTCAACTAAAGATCGTTGCCTATCTTTTGATGGGAACCACGACACATTCCGTACTACATAAAGGTCCCTTTTGGGATTCAGTTCTTTGTTCTGCCGATCGGAGATCAACTCCGCTACAGAAATGTATTCGCCGGCACGTGGAAGAAAAGGAAGATTCCAATCAATCTTGACCGAGTTCAGTTCATAACATAATGCTACTTTCATGAATTTATTTCTAAGATACGAAATTAATAGCATTATGAATTCTCGAACTTAAATGCCGTTCCATGGTCGTCCTTTAGCACAATGAACGCATTGAATTTCTTACCATTTTTGGCCTTCATATTTTTGATAAGTGGTGTTTTTTTATTGTTGATGAGTGAAGTAATGAGTTCAAGGCTGAGCTGTACGCCGCAAACATTTCTGAGCTGCATCCAGTTGCATTGCTCATCAGGGCATTTGACGATCTTGTCTTTGATGATGAGGTTTTGCTGCTGGCATTTCGGGCATTTGAGTTCGGGGATATTTTCTTGTAGAATGGATATTGATAATAGTTCTTTGGTGATCTCCTTTGTGTAGTCTTTGATATCGATGATGAATTGTGTTGAGCTGAGTTCACCTTTTTCGATCTTATTCAATGCTATCTCCCACTCTGCGGTCATTTGCACGTTGGCAATTTTTTTATCTTTGACAAGATCATAAACTTTCAGTCCTTTTTCGGTTGGAACTAGGGCTTTGCTTTTTCGGATGATATAGTTTCTGCTGAGCAAGGTCTCAATGACGGAGGCTCTGGTCGCAGGTGTGCCGATCCCCACACTTGAAATGGCTTTTTGTTGTTCTTTATCTTCGATCAATCTTCCTGCATTTTCCATAGCTGATAACAGATCGGCCTCGGTGTAAAGCTTGAGCGGTTGAGTGGTCTTCTCCTGTAGGTTGGCTTGGGAAATTTTCAATTCATCCCCTATTTTCAATTCCGGCAGGTCAATAAGTGTTTCTTCGACATTATGGCTATTGGAAGTGCTGTCGTTATTTTTGTTATTATCGTTATATTCTGAGAGGATCCCTTTGATGGCTCGCCAGCCTTTGGTTATTATTTTTGATCCCTTGATGCTGAATTCATAGTGGTGTACTTTAAGCGTAATATGACTGACTTGTTTGCTGCAATGTTCTGAAAGAGATTCCAGTAAACGGTAGGCGATCATATCATAGATGGCTTTTTCTTTTGCGGTGAGTGCCGACGGAATCTTTGTGGTAATAAGAAGTCCGTGGTGGTCGGTTACCTTGAGGTCATTAACCATTCGCTTGTTGAAACTACCGAATTTAAGGGTTGAAATGGCTGGTTTGAATTGATCGGTCGTGTTTAAGATCCTTACGAGTTCGGGGATCTCTTCCCAAAGATCTTCGGGAATATATTTGCTTCCGGTTCGTGGATAGGTAATGAATCTCTTTTCATAAAGTGATTGTGCGGTCTGCAAGACCTCATCGGCTGACAGACCCAACTTCCTGTTGGCCTCCTTTTGAAGTTCTGTCAGGTCAAAAAGTAAAGGGGATGATTCCTGCACTGTTTTTATGGATACATTTTCAACAGTGGCTCTGCCCTCTCTTTCTATGGATCTCAGGATCTGCTCCGCCTGTTTTTTATCTTCCCATTGTTGTGTTGACTGACTGTTGAAGTCCAGATATTCTTTTCGGTGCTTCAACTGGATCTGCCAGTATTTTTTCTGCTTGAAATTGTTGTGGTCTTCAAATCTTTTGCAGATCAAAGCCAATGTCGGGGTCTGTACCCTTCCTAAAGAATATACATCCTGATCGGCGGCAATGCTCAATGCCTGGGTGGCATTGATCCCGACCAGCCAGTCGGCCTCGCTTCTGGCTTTGGCTGCCTGATAGAGACCATCGAATACAGAACCTGGTTGAAGTTTTTTAAAACCATCCTGTATAGCCTTTTCAGTCAGGGAACTGATCCACAGTCTTTCAAATGGTTTGTTACATTGGAGGTACTGATAGATGTATCGGAAGATAAGCTCTCCTTCCCTTCCAGCATCGGTGGCTACAATGATGCTGTCGCACCGATAGATGATATTTTCTATGATCTTTAGCTGTTTGAGTGCAGATGGATCAGGCTGATAGCCTTTTTGGTTTTGCTTTTTGATGGGTCTTGGGATCAACAGGAATGGATCTGGAAAGATAGGCAAAGAGGCTTTATCAAAGCCTCTTATACCATAATCTTCGGGCATTCCCAACGATACCAGATGGCCTAATGCCCAGGTCACACAATACCCGTTGCCTTCCAGGTAACCGTCTTTTCTATCGTTGGCATTTAACAGATGGGCGATCTCTCTTGCGACACTGGGTTTTTCTGCGATGATGGCTTTCATAGGATTGGATTTAGTATGATTAGAATTGTTTTTGTAATTGTAAGTCTTGGATTACATCTTGCGCCCTTTGGATCTGGTCGGTTTCTTCTGCTGGGCTTCTTGGTGTTTGTTGGCAGGTTGTTGCTGTTTGGATTCTAATGGTTCTTTGATGTTCTTTGTCGCCTCATTGGTCTTGCCATCGGAATTGACCGCTTTTTGAGTCTTATGGTCTTTGGATGGCTGGGCTTTTTCCTTCATCTTGTTGGGATTGGTAAAGGAAAAGTCCGTTTTGGAGGTTTCCTGATTGAAAGTGATGTATCCTTGATAGGCTTTTCCTTTGCTGTCTGTAAGACCGTCAATATAGACCGTCTGCCCTGCCTTGAATTTATCGTATTGTGCATCATCCAGTTCTTTTCCCCGGAAAACGCTTGGGGCTTCCCCGTCATTTTTTTGACCTTGCTGATTGGATTGTGATTGTTGCTGGCTTTGGTTATTGTTGAAGATGAATTCGACATAGCGCTTGTCTGCATTGAACTGGACGGTGGCATCGAACAGTTCTCCTTTTTTGGAGGTCATCCCTTCCAGATAAAGTGGCCTGCCTTCGAGTAAAGTTTGTTTTTGGTGGTCGTCAAGCTTGATGCCTTTGATTTCATCAGGGATCTTGATATACTCTGCCCTGTAAGCGACCAATTCATTGGTGAGGCGGTCACGGCTGATGACGGACGGAATGATCTCATCGGTCCTGGGATTGACCAGATCGACCACCCTGCCCATATTGCCGCTTTCCTTGAGGTTCTTTTTGTCTTCGTCGGTGAATTCGTGACCGAGGAACTTGAGGTTGTAATTAGGCTCTTTGCGGATGCCGTGCAGGTTAACGGCAACTTCGCCGTTGTCTGCGGTCTGGAGTGATAGTCGGACATCCATCTTGCTGACCGCTGTTCCCAGATTGATGGTGATGGGAATTAATGTGTTGGTTTTGAAGCCTCTGAGCAGAGGATCCATAGCATTTAGCTTTTCAAGCTTTTCCTGGTTAAGCCCGAATTTTTCCATCGTCTTCCAGTCTATCTGTTCAGGCTGGAAACGGTACTCCTGAGTTTCTGTGTTGTTTTCCATTGTATTCTGATTTTTTGATGGGTTTGTATTTTTTGGTAGGACTTCATATTCTTTCAATTTTTCCTTTTCTTCAAGCGATGCCTGATCGACATACTGCTGAAGGTCTTTGGCTGTGTTGACCGCATCGTATTCCGAGACCTTGAAAAAATTAAAATGCGAAGGGTTTTTAAGCTGCCGGTAGAAATTGGAAAAGAAGTTGGAGAAGAGATCACCGTGCTTGTCAACCCGGATCAATTGACCACTTTCCTGCATTTCGTTTGGTGGGAACTTTTGAAGGTTTCCATCTTTGTCCACGCCCTTGACCATTTCGATCTTATTGGTGTCCTTGCTCAAGACCAACAGTGTGTCTGACACTGGCTTGATCTCATCGGCTCCATTCTGTGCTGTTTCTTCCATCACAATTAATTTTGATGAGACGAAAATAGATGTACTTGTGATGGATTGATATAAAATGGTATTGCAGGTAGGTCTTTGGCAGCTGATGTCTCAGTTCCTTATGAACTTAGACATTCCCTGATGAGCTGATGGACATCGGACAGTTTGTAATACAGCTTGCCGCTTATGGTGTAGTAAGGAAGCTTTTTGTCCGTGCGGTAACGTTGTAAGGACCTTGAACTGATCTTTAGAAGTTGTAAGACATCCTGATTGTCTAACAGAACTTCGCCGTCGACCTCAATAAATCGGGATTGGTTTGATGTCGTTTGTTCTTTGAGGATGTCGAATCGTTCCATGATCTTCTCCATCCATGCAATAAATTCTGTTCTTTCGATATTCATAACGTGATTTTTTGATGTTAATAATGATTTGAACAGTTGATCAACTTTTTATTGGGGTAAAGTTGAAAATTGCACATCACATAAAATCACTACCTTTTCGTAGTACCGAAAAGATTTTTAAATTCAGTAATGAATTTTTTGGTTTAATATTCAATATCTACAATAAGATAGGATTAACCGAACAGCTTTTGGAAGTGCTGCTGAAAAATTTACAGAATGTGTGAAGATAAAAATTCCAGAACTCAATGTTTTTTCTGAAATGAAGAGTCGTGTTGAAAATTTAATAAGCGATAAACGTAAAAAGTATGTTCAGCCTGATGTAATTTTTAAAGATGATAATAAAAGTGAAAGTGCATTAGCCATAATTGATGTTAAACAATATAAAAAAACGAATAGATCAAATTTTGAAGCAGCAATAAGGGATTACTGTAAGGCTTTTGAAAATGCAAATATTTTTTTGGTAAACTATGTATGGTAGAATGTCCAGTAATATTAAGTCAGATTTTCCTCGAAAGAATTTTGCCATAGGAAATGTATACCCGCAATCAAATGATCAACTGGAGTTTTTAAGATTGTTGCAGGAAAAATTGCCCAACTCATTACCTCCTGAATTTTTTCCTCTTGAATGGTATGACTTTATTAGTCAAAGACTAATAAAACAACTGTTTAGTGTTTTAATATAAAATTTATCCATAAGAAGCTTTACATACATTCAATGAAAATGATTTTTAATATGGTATATTACCTTTTCGTAATCTCAAAACAACTTTTTGAATTTGTGGTAATAAGAGCAAAACAACAATTACGAAAATCACACCTGTTAACATCAAATCATAATAGTCCCTGGTGGCACGAGCCAATATCTGATGACCTATCATTTGATTAAAATAAGCTGAGGATACTGCTTTTGAAGTATAGATATCGCTACCTGAATTATTATATTGATTTTGAATGTCCAGTAAGGTAGTTGGTAATTGAGGGCTGGTTTCCGTGATTGATTCCCGAATCTTTTCTCGAACTCCTGATTTTGCAAATAATTGAAGTTCGTTATTCAATGCCAGACTAGCTGTAAACCCTGTAAACCTAGCCAATATACCAAGAAGCGATGCATTGATAGAAATTTGGGGAGGTGCTGATGAAGTGGTAAATGAAACAATAGGAACAAATAGGATTCCTGTTGCCACACCATAAATAAACATCGGTAGAATGAAATCAATTGTTTCACCCTGTACAGAAACAAATAGTATCATATAAGCATAATAGATCGCCATTATTCCAAAGCCAACAATAATCATCCTTATCAGGTTGTACCCCATCAGGATAAATCTGGAAGTAACGAACATACTCAATGTAGTTCCAAAAATTACAGCCGTCCATATAGGAATGGTGCTCAGTGGGTCATTTCCTAAAATCACCTCAAGATAGCCGTAGGCAAGTCCTGTACTTCCTTTAAAAATATAAAATGTAAAAAGTAGTAATAGCCCAATGACAAAATTCTTTGTCTTGAAAATCTGCAAGTTGATCAATGGTCGTTTAAGCTTCAATTCTCTAATGATGAAAAGGGAAAGAATAATTAGATCAACGACACTAAGAGTAGTGATTAATGAACTACCGAACCATCCCAATTGTCGCCCGTAGACAAGGATGTATCCTAAGATTAAGATAAAAGACACGTAAAACAGATAGCCTATCCAATCGACCTGATAAAGTGGAATCTTCTTGGTAAATCGAGCTTTACCGTTCATTGTTAGCAAAACAGTAATTGTTAGAATGATGACTATGATTATAAATCCGTAGAATAGCCAGTTAAAATCAAAGAAATGAATGACCACACTGGTAAAAATAGAATAGAAAGGAACGGCAATCTGTATGCTGCCATACAGTAGGCTAAAGGCAATCACACGGGCACGTACAGATTGTAACCTTGGAAAAATAAGTTGTAAGACGATGCCTGACATTAATGCACAGGTAATTCCTTGAAAAAACTGGCAACTAACAAACAATGTCCAATCTTTGAAATGAAAACAGATCACAGAACATATTGCATTTACGGCAAGAGCCATCAGTAGATATTTTCTTGGTGCAAAATATTTTACGATACGGAAATCCAATGCTAAGAAAGCTACGGTAGATCCATAGATAACGACCATACCATATTGTACATCGGTAGGCTGTATGCCATAAAAGCCCATCGTTGCAACCGGACTACCGTAAAAAGCGAAGCTAAACAGACAGGCCATCAGGATAGCAAATATGACGGATCTCGCCACCCATTCGGATACCCAAGATTTGAAAATAGGTATTTTATGTGCTTGCATTATTAATCTTTTAAAACATAAACATTGGCATTCATTCCGGCAGAAAGTTTTCGTAATTTTTCAGGCATATCGATCAGTTTAATTCTTACAGGAATCCGTTGGATGATCTTCACAAAATTACCTGTAGCATTATCTGGAGGTAACAATGAGTAACGTGAACCTGTGGTTGGCGAAAGTGATTCGATAGTACCATTGAATTTTTCATTCGGAAAGGCATCAACTTCTATGGATACTGGTTGTCCGATCTTGAATTTGCCAATCTGTGTTTCTTTAAAATTAGCAATCACCCATTTTTCCTCGGCTTTGTTCACCAAAAAAGCCAATGTTTGCCCGGGTTGTATCAGTTGACCCTCCTGAATGGTCTTTTTACCAATTTGTCCATCAAAAGGTGCAGTGATAAACGTATATCTGATGTCCAATTCCTGTCTTTGAACAAGTGTTTCTTTAATTTTTATCTCTGCCTTTATAGCATTATTTTGAGCTCTAAAATCATTAAGTTTAGATTCTGCTACTTTTAAAGAAGCTTTCGCCTGATCATAATCTGACTGTGCAATGGATAAAGAAGCACTAATGTTGTCGAATTTTTGTTGTGTGGTAGATTCATCTGACAGTAGATTTTTATAACGGTCAAATTCTTTTTGCTGTTGGTTCAATCTCGCTTTAGCTCCTTCCAATTGTGCTTTTATAACCTCAATACTTTTAAGTTGCGTTTCTTCGTTCGCCGTCAAAATCGGTAATTTGGCGTGTGAACTCATGAGTTCCGCTGATGCAGCATCTTTTTTCAGTCCATACTCGTCCAATTCAATTACCACAAGTGTATCACCTTTTTTAACAAGTTGATTGTCCTTGTAGTATATTTTGCTGATATAGCCGCCCACTTTTGCATTTATCGGTGAGAGATAAGCATCTACCTGTGCATCATTAGTCTGTTCAAAGTGATATCCATTTAAGAAATAGGTAGCTCCCCAAATAATGATCCCTACGAATAATGCAATTCCCAACCATTTGGTTAGGTTTACAATAATTTTATCTGTTTTATTTTTGTTCATAATAGTTGTATTAAAGAATTCCTATGATTGCTAATAGTCTGATATGGGTTACTTTTACATTTGTTTGCGCTGTTGTCAGATTGAATTTTGCTTCCAATAAAGCGTTTTCTGCTTCCAAAAGGTCTGTCAGTAGTGATTCCTGATTTAGGTAGCTGCTTCTGATAACACGAACTGTTTCGGTAGTTTTAATGATATTATGCTCTGCCGTTTCCACACTCTCCAAAGCCTGCTGTTGCTGTAAATAAACTTCTCTTACCTGAAGATAGATTTCGTCCTTCTTCATTTCAGCTTTTTCTTTAGCCTGACTGCTGACAACTTGGGCACGAGCAATGGTATGTTTGCTTTTGTACAAATTATCGATAGAATATTGGACTTTAATTCCTGTCTGACCAAATCCCCACAAATCGTTTGAGTACGGATAAAAGGAAATTTGAGGATAGTTGTAATTATAATTAGAGTACAAAGAAACTTTAGGCAATATCGTAGCTTTCATTTGTTTTACGTTCAGTTCACTCCATTTGATGTCACTAATGGCTATTTTGTATTCTGGAGATTTGTTGAAAGCGATGTCTACATAATCATTATAGTCACCGTCTGTGATAGCGTTTAATTCAATTATATCTTCGGGTTGTATTGTTAATTCAGCATCATTTTTACGCCCCATCAGTATATTGAGCCGTTGTTTAGCGATCTCAATCTTCTTCTTAACGTCGGAAAGACTAAGTTCCAGTTGAGACAATTTCACAGAGATTCTCAGCACATCACTCTTTAGTACGGTGCCGTTTTTATGCAGACTTTCTATTAATCTCAATTGCTTTTTTTCTGCTTCAGTCTCTGCATTAAGAAAATCATAGAAATGTAAAAATTTGTATAAATCAAAATAAGCAATTGCGACATCATATTTTACGCTATGCTTTTGGAGATCCAGTTCATATTGTTTTCGTGTCTCTTCTTCCTTTTTCATGACGATGCTCCTTTTGTCTTTACCGCCATTGTAAAGATTAAAATTTAAGTTGTAGCCTACGCCGTACCCATAGCCTTTTACAGCCACATCCTGTGGAGAAGAGAATAATCCATTGTCATAGATCAGAAATTTAGAATTGAGTTTTAGGTCTGCTCCTACCGAAAGTTCCGGTAACAAACGGTCTTTGGCTTCCAATATTTCTATTGTACTTTGCTGATGATTTAGGTCGTATAGTTTCAGTTGTCGATTATTCATTTCTGCAACTTTCCATATTTCTTCCAAACTTAAAGATTGGACTTTTTCTGTATGTTGAGCGTAAATAGAGGGTGCAAATAACAACATCAGTATGCTCAAAATCAAAACTGTTTTATATTGTTTCATTGGTTTTGTTTTTATAAATGATTGGTTTCTTTCTCTTTATTAACCATTGTTTTAGCATCTTTTTCAACTCATCAAAAGCAAAGCTTAAATCTATCATTGGCATAAAGGGGCTGGAATAAGCACAAGACAGCCCGTAAATGTTGGCTTTATCAATTTCTTTATTTGGACGAGGTAATTGATGTTCAGATTTTTTCACTTGTGTTTCATGTTCAAAATCTTTGTCGGGTTTTATGATTTTACGTTTCATATTGATTTTGGTACTATTAATACTGCAAAATTATTCAACGCACTTAGCTTCATTTTTATATAATTAGCCTAATATTTGCTATATTTGGCCACATGGATATACTTAGTCAATTAATAAGTAGTGTGGATCAAAATCCCCATTCAATCCTTGTGATGAGACAACAGACGGAGCAGCGTTTACCTGCTCATAAGCACGATAAGGCTCAGTTATTATTGGTTTATGGTGGAATTGCTTACTTGCAAACAGACGAAAAGGATTTCTATATCCCATCTAACCATTACATATGGATACCAAAAAATTATCCGCACAATCTGATGTTTAATACACAGGATTTGTACATTATCAATATTTACTTTCCAGACGAAAAAGATGGTGAATTTTATGATGAACTGGGTATTTATCCCGTTAGTAAGTTGCTGGCAGAGATGCTCTCATTTAGCGAGAAATGGCAAGGTGATTATTACAAAGGTTCGTGGGAATTTGAATTTCTATCCACGCTTAAGAATGTATTATCAAAGGAAAACCTCAAAAAATTCTCCATTCAACTACCTACAACGGACGATCAAAGGCTCAATGCCATAATCGACAGTTTTAGAAATCGATTAAATGAAAATCTAAGTTTAGATCGAATTGCTCAGCAATCAGGAATGAGTGTGAGAAGTCTGACCAGATTATTCCAAACGAAATTGCATATCACTTTTGTTCAATACTTAAAAATGCTGCGGATTATCCGGGCGATGGAATTGATAAAAGATACAAATCTGAATATGACCGAAATAGCCTATGAAATTGGATATTCGAATATAGCTGCATTTAGCAATAATTTTCAGCAGCTGACCAATATGAGACCTACGGAATTTAAAATGAAATAAGCAGTAAGATAATAGTTGTTTTAACTATTATCTTATACTAAAATAACTTATAGTTAAGTTTTATTATCTGATAGTATCCTTAAATGGATCAACACTTATTTCCATCATCAATTTTTCAAAAAAGAAATAGAAACCAAACGTATTTCTAATTTTCTTAGGTTCACTTTCAAATTGCAAGTCAGCTTCTGTTTTTAACTTTTCATAGATATCCCAAACTGCGTGCTCATCCTTCTGATAAAATCCGATGTGGAAATTCTCCGGATATTCAGGCGTATTTTCCTTGTGGTTCAATTCCTGTCCCCAAATAACTAAGGCAAAATTATGGTCATTTTCTAGAACTGCCATTTTGTTGTTTCGATTGACAATTAAACTAAAACCTAAGGCTTTTGTAAATAAATTTATAGCTTTATTTACGTCTTGTACAACGATGTTGATGTGATTTAAATTCATTTTGTTCTTGTTTTAATTACAGAACAAAATTACTTTTCCGGCATCAGGCTAAATTGGATAAATCGGTCGTTTTCGTTTTTATTTAAGATAATTGGTTTTACCCCTGCAAACTTTTTCACTTCCCTTATAAAATGAGATTGGTCTGCATAATTGAGTTGGGGGTAGAAATCCCCATTTTTTAGTTGTTTTAATGAGTTGGAGAAACGGATAATATTGAGATAGGTCTTAAGCGTTACGCCAAACCATTTGTGGAAATAACGGTTCATTTGTCTGCTACTCCAAAAAGTATTTTCTTCGAGTTCTTTTACAGTAATTTCTCCTTTTGAATCATAAATGAGTTTAAATAATTTCTTTTTTCGGTTTTCTATTTCTTTGGATAATAACAAAGAAATGATCTCAATAGTCTTATAGTAAAATTGGTTGAAATCGATCAGGTCATCTCTTGAAAATCCCCAGTAATCTGTCGGAAGTATTTTCTTCGTGTTATTTAAATCTGCAAAAGATTGTTTGAAAATATATTCGGCAGCAATGGGGTAAAAGCTGATTGCAAACATTGTAGATTTGGGAAATGGAGGTTTGCTAATGGGAACAGAACATATCCCGGCAACGAAAATTTCAAAATTTCCATTTTCATCGGCTAACAGAAATAAATCTATTTTTCCATCGGGAACTATAATGCCTTCTTTTTCTTCTTCGGAGTGGTTTTTTACCATCCAGATGCTTTCCACGATATTGGTTAGCGATTCATCGGGTTGAAGACAGATATATTCTAATTTATTTATTGGGAAAAACATTTTTAATTAGCATGAAATAAATATACATTTCACAAAATTACAAATTTGACACCTCGTTATTAAGTCCCATTTTCTTCCAGATATAGTAAAATCATTTGTCAAGTTTCTAATTGATTTAGATATACTAAAAAATAAAGTTCCAAAAAATATTACTCAAAGAATATTGTTTTACACAAACTTTCTAATACTTAACATATATCCTAAATGCATTCCTTCGTGATAATTATTACATTCAAATGCATCATTGATGGAAGACAAATGGAAACCGATACCTGTAGTTCGTTCTTTGTAAGTCATAAAGATATTCTTTTTAAAATCTGTTATTGTTAAATCAATGAATGAAGTCAATAACCCTTTAAGTTCAGCAGCTTCTTTTTCAGAAACAGGCTCTGTAGGTTTGGTACCAGACTGATATTTATTAAACAACTAATCTGAAATATATCCTTGTAGGCCAGAGCCTCTATAAATCAATTTTTGTTGTGTTACAATGATATGCCCAATATGCCAGATAAGATTATTGTTGAAACCATTTGGAATTTTGTTAAGCTGATCTAATGAATAATTTTCAAAGTAACTTAAATAGATTCTACGACTTGTTTCCCACGTTTTAAATAATGCTTCCATATTGTTCTATTGAATTTGTAAATATTCTTTATTACATTAAGAGTGTATGCTTGTAGAAATTTGTTCTAACAAAAATACTAAATATGATAAAAATTATAATTTTTGAAAATTGAATTGCTAGGAACAAAGAATCTTAAGAGTACTTTTGTTGATTATAATTCTGAACTAAAGCAATTAGCTTTCGAAGTTGTAAAATTTTCAACCTCGAAAGCTGATTTTTTTATATTTTCATTAAAAGACAAATCACAGATAGCACAGCCCAGAGCAATAAATCAGATTTAATTATCATTAAGTTGAAGATATTCAATTATTTTCCCGTCTTTTTGTTCTACTATAAATCGAACACCTGTACTAACTCTGTTAACTGGAATAATTATTCTTTTTGACTCTTTTTCAAGTATTTTCCAAAAAGCTTCCAAATCGTCAACTACAAATATTGCATTAACCAAGCTAGGTATCTCCAGCGCCTCAGGACCGTCCACAGCACCCAAAATAACAAAATGATCCACTAAATTTAATTGATACCCGTCGTGGGCAGCTGAAAGAGAAACATTTTTACCAGTAATTTTTCTATAAAAAGCTACTGTATCTTCAAAATCATCAGTAACAATTGGTAACAATACTATTTTAATTTCCATAAACTTAATTTATAACTTTGCACCAAAGCTATGCTGATGATCAGTAGTACGCAATAACTCATTTTTTTATTAGTAATGTAATGGGAAAGAAAATTAAAGAAAGCTCCACCAACCAGGCCAATAGAAGAATATTATCAGAAAGGTGTAGAGTAAATGATACACTTAGTTTGGTAGGTACACGATGGCTGATGACAATATTATATGAAATTTCATTAGGGAATAATCAATTTTCTACACTAACTAAAAGCATTCCTGAAATTTCGGAACATGTTCTTGCAACTCGTGTAAATAATTTGGTCGAAAACAACTTAATCGAGAAGAATGAAAGAATGAATACGGCTCCTTTACAAATAATTTACTCTACTACTGATAAAGAGAAGCAACTCTTATTACTAGTCGATAGCTTATGCAAATGGGATGGATATTGGAATAGCTAATATCTTGTCATTGAATATAATTGATTAAAAAGAAGATCTGTGTATAAACAATTAGAAAAATATTTTAAAACAAGAACTGAAATTGACGATAAGACACTTTCTTATATTTCCTCATATTTCAAACTTAAAAAGACCAAACGAAACGAATTTCTATTGAAAGAAGGCGAAATTTGCAAACATTACTATTTTGTAAACAACGGCTGTATAAGACTTTTTAGCGTAAATGAACAAGGAGAAGAGGGAACAAGATATTTTCATTTTGAAGATGCTTTCAGCACTGCTTTACCAAGTCTCATCAATCAAAAACCTTCATTTGAATTTATGCAGACTATTGAAGCTTCGGAACTTTTAGTCATAAACCGTGAGGACTATTTTCATTTAGTTGAAAAAGTTCCCCAGTTTGCTTTCGTTTACCGACAAATTTTAGAGTCAGCTTATATCAAATCACAGGAACGTATTTATTGTTTTCAAAAGTTAGAGGCCATAGAAAAAGTCCGTTGGGTTTTGACAAATCAATCGAAATGGCTGACAAAACTATCAAACAAAATGGTTGCCTCGTATTTAGGGCTCACCCCTCAGACATTGAGCAGATTAAAATCGAAGGTCTGAAAATGTGAACATAGAACAACGTTTTCGAAAAATACTCTCATCATCTTTGTACTTCACTAAACAATAAAAAGTTCAATTATGATTTTAATAACAACACCAACAGGAAACACAGGTTCAATGATTCTGCAACAACTGGTAGAGCAGGGACAACAGGTGAGAATTTTTGTTAGGGATCCTAAAAAAATATCAGCTGACATTTTAGAAAAAGTAGAAGTTGCCACAGGCTCTTTGTTGAATGAATCTGAATTCACAGAAGCATTACAAGGCTGTGATACTCTTTATTTTTGTGTTCCTCAAAGCAATACACAAAGAGATGTAAATGCTTATTACGAAGAATTTGCAATAGTAGCTTCAAAAGCAATTAAAAATACAGGTACAAAAAGAGTTGTTTATTTATCCGGCGGCGGCAAAGAAAGTAATTTACAGGCCGGTCTTATAACAGCACTGCATAAAGGCGAAGACATCATCAGTCAATCCGGAGCATCAGTAAGGGCATTGCGTTGCCCGGTCTTCTTTGAAACCCTTTTGTATCAGACTGTATCCCTAAAAAAATCAGGAACTTTTTTTTTGCCCATTGACGGAGATTACAAAGCGCCACAAATCGCAGTAAAAGATATCGCATCAAAAACAGTAGAATTACTAATTGACAAAACCTGGACAGGTATTGAAGGGTTAACAGTTCAAGGTCCGGCAGATTTAAGCTACAATGGGATTGCTTTACAAATGAGTGAATTAACAGGAAAGTCTATTCGTTTTCAACAAGTTTCAGAAGAGGACTATATAAAAACGCTTTTGGAAGACCATCATACAAGTGAAGCATTTGCAAACTCTCTGACCGATATGCTAACGGCAATCGGGAATGGCTTGTATGACACAGAACCGAGAACAGCGGCATCTACAACACCGACAACAATTAAAGAATGGATGAGTGATAATTTAGTTTCTAAAATAAAATAAAGCTAAATATAAAAACATTTGAAATGGCATTGTTACTTACCACAATTCCCTTACTTCCTGTTATGAGGTTTGTAAATAAAATTTTGGTCGGTGTTTAGAAAATAAAACGAATATCCGCAACAAAAAGGCTTTTAAAAAGGTTTTGCAATACCGTATAGCATTAGTAAGAAGATTAATATTGTTGTCAGTGGAATGGAGCGTATCAAAAATGAACCCAACTTACAGCATCTGGTATAACAAAAGTTAGAAAAAAGTTAGAGAGAATATTTCGAAATCCTTTGCGGAAGCAGACGAAACAGGGAGCAGTTCATCAGTAGCCTTGATAATTCCTTATTGATATGTATTATTACATAAATAAATCAAGCTTTTCCTTTAACGCTGCATAATATCTATCAACTGCATCTGGATGATAAGAGAGATAAAGGAATGGCTCAACAAGTTCCAGCTCCATCAACATAAAACGTCCGTTTACCATCAAACCATCAACACGGGCGTAGAGCGTATCTTTTGCATATTTAGAAATATACTTCTCTGCTTCTGCAATATTGCGCTGATCCGGAGATATCGGTTCAATAGTTCCCCCAAAAATCTGTTGAACCCTGAAATCGCCTTCTTTCGGCTTTTTAATAATGGTATGGCTGTATTTTCCGCCAAGGAAGATAAATGACCATTCTCCATCCTGAATTTGGGACATCATAGGCTGAACGATATAATCACCTTCTTTCAAGAGTTTGACCACAGTCTCACTATCTCTGTCTGTGTTATGTTTATCTAAAACTATTGTGTTTCGTGAGCCACCGCTTATACAGGGCTTTAATATCAATTTGTCGGTATCTAACTTAGCAAAAAATGGCGAAAGATCCTCCTTCCACCCTTTAGTCAGAAATATGGAAGGTATGATCTCAAATCCCGATTGCTCAACTTCCTGAAGATAGTGTTTGTCCATATTCCATCGGACAACCTTATAGTCGTTAAGCAGCTTAACGTTGATAGACTCCAGCTGATCAAGCCATCGGTCGAACTGCTCGAACTTTTGATGATAGTCCCAAGGTGTCTTCAGAAGGGCGACATCATATTTCGTCCAATCGACCTGTGGGTCATCCCATATTTCAGAGGTAATATCAAAGCCTCTATTCCTTAGGAACGGTAATAGGTCTTCATTTTCATTGAAGCCGTTGGCTTTGGCATACTTGAGTGCTCCGCTGTAAGTGATATAGGCAATTTTCATAATAATAAGATGTCAAAAGGTAAAAACCAGGCGATCTGAAATAGAACGCCTAATTTAATGAATAATTTCTTTCAGAAAAGATGGTTTACCAGTCCTGTGAAGTTGGACTGACCACAATATCGTTGACATTGACATTGTCTGGCTGGCTAAATGCAAATAAGACCGCGTTGGCAATATCCTCCGATTCTATGGCTTGCTTATTTAGTTCGGCAGCGATCTCCGCTCCTTCCTTGTTGGTCACTTTATCAGCCCAGCCTGTGTTGATGACACCTGGACTGATCAGGCTTATCTTGATACCATTGTGTACGGAAACTTCTTTTCGTAAGCTTTCAGTGATAGCACGCACAAAAAACTTTGTTCCGTGATAGATTCCGGCACCTACATCTATATTGATTCCCGCTACTGAACCCATATTGAGAATATGACCGGATCTCTGATCCAACAATTTCGGAAGGACAGCTGCGATCGCATTTAGATAGCCCTTAATGTTCGTGTCGATCATTTTGTTCCACTCGTCGATCGCCACATCTTTCCATTGTGAGAAAAGCATTAGGCCAGCATTATTGACCAGGTTGTCGATCCTTCCATACTTGTCAATGGCAAATTCGACCATTGCCTTCATCTGTTCCAGATCTGTTACATCAGCCACAAAAATTTCAGCCTGTCCTCCTGCACGTTCGATCTCCTGTTTAACTTTCTCTATTTTGTCATCAGCCCTGGATACCAGTAGGATCTTACTTCCCGCATTGGCTAGTTTCAAAGCTGTTGCTGCCCCGATGCCTGATGATGCTCCTGTGATAATGGTCACAGCATCCGTTAATTTTTTCATATTATCTATTGATTTTACTTTTTATTATAATGAGTTACTTTGAAAGATAGATGACAGGCTTTTCCTGTAATTTATCAAATGATGCAAAGAAAGCCTTTGAATATGGTTGTTCATTATGAAGGTCCAGGCCTTCTTGACTTTCCCATTCCTCGTTGAGGACAAAAACGTTTTCATCCTCTATGCTTTGATGCACATCATACTGTACGCAGGCTGTCTCTTGTCTTGAAGAGGCAGGCAACTGCTCCAGCATTGACTTCATCTCGGTTAGGTATTCTGGCTTTACTTTTACGATTGCCGTTAAAAAAATGCTCATAATAAATTTTGATGTTTACATTGAATCAGATAAATACGCTCTTTACCAAATGGACGCTTAATTAAAAAGCAAGTTCGTAATGTTTAGGGAACGGAATATCTGAACGCAGTTCCTTTGCAGCATGCAATGGGAAATACGGGTTTCTTAAAAATTCCCTTGCGATCGATACAAAGTCGGCATCGCCATTGACCAAAATGGTCTCTGCCTGCTGAGCGCTGGTGATCATTCCCACAGTTCCCACAAGCAACCTGTCCCCCACTACCCTTTTGATCGCGCTCGCCAAAGGTAGCTGGTATCCTGCTCCTACTGGGATCTTTGCATCAGGAACAGTACCTCCCGTCGATACATCGACAAGGTCAATTCCGGCTTCTGCCAGTTTATCACTCAACCAGACAGAATCTTCGCTTGTCCAACCCTCTTCCATCCAATCGGTGGCAGAGATGCGGACTGCAATAGGTAGATCGGCAGGCCATCCCTGCTTAACTGTATCGATGACCTCAAACAAAAGTTTCGAACGGTTTTCAAGACTTCCCCCGTACACGTCAGTTCTTTTATTGGTGATGGGCGACAAGAATTCGTTAAGCAGATAACCATGTGCACTATGGATCTCTATCAATTCAAATCCAGCCTCCAGGGCTCTGCGTGCCGCTTCAGCAAATGCCTTTTTAAAAAATTCAATATCTTCCAGCGTCATCTCCTTTGGTTTCTGCATTTCTGCAGAAAAAGGAATTGGGGATGGCGCGATCACTTCCCATCCATCGGTATCTTCAGGCATCAGATGCCTGCTGTCTCTGCCGGAGACCCAGTTGCTTCCCTTACGACCGGAATGTGCTAGCTGAATGGCAGGAATACTTCCATTGCTTTTTATAAATTCGGCAACTTTAGCCAATGATCCAATATGTTCGTCCTTCCAGATACCCAGATCTCCCACACCGATCCTTCCATTGGCCAAAACAGCGGTAGCCTCCAACATCACCGCTCCTGCACCACCCATAGCCCTCGATCCGTAATGTACCAGATGCCAATCGCTGGCAAATCCCTCTACTGAAGCATACATGCACATTGGAGAGGTAAAAATTCTATTTCTGAATGTGACTGATTTTACAGTCATCGGACTGAATAATTTAGACATAAAATATTTTTTTAAATAAAAACGCAATATGAAAGGCTTTAAAACCCGCCGATATTGCGCTTGGTTTGGATGATATATTACTTTTCGTAAAGATGGAAGAGTTTGGCCACCACCTTCCACTCACCGTTGATCTTGATAAGGGAATGATAATCAGTAAAGTCCTCATCTGCTGCATCGTGCTCCATTTCCACACGTACAGTTGCTGTGGTGGGCGTTTTGTGCAGAACCGTAAGATGCGTTACTATGTTAGGGGCCGCACCGAATTTTTCTACGTAGGTATATAGATTCTCTATACTTCCTTGAGACAATTCTTCTCCCAGGTGACCGTACATTACGGCATCTTTGTAAAAAGTTTTTCGCAGCTGTTCCACATTCCCGGTTTTTAAACCTTGAACATAACCTTCCACAACTGCTAAAACGTCCTGATAATCCTGAACGGTATTGATATTTTTATTGATTGACATAATTTTATTTTTTAACGTGATAAATTTTGCTGATGATCTTCCATTGGTCGCCTGTTTTGACAAGCGTGAACATATCAGCGAACTTTGTAGGTCCAAATTGCGACTCGATCCTTGCAATGGCTGCATCTTCCTCAACATTTAAAGCTGTCAGTTCATAGCTTGCTTCTGACGGTCCGCTTGTATCAAAAAGATCATAAAGGGCCTGGATGGGAACACTTTTCAATTCACCATTCTCATTCCACGACATGGTCGCTGTTTGCGCAAATGCTTCTTTAGCCGTTTTGATCTCCTTTGCGTCCACCTTCAACATAAAGGTCAATTCCATGAAGAATTCCTTTTTTTTGTTCTTCTGTACTTTGCATAACTTGATTGTTTTTAATTTTTGTTTCGTTACTATTATTGCAGGAATTCATCATTAATAGAAATATTCCCGCAAGTAGGGTAATTGTTGTTTTCATAGGACAAAATTATAGCGTTAGATCTATATGTATTTTTCTAAATGGTTCAAATATTTTGACTATAAAGTCCTTTTTAATATCCTATATCTATTTTAAAGCATTCTAGCCAGGTCTTAATGCGTCTAAAAAGTTGATGAGTGTTAAAAAGTAATTCCGTCTCGGGAATAAAAGCCGACGGCTCCGGTTCAAAGTGGAGCCGTTTGGCATTTATTGCGCTAACAATATTAGTAGTTTAAAAGTCACTCCTGCCTTTACTAACATCGGTCCAAATAATTCCTAAACAAAATTACAGTGATACCACAGGTGGTGTTTTTCTAATTAGTTCAAAGACTTTAACTATAAAGTTCTTTATACTATTCTTTGAACAGTGTAAAAAGTAATTATCCGGGTGGAGGTTCAGGTCTCTTGGACTGGCTGCAGCAAAAGCTGTTGCGAAGAAAGGTGCAACCGTCATAATTCTATCAAGAAACCAAGCCGAAATTGATCGTGCTCTTACCGAAATACGAGGTGAGGTTAAAGGATATGCTGTAGATCTCAGCAAGGAAAATAATACAAAGATTTTTTTGAGAAGGTCAGTAACTTTGATCGCTTGATTTATACTGCCGGAGTCATGTTGCAGATACCTTGAAAATCCTTTTAAAGCTGAATGAGATTCTCACGTAAAGATAGGTAAATTCTAAAAATATGCTGTATGATTACCGTTGATAATATTGAATCAAAAAAAATATAAAACTACACAAGAACAACAGATAATACATGGCACCGGAACTGTGGCCATGACATCAGTCGAACTGGTAATGGCTTTGAGAGCACCCTCATCTAGGGAGTGGATAGATGATACAAGGTTTGTTAGTGGAAATAAAATTATAAGTCGTGTAATACTTCCGAAATTGGCGTGTCTCCATCCTGCATCATCAACACTTTTCCAATAGTCGAGCTATTTTCAAGAACGGCAATTAAGGTATCAACCACATTTCTTATTGAATTTGGGGCAGGTTTACTGACCTTTAACGTAATTTTACCCGTACCTGGCTCATCCCTTAATGGCCCCGGCTGTAAGATGGTGTAATCAAGTGCGGTTTGGGTAGACAGGTATAAGTCGGCATAGTGCTTGGCAATATTATAGTCTGTAAGGTTTACCAGGGCTGGGTCATTCCAGTGTTCAGGTTGCAGTGCAAATACCGAACTCAGCATAATATATCTTTTTATACCCGCCATCTCAGCAGCCTGCATGGTTTTGACCGCTCCATGCAGATCAATCTGCAGGAGGTTTTTGCCTCGGGAACCTGAAACAAAATAAACGGCATCAGCACCCTTGATACTTGCGGAAATTGTTTCTACATCGCTTAACAATCAATATAGACCTGTGTAACATTGGCTTGTTCAGAATCCAGGTCTGTCCTTCGTGATCCCGCAAGCACCTGATAATTCTTATCTGCCAGTTTTTTTAAGAGGGAAGATCCCACACGTCCGTTGGAACCGATTATCAATACTTTCATAATATCAAATTTTTTTTAATTGCGGAACACACTAGGTGGCTGTCCATAATGTTCTTTAAAAATTCTTGAAAAATGGGATACATTCTCAAAACCCAGCGAGTAGCATATGTCAGCGACTGCCATATTGGTCGTTTCCAATATTTCTTTGGCTTTTTCAAGCCTTTTTTCTCTTATCCATAGTGCCGGCGTCATGTTGTAGATGCCCTGAAAATCCCTTTTGAAGCTGGATAAACTTCTGCCAGAAAGATAGGCAAGTTCTGATAGTGATACTGGAGATGCATAATGTTGCTCCACCACATGACGGATATCTGCCCGCACAGGCTCGTGCAGCTGTAGAATTTGCAGAAACATATTGCGGTTTCCATCCGCAACATCATACAAGAGTTCCATTATTTTTAGTCGCAACTGGCCTGGATGTACGGTCGAATGGTCAAAAAAATAAGGTTTCAAGGAATAGGCGAAAGCAACAAGGCATTCATTCATTGGGTAGACACCTGTTTTGATCTCACCTTCGATCTTTGGGATCTTAATATCGGAAGTTGCCAGAAAAGACTTCAAAAGCTCATCCTTGATGCTGAACATCAGGCTGTCGTAGATATTGTCATTATCCGGGTTACCGACCTTATCATATTTTACCGCCATCGCTTTTTTAAGCAGGATCATCTCATTCTTCCCTACGACATATTCCTGTTTTCCATAGGTTAATGTTACAGTACCATCAAGTACGATAAGCAGCAGATGTTCCTCAAGATACATCGTACCTTTCGCCTCCATACTATGTATACATTGCTCTATGACAACACCACCATCAAGCATCAGTGCGCTTTGTGATGCAGGTCCGCTAATTAATGAGGTTGGCACTTTAACTATTTTTTTCATACCTTCTAAATTCAATAATATTTATAACTAAAATATACCCATTAAAATAATAAATTTACCTAATTAACTATCTAAGATAATCAACAAATGTATGAAATTGCCGTTCATAGTACTTTTCTAATAAGTCCATTTATTTTATTTAAAAGGTTCACAAATACATTATCAAAAATTCATCAAGCTTAATTTCTGAAAAGAATTTATTGCAGGACACAAGAAATCCGGATATTGACCCGGATTTAGATATTATATTAGAATCTCAATTTATTTTATAATAACCTTTAGTAAGAGCTGAATAAAGAGGTGGATGAATTCAGTCAAGAGTTGATCATTGCCCAGATCGAATTGATGCTTAGCTATGTGAATCGGATTTACAAGCGCCAATTCATTACCCGAAAAGTCGCCAACAATGACATTCTTGAGAAAACAGAAAGTATTTTGGATGATTACCTTAATTGGAAAACGCTACATTTGGGTGTCCCCACCGTACAATATCTGTCTGACCAATTGCATATTTCACCAGGTTATCTCAGTGATTTGCTGCGCTCACTTATTGGTAAAAACACAAAACAATATATCCACGAAAAGCTCATTGAAAAAGCAAAAGAAAGATTAACGAATACGGAATTGACTGTCAGCGAGATCGCTTATGAATTGGGTTTTGAACATGCGCAATCTTTGAGCAAGCTTTTCAAAATAAAGACCGATATGTCTCCTTTAGAGTTTAGAAATTCCTTTCATTAAAAAGGTTTGACATCGATAAAATACAGATATGAACTGGGGAGATGCCATATGGTTTTTCCCGCGACTCCAATTAAAAATCTGTGATTGCATATTGGAGGAAACTTCGACTTTTTCTATCTTCTACCTGATTGTATCATCTGATCTTAATACATAGAAAATTTCAACTTCTTTTTTTGGTGGCATGTTGTATCTTAGCTAAGCTTTTAATTGAGTCAGATTCATTGTTTAGATTTCTTTGAAATATGTTAAAAGCACAGTTTTAAAAAAGAATAAAATTTGTAACTTTTTAATGGAAAACTTCGAAAAATTTATAAAAAAAACCATTAGTATTGATGAAACCGAATTGAAAATCGTACTATCGAGATGCAGAAAAAAGTCGGTTCCGAAAGGAAAATTAGTTCTGAAAAAAGGGCAGATTGCCAATCAGTATTTTTTTATTATTTCCGGCGGTCTGCGTTTCTTTTATGAAGGCCCGACCAGTGAAAATACAACCTGGGTCGTTTTTAAAAATGAGTTTTTCACAGAAATCTCAAGCCTTAATCCGCAAAAACCAACCAGGTTCAACATCATCGCTGTAGAAGATTCAGAACTGGTTGTCATCGATAAGAAAGATATGGACTTTCTTTATGGTCACGTCCCTGTTTGGCATGAGTTCGGCAGGAAAATTTGGGAGGAAACGACGGTGAGAATGATCGACCAGATTCTGAATTTTCAGACACTTACCGCAGAAGAACGGTATCTGGAATTTGCTAATACACCAGAGATTCTGCAGAAAATTCCTGTCAAACAATTGGCATGCGTCTTAGGCATCACGCCCAATGCTTTGAGCCGAATACGAAAAAATATCAAATAAATCATTTACTACCAGATGGTAGTTTTGCCGGCAAAAAGACAATTTATCTTTGTATCAAATTAAAATTGATATGAACAAAAATTCAAATGTTATTGCAGACAAGTATTCTGATACTGAATTGATCAAGAATCTCCCGGGCTTTGAAAATAAATATATTACCGTCAATAGTATCAAACTACACTATGTTGAAGGTGGAACTGGTAAACCATTGATCTGTCTTCCAGGATGGCCACAGACCTGGTATTCATTACAACCCGTTGCGATGCAATTGTCAAAAGAATACCGCGTCATTATAATTGAACTGAGAGGTATGGGAACTTCGGAAAAACCTGAATCGGGTTATGATAAAAAGACAATGGCTACCGATATTCATCAGCTTGTGTTACAGTTAGGTCTTGAGAAAGTTAGTTTGATGGGACATGATATTGGCGGAATGGTAGCGATGAGTTTTGCTTTTAACTTCCCTGAATCCACGGAAAAACTGATCGTTCTTGACGGCTCACATCCAAGTGAAGGCATGTACCAAATGCCACTCATACCGTCTCCCGGAACTTTTAATGAAAAAATGGACGGCAATATGCCTTATGCCTGGTGGATGGGATTTAATCAGGTAAAAGGTTTGCCCGAGCAATTGTTGGAAGGTCGATTCCACCTCTTGCAGGAATGGCTTTTTAAATATGTGATGATCGATGAAAACAAAATGACTGAACTTGAAAGAGCGGTTTATGCAGCAGCTTACAACGATAAAGAAAGCATACGATCATCCAATGCGTGGTATCAGACTTTTCAGCAGGACATTGAGGATTCCAAACATTATCCACAATTGACGATGCCGGTTTTAGGAATTGGAAGCTACATCAGCTACAATTATATGAATTACGGATTGCCTTTTGTGGCTACTGACCTTAAGGTCGTTGGGATCATGGACAGCGGACATTATTTATTTGAAGAAAAACCACAGGAAGTGCTTGATGTCGTACTACCCTTTATAGCATCGTAAAAAAATAAATATTTATGGAAAAAACAATTTTAGTTGCAGGCGCAACAGGCAATTTAGGAAACAGAATTTGCAGAGAATTAGTAAAACGTGGCGCTACAGTCAAAGCTATTATCCGTGAATCAACTGATACAGATAAAATAGAAATTCTTAAAGAATTGGGTGCTGAAGTTTCGATCATTGATTTAAATGATGTGAATGCCATATCTGCGGAATGCGCCAATGCCGACTGTGTCATTTCCGCAGTCGCAGGATTAGGAGATGTTATTATCGATCTTCAGAAAAAGATTTTAGACGGCGCTATAAAAGCAGGTGTCCCAAGATTTATCCCTTCCGATTTCTGTACTGATTACAATGATTTGAAGGAAGGTGAAAACAGAAATTTCGATTTAAGAAGAACTTTTAAAAAGTACATTGATCAATCGTCTATCCAAGCTACATCTATTTTTAATGGTTGTTTTGCAGATATTTTGAAGTACAACACGCCGATTCTTAATTTGAAGGAAAAAAGTATTGGTTATTGGGGAGACAAAGCAGATTGGAAATTGGATTTCACAACAATGGATAATACGGCATCCTTCACGGCAGAAGTTGCTTTGGACGATTCCGCACCAAGAGATCTTCAGATTGCCAGTTTTCAGGTGAGTCCGAATATGATCTTTGAAGATGTGAGACGGATTACCGGACAGGAATTCAAATTACATCAACTTGCAACATTAGAGAATTTTGCGGAATACATCAAGAAACAAAGAGCAGATGATCCGACAGGTGAAAATGAATTGTACGCAAAATTTCAACAAGGTCAATATATGTACTCAATGTTTACCACACAGCACAATGATCTGGCAAATGATCGTTATGAAAGTATTGTATGGACAACAGGTATCGATTATTTAAAAACATTTTTACAGTAATAATTACTCATAATTGATCCTTCCATCTGTCCGAAGATCAACGACCTGGGACAGATGGTTAAATGTTTTCATCTATACACCAAGATAACAATGATCTACCTTTTAAATTTACAATGGATCATTCACCACTATGCAGACCATTACTAATAAAGCTGTCCAACATCAGAGTGCAATATAAATAAAATATGATATCATAGATGTCAGATTATTTATCATCTGCAGGCTTAAAAGAGGTTGAGCTAATTCTAAGTGTTTGTATATTTGTGAAATACCATGAAGAATAAACTTTTAAGCACTTAATATTAAATATTCTGAACTATTAGCAGTCCTAAATGATGACGGGGAAGTTTACTTCGGAGACTTTCTCTAGTTATAGACAATTCAACTGGTGAAGACTGTAAGACAGCTGTAGGAAACATCGCCATTCCTTAAGACGTCATTCAGGGACAAATGAGAATGCGAAAAAAAAGAATTCTCGTACTCTGCTCCTTTATCATCAAGCAAATTTACAAATCCTTGTGAAATAGCAAGAAAACTCGTGCAGGCAGGAGATTACACACGACATTTTTTTGGGTTTTTACAGGATAAGGAAATTTTAAGACATAAGATACTTAATTTATTGGATCGGAAATAAGATTTTTTGAGTTTGATTTACAGAAAAACGCTCTATTTTTACTAAAAATTAATCTCAATGAATTATCAGACATTTGAACCTGGCTCAGACTTATCGATGGTGATCAAATGCTACTGGACACTGGAAGATTCAAGTTTGCAGAAAGCCGAAAAGCAAACCATCATACCTGATGGTTGCATGGAAATGATCTTTCATTACGGCGACCTGTACCGCCAGTATCTTAGCGATGGAAAGAGCATTATTCAACCAAGATGCTTTGTCATCGGGCAGCTTACCCGGCCGCTTGAAATAGAACCCACCGGAACAACGGGCATCTTTTCTGTTCGTTTCCATCCCAACGGATTTCTCCCGTTTGCCAACATCTCGATAAAGGAAATGGAAAACACGGCTGTTGCTTTGGAAAAAGTGTTCGGAAGTGAGGGGCGTAATATTGAGGAAAAGATATTGGAAACCACTTCCGTGAAGGAAAGGATCAACCTGATCGAAACATTTTTACTGAAAAAACTGACCCGTTTAGAGACCATTGACCACATCGTGAGAACGACTGTTGAGACCATTATGACGGGTAATGGGCAGCTAAGTGTAGAGGAAATATCAAAACAGACCAAGATACACCGCAGACAACTGGAAAGAAAATTCTCCTTAGCCATTGGTCTAAGTCCCAAACAACTTTCAAAGATCATCCGCCTCCAGGTAGCACTTAAAATAATGCTGAGTGGAGACGAAAAAAATCTGACATCACTGGCGTATGGTAACGACTTCTATGATCAGTCCCATTTCATAAAAGATTTCAGAGATCTGGTAGGCATGACCCCTAAAGATTTCTATGGCGGGCATTTGAAAATGACCTCTCTTTTCATTGCAGACTGACCTTGTCGCATTTTTACAATTTTTTGTTTTCTGAATCCTGCAACTTTGTATTTTAATCGGTTGATCTGTGACATTTAATAATAACTATCATTCAACTTAGTAAATCAAAAAGATGAAAAAAATAAATATTTGTTTTGCTGCTACCCTACTGGTAATTTGCGCCTGCACTATAAAAAGAAACAACGACATCAGCAGGATCGAATGGCTGGTCGGCACTTGGGAGCAGGACACCTCTAAAGGAAATATATATGAGACCTGGAGGAAAACCGGCGAAAATGAGCTGACCGGTAAAAGTTATAAGCTCAAAAATAACGATACCATTATATTTGAGACTATACGCCTGGTCCAGGACGATGGGCGGTTATCCTATATTCCTGCTGTAAAAGATCAAAATAGTGGCACTCCTATCCGTTTTAATGAAAGAACAACATCTAATACATTGCTGGTCTTCGAAAATAAAGAGCATGATTTTCCACAGGTTATTTCCTATACAAAGATTGGTAAAGATTCTTTGATGGCAGAGATTTCAGGGAAGAGAAACGATAAAGAAGAACATCGGTATTTTCCTATGCATCGTATCCGGTTGGAAAAATAGTGAGATAGTATATCAATTTTAAAATGGGTTTGATTATTTTGCAACAATAAGTCAGAGATTATTATTTCTTAATGACCATTTATAATCCGTTAGCATCATCAAATTTTTTCATTGCTTCACTTAGCAAACCTTCCTGCTCTTAAACTTTTTTATAAAGGGATTTTTTTTTGAAGTGCAAGGACAATCAGTTCATTGTGGACTCCCTTCATTTTATCCTGCGGGAGCTGATTGATAAGCACTTGCTGCCATCGTCTTTCAGACTTCCAAGATCTGCTATAATTTGTTGAACACAACATTTCTGTGTATCGATTGCTTTCAATGCATATAGATAATTGTTTTTTACAAGGCAATCCTGCTTTTTTGTTTCAGAGCCGTTCTTATCCAGAAGAATTCTTAAAGCGGTCCGCTCTTTATCCAGAAGAGCTTGATTCAAGGCATCTGCTTTTGGAGACTGGCACGAAATAAGGCTTAGAAAATGAAAGCCCATCCAAGGTTATTCTCTATCATAAGCTTTTGGATTTATGGTGTTATCTGCTGCGATATAGGACTGGGAAATTTGAGTTTCATTTAAGAGTTCAAAATTGAGATCAGGAAAACAATCGGTTTTCATTTGATAAAGGATATTTTTTGAAGTTAGAAAGCTCCTTATCGCCACCATTAGATTTTTTATCATCCAGGTTTTCATTGAAATATTTTGTTCTTTCCGACCGATGGATCTCCAGGCCATTACAAACGCATCCTGCACGATCTCTTCGGCATATTCCTTAGAAGAGGTCACCCGCAAGGCAAGACCAAACAATAAACAGCAATATTCAGAATAAAGATATTCAAAGGCGGCAGGATCATTCCTTCTGATCATTTCACACAATCCTTTGTGATATTGATCATTATCTATTTTTGGGTCATCGGGCATTTTTTAATCTTATTTATGGTCCAGAAATTATTCAGCTAAAGAATAGTTAATAAAATGGATAAAATAAGAGTAAAAGATTATAAATGCCCCAAAACAAAATTTCTCACCTATATTATAAATAATTCAGTTTCCTTCTTACTTTTTTACTAAATATCTATTAGATGATTTTCGTAATACAAATTGTATGCTAATAATTGTGAAGCCTTTACTACAGTGCTTGTCCAAAGCTTTACTGAATCTTTATGACTTGCTGCGGAATCTGTATAAGACATTGTCATTTTCAAAATGTACGAACTTTATAAAGAGAAATATCTTGGCTCCACAAAGAAATGTTTAAGACAGAACAGGTTCGACAGAAACGTTAGATAGGCTCATTTAAGGGATCACTTCTTTATCTCACCCATTTCTCCTCACATCAATTTGTTAAAAAAACATTTATATTTGTATATGTTTTTAATAAATTAAATAAGTAGCCTTAAGATGGTGTATTTATTTATTTTTTATTTAGAAAATTTATAATTTATTGAATGTGTGACCTTAGATGGCAAAAAAAAGAATCTTAATTTTCGACGACGATCAGGCCACCTTGGAAGTTCTTCAGATCGTACTTGTCGAGACAGGTTATGAGATCGAGATCTCAGAGACCTCACACGACATTATTGACCGTGTGTTAGACTTTGTTCCCGATCTGGTATTGATGGACAACCATATCCCCGATATCGGAGGGGTTGCCGCCATACAATTACTCAGGACAAAGAACGAGTTCAATAACATACCCGTACTATTGGTAAGTGCCAGCAGCCAGATCATTTCTCTTAAAAAAGATTCCGGTGCTGATGATTACGTAAGAAAACCCTTCGATCTGGGCGAGCTGGAAACATTGATCGCCAAACATCTTGGTTAATATACCAACACATCAGACAAGATCAGATCAATTGTCTATTGATATACAATAAGAGCTTAAAATAAAACAAATACCCTATTCATCTTTTTAATACCATAGCATTGACTTTCTGCCTTCGAAAAGATGATGTTATTTAAATGGATGTTCCCTATATTAATTACCATCTCATTATGATCAATTATTTTTCTGCCCTGGGCACTGAGGCAATATTTGAGATCCTCAAACAATCCAATGATGCTACGGCCATTTACACCGGGAATGATCTTATCATCCAATTTGCCAATGATGCGATGCTCCAGATCTGGGGAAAGGATGAGACCGTGAGAGGCAAAAGATTTGAAGATGCCCTCCCTGAAATGAAAGGCCAGCCTTTTACTGTACTCCTAAAAAATGTTTGGGATACGGGAGAGATCTACCAGGCACTTGACACGCCCGCTACATTGCTCATCGATGGCGAATTATTGACCTCTTATTTTGATTTTACCTATAAGCCCATCAGGAATAACAAAGGTGAAGTCTATTGCATCCTTCACACTGCGGCCGATGTTACCGAGAGGGTTAAAGCCTGGAACCTTGTCCGTGAAAAAGAAGAGCGTGAACAGCAGATCAATGAGGAACTGGCTGCCGCCAACGAAGAATATATGGCAACCAATGAAGAGTTGAATGACACCAACGAGCATCTGACCAAAACCTATGAGAAACTTGCCGCTGCAGAGATCAGAATGCAGGAAGTTGTTAGAACCACCCCTATTGGATTGGCCTTGCTCAAAGGGAGCAATATGATTATTGAGACCGCAAATCCCGAGATGATCTCCATTTGGGGCAAATCTGAAGATATAGTGATTGGAAACCCTTTGCTGGAAGTTTTTCCGCTATTGAGCGGCCAGGTATTCTCAGACCAGCTTGATCTGGTCTATCGTTCTGCAGAATCTGTATCTATGCAAGGCATCGCATTAGATTCTCGTTATGGCGATCAAATTGAACAAAAATATATAGACATCAATTTTGATCCGCTCCTTGATCCCTTCGGTAAGATGGATGCCATTATGGTGACGGTTCTCGATGTCACAGAAGAAGTGACTTCCAAAAAAGCACTTAAGGCCAGTGAGCTAAAATTACAGGAATATAATGAAGAGCTTACAGCTCTTAATGAAGAGATACAGAGCAACAACGAACAGCTGGAGGCCCTTAATGAGGAATATACAGCAACCAATGAACAGCTTGATCAGGCCAATCATAAAATATACCTGCTCAATGATCAGCTTAAAAAAGAAAACTATGATCTTATTTTTGACAACAAAGACTTTCAGGACAGCATAAAAGACCTTGACAGTTCGAACAAGTTCCTGGAAGTCAGAAATAAGGAATTGAATGACCTCAACGAGACGATACTTGAACTGAACACAAAGCTTTCGGAAAGTGACACAAGCTTTTCAAATCTTATTTCACAGGCTCCTGTAGCGATGATGCTGGTTACCGGCGAAGACTTCATCGTGTCGATGATAAATACCTCGATGCTTGAACTTATTGGAAAAGATGAATCTATAATAGGCAAACCCCTGTTTGAAGAGCTTCCTGAACTGAAAGGTCAGAAAGCTGCAGATATGCTTGTCGAAACCTACGAAAAAGGGATTCCTCACGCCGATTATTCCAATCCTGTACTACTTAACCGCAGGAGCAGTATAGAGAAAGGTTTTTTTAATTTCACTTACACTCCTTATCGGGAGAATGGTAAAATAACCGGTGTTATCGATATGGCGATGGAGGTAACACCACAGGTCACGGCAATCCAGGAAAGAGACCGCATCATTTTGGAGAAAAGTGAACTGGAGGAAACGATCCGAAGCAATGAACAACGTCTGCACAGTATCCTCCAAACAATGGCCGAAGGAGTTGGGGTGACCGATGCCAAAGGACAATTGGTGTATGCCAATCCCATGGCACAGCAGATTCTGGGTCTTACCGAAAGTAAGATAAAGGACAGGACATTTGATGATCCGCAATGGCAAAACCTGAGATTGGACGGCACGCCATTGCCTTCGGAAGAGCACCCAATGTCTATCATGATGAAGACAGGCAAGCCTGTGTTTGACCATGAGATCGGTGTCCAGCCCCCTGACAGGGAACGCTTTTATATCTCCATCAATGCGGCACCACTATTTGATAGTGAGGGAAATCTCTCCGGCGGCATCGGTACCTTTATGGATGTCACGACACGAAGGATGATCGCTCAGGGTAAAGATGATTTTATCAGCATTGCCAGCCACGAACTCAAAACGCCGGTAACATCGCTTAAAGCTTCTTTGCAATTGCTTCAGAGATCCAATGATAGATTATCTGCTGAAACCAGAAACAGGCTTTTGGACCAGGCCGTCAAAAGTCTTGATAAACTCTCCAGACTCATCAATGACCTTTTGGACACCAGCAGGATAGAACAGGGTCAGCTTAAAATTGAGAAAAGTTCATTTTCCATCTCCGAACTCTTTGATGATTGCTGTTCTAATCTGGCACAGACCACTGACCGGAAGATCATTTTTGAGGGAGACATCAATCAGGTCGTAGAGGCGGACAACCAGCAGGTAGGACAGGTGATGGTCAATTTCATCACCAATGCTATCAAATATGCGCCCGACTCCGATATTGTGGTCAATGCCTGCAAAATAAATAATGAAGAGATCAGGGTCAGCGTCGAGGATAACGGCCCGGGAATTCCTGAGCAGAAACTGGCGCATCTCTTCGACCGTTATTACAGGACAGATTATAAAGGACAGAAATTTTCAGGCCTTGGATTGGGACTTTACATCAGCGCAGACATCATTAAAAACCACGGGGGAAAGATCGGTGTTGAAAGCACCTTGGGAGCAGGCAGCAAATTCTGGTTCACTTTGCCATTATAGTTAAAATTTGGGTTATTTAAGTATTTAAAGTTAAAGATTGCAATAGTGACCATGCCTTGGTTTCATTATTGCTTAAACATAATATGAGAAAGATTTATTTAGTAGAAGACGATCAGGCCATTAGAGAGGTTTTGGAAGTATTTTTAAGCCTTGAGGATTTTGAGGTGCATTCTTTTATCTCAGTAGCTGAATTTAAAGAAAGAGATGTTGAAGTAATCCACGATCTGTATCTATTCGACGTGAATCTTCCTGATGGTTCGGGAATAGACCTTTGCCATCAAATCAAAAATGACAGCAAGAACCAGGATGTTCCGGTGATGATCATGAGTGCCCATACCAACCTTCAGCATCTAAAAGATTTTTGCGAACCGGATGAAATGATCTCAAAACCATTTGATATTGATAATCTTTTACAAAGAATACAAGGTGTTATTGATTCTAAGCAGTAAATAATATCAAAATAGGAAACCATTTGAAAAGTTATATAAGTAAATTTTACAAATAAAAATTGAAGAGCATCGACAAAAAAGTGATGCTCTTTTATTTTGAAAAAAATGACAGACTAAAGAAATGATAATAATCGTTTATTTTTGATTCTTCAAACTTTTACATTATTTTTATAATGATTGTGTTGGTACGTTCTGAGTAGTTCCACAGAAATCAATCACTTATTTTTTGCTGTTTAAAAGAGACCATTTCTTAGTTGTAGTTGTTAAATAAATAATATCTTAAATGAGCTTCAATAACTCCTCAGCCACCTTTTCAGAAGAGGCCGGGTTTTGCCCTGTTACCAATCTTCCGTCAACTACAGCATACGGAGCCCAGTCTTCTGTCTTACTATATACTCCACCGTTCTTTCTCAACATGTCCTCTACTAAAAAAGGAACAACATCAGTTAGCTGTACTGCGTCTTCTTCGGTATTGGTAAATCCGGTAACATTTTTGTCCTTTACCAGATAGTCACCGTTTATTTTTACATCCTTCAAAACGCCAGGTGCGTGGCAAACGAATGCTACCGGTTTTTCATTGGTGTAAAAATCAACAATAAGCTGCTGTGAAATTTGATCTTCAGCCAGATCCCACAAAGGACCATGTCCTCCGGGATAAAATACTGCATCAAAGTCTTCACTTTTGACTTCGGATAATTTGTGGGTGTTTTTTAATTTTTCCTTTAAAACCTCATCACTATCCATTCTGCGTGTAGCATCAGTCTGAGATGATGGATCTTCACTTTTCGGATCAATTGGTGGTTGACCTCCTTTAGGAGATGCCAATGTAACTTCAACACCTTTATCAGACAATGCATAATAAGGAGCCGCCAATTCTTCGGTCCAGAATCCTGTCTTTAAACCTGTATTTCCTAATTCATCGTGACTCGTAAGCACGAATAAAACTTTTTTGCTCATTTTAAATTTCTTTAATTTATAATTACAAATTTGATAAGTATTATCCCCCTAAGAAAAGGATCCATATCACTATTTCTATGTGATCCAAATCACATTAATATTATGCCAATCAATTCTAACTTATGCTTATCATAAACAAAGGTTTTGTTTTGCTTTGCTAACTTTAGCGCTATAATAAGATATTCTTCCAGTAGGTAAAATAAAGTAAGAAATAAAATAACATTAAATATTTATTTTATATTACTTTGCATTACATAGTATTAATAAATAAATATATCTTTGTATAAAATTACACCACTATGCAAAGATTATTTTTATTTTGTTTTATCAGTCTCTTTTCGATTACATCGAATGCACAAAATCTGGATCGTACAATTGACAGTCTGATTCAATCTGAATTCAAAGATAATAATGGACCCGGTGGCGCTTTCCTTATCTCACACAAAGGGAAACCGATCTATAGAAAAGCTTTCGGAATGG
The DNA here is from genome assembly GCF_042610505.1 of Chryseobacterium sp. sg2396. Classification (NCBI taxonomy): domain Bacteria; kingdom Pseudomonadati; phylum Bacteroidota; class Flavobacteriia; order Flavobacteriales; family Weeksellaceae; genus Chryseobacterium; species Chryseobacterium sp. sg2396. The sequence goes on along the minus strand of NZ_JBHGAQ010000001.1, from coordinate 182,073 downwards.
CCAATCTTGAATTGGATGCTAAGTTAAATACAAACAGTGTCTTTCAGATTGGATCGATGACCAAACAGTTTACGGCAATTGCTATTCTGATGTTGGAGGAACAGGGTAAATTAAAAATTACCGATCCAGTTTCAAAATATATACCCTCTTATCCCAACGGAAATAATATTACCATTCACCGACTTCTGACGCATACTTCAGGTATTAAGGATTTTACAAAAATGAAAGCCTTGCAAGACATTGCTCAAAAGGAAATGACGCCGGAACAGATGGTTGATTTCTTCAAAAATGAGCCGGTGGATTTCGCTCCGGGAGAAAAATTTGAGTATAATAATTCAGGATATGTACTTCTCGGTTATATCATTGAACTGACATCCGGCGAAACATATGAAGATTTTATCCAGAAAAATATATTTGATAAAGTCGGAATGAATAATTCTTTTTACGCCAGTGACAGGAAGATCATTAAAAACAGAGCCTTTGGATACCATAAAAAAAGTTCAGGTTACGTCAACAAAACAGTGATCAATTTCAGTATTCCTTTTTCTTCAGGTTCACTAATGTCCACTTTGGACGATATGTTGAAGTGGCAGAATGCCTTACATCAAAACCTATTATTAAGTTCGAAAGAAGAGACAAAAGCTTTTACCAAATACAAATTGAATAATGGTCAGGAAATAGAATACGGTTACGGCTGGCATTTGAAAAATATTAATGGAATCCCGACTCGTGAACATGGCGGAAGTATTTTCGGATTCAAATCGATGGCGGTTTATATTCCAAGTGAGGACATTTATGTAGTGGGATTCAGTAACTGTGACTGCAACTCCCCTACTCAACTTGTTAAAGATATTGCCAAACTAAGTCTGGAAACTCTGAAGGACAAATAAAATTTAAAAACTAATTTCAATTTTCACGATTCTCTTACTTTCAGTATTAGGACAGGCAAAATATAAAAATGAAAAGTTAACATCGCATTTACACGATGGAAGAGCCGGAAACTATGGAAGCCATTTTAGTTTCAGATATTGAAGATGAATTTACCATTATTCTGTTAGACAATAATTATAACGGGAAAGTTTTTGAAATATCAGATGCCATTACAGCAATACTGAAAGACCAGAAGTATGACTTTCCAAAAAGATATTAGTATAAAAAGATAAAAGACTGCCAAAGTTGTATCTTGCAGTTTATCACAACCATAAAATTTAATAATGAAAGGATCAATATTCACAACAAGCATTTTTCTTATATTTTTAGTATTTTCCTTAAAAACAAATGCACAGATCCCATTTGAACTCAATAATAACGGACACATTATCATCAAAGCAAAGATCAATGGTGTAGAAGGAAAATTCATTCTTGATACCGGAGCGGGTCTGAATGCTATTTTCACTAAATTTTCAAATAAAATTAAAAATGAAAAGACCAACAATTTTTTTGTCGGGCACAGAGCAACCGGTGAAGAATTGAACGTAGACCTCTATAACGCCAAAAGTATGGAAATCAACAATAAAGAATTCAGTAATCAGCAATACACGATTGTGGATCTGGAATTTGGAGACATTGACGGGATGATCTCATTGCAGCCCTTCAGAAATCTACCTATCACGATTGACTATAACCAAAAAAAAATCCTTTTCGACCGATCTACAAAAGGTGAAAAAAGCATTGATATCCAGATAGCAGATTATGCAGGGAAAGCCATCGATATTTTTACGTATGTCGAATTAAATGACCATTTAAAGATTCAAACCTTATTGGACAGTGGTGCCGGAAAAAATTCATTTTGGTTCAGTTCAAAATTGATGGAACCTTTGAAATTGAACAAAGCAGATTTTAAAGCAGTTCCTATTAAAAGCGATTTCAAGAAAGAAAATAATTATTATATCGGAAAACTGTCAAAAATAAATACAATAAATAAACTACGAAAAGTGGAAAACTTAGATGCCGCCTTTATTGACGGACTGATCTATGAAGGGAAAACCAGCATTGACTGGCTGGGTCATATTCTGACCATTGATATTGCCAAGAAGAAAATATTTATTGCTGATTAAGAGCGTCTGACGTAATGAGCTACTGAAAGATTTGAAATCTTTTATATATTTGGTCATGTTAAATTACCCAACCATGCTGGCAGAATTTGCAGATTTTTCTGATGATGAAATACAGTTATTCAATAAAAATATCTTTAAAAGATATTTAGATAAAAATGCGGTTCTATGCAAAGAAGGTGATGTTTCGAAATCCATATTTTTCATTGTTAAAGGCTCATTTTACCAATCTTACTACAATCCTATTCGTGAAGAGCACATTATCACAGACCTTCATCTGGAGAATGAATGGGTCGTCAATCCGGAAAGCCTCGTCAATCAGAAACCTGCAAAAACTACGATCAAGGCCTTTGAAAGTTCCGAAGTGATTGAGCTGACCCCTTGAAAGTCTTCACAAACTTATTGCTATTTCCAATAGATTTCTACAGTTCAACAAGCTTCTTATCTCAAATCCAAAACTGAGTTTCTATGACGAAAATATGACTCCGACTGAGAAGTACAATTATATCCTTAAAACAAGACCTCAGCTGATTCAGACATTTTCACTCTCGATGATCGCATCCTATCTCAAAATAAGACCGGAAACCATAAGCAGAATAAGAGCGAATGTCTCTTTTTGATTTCGATCAAGTGTGGCTTCAGAGTATTATCATCATTTTTGAAGAAAAAATATGATGACAGCAATCATTCCAAAACTACCGATACGAAATAAGGAAATGACCAGAAAATATTACAGCCTGTTAGGATTCAAAGCCACCCAAAATGATTTTGAAGCATACCTGATGATGGTGAAAGATACTATGGAAATCCACTTTTTTGAATTCAGTGAACTTCTACCGAGTGAAAATTACGGTCAGATCTATATCCGGTGTTCAAACATAGATGCGATTTATGATGCTTTTCTTAAAAAAAATATTAACATTCATCCGTCAGGTCATCTGAAACAACAACACTGGGGACAAAAAGAGTTTTCTTTACTTGACCCTGATCACAATCTTATTACTTTTGGACAGTCATTAATATAGATCCTATCTGATGCATGATCGTCCGAAACTTTTGTTCAGAAAAAAGACCAATAGCAACGCTGCAAAATTCCAAGCTGATAGAAAAATGAAACAAATAAGAAGGCAAGTAACCCTATTTCTGGATGATCATTACTCAACGCAAATTGAAACCATCAGGAGAGAATACGATCCTGTCCAGTTTGGTGTGATCAGATCTCACGTAACGCTTTGAATGGAAAATATTATAAACTTTCCAAATGTAATGTAGAAGATCAAATGAATCATTGAATTTGTTACAACCTTTGATATAAGTAAATATATGAATTACTTACCTTGAATACCTTTGTTCTGAAATACACTCAGACTTGCAATCTTATTGTTGGTCCTATTAAAGACAATCTCTACTGAAAAAGATGATACCTCATACAACACAAACTTTAGTTCATTTTTAAAAATTTCATTGATCAATTTACCTTCTGCCATAACAAGTTCATACTGGGATTCCTTGGGCAGATTGTTAAAGTCATAATATGAGATAGCCATGATGATTTTGTTTTTGGATATAATGTATGTTGTTAGTAAGAATGATTGATTATAGTTCACTGATCAGTCGGAAAGTCAAATTGATACGTTCCTTCATAGGTACTGTAGATTTGGCAATACGGTGTTCCCAATTTTCCTGAAGATCACCTTTCATAATGAGAAGCGAACCGTGCGGGAGCGGCAGACTGTATTTGCTTTGATGATGGTCTTTCTTTCTGAAATCAAAGTTCCTGGTCTGTCCAAGACTTATGGATGCTATGACTGGTCTCTTTCCATACCGGCTTTCTTTATCCCTGTGCCACGCCACTGAGTCATTGTTGTCACGATAGAGGTTAAGCAATACGCCATTGAACCGATAACCGAATTCGTTTTCTATTCTCTCTTTCAAGGATAATAACTCCGGAGTCCAGGGGTTGGTAGCTGATGCATTATTATCAGCGGATTCATTGTATTTTGAATCGCCATACCAAGCGGTCAAGCGTGGCGTTATCACCATCTTATCATACATTTTCTGAGTGCGCTGCTCCCAGGGAGCAGTTTTAAGCAGATGGTCTTTTAACCGATCTGCCTCTTCCTCACTTAGGAAATTCTCCCTGTATTCCAAAAGGTCTTTTGGAAACTCATAAAATTCTTCGGCATCAAATAAACTCAACTGACCCATTTTGATTTTTGTGTGAAATATTTATCTTTATCAAATCCCAATTCAATGGGATAATTTTTTTTTCATCATTTGTGTTTTTAGCTTCCCTCCGGGGAAGTTTTTATTCTATTGATTGAGTTTAAGAATTCCGTTCTCCAGATTGCTGATGCTTCGTTTCGCTTCTGCTACGAGATTTTTGAGATTGGCCTCATCAGGGAGCGTATGCGGTTTGTAATCCTGGGGAAGTATCCCTCTTACATAACGCCATACTTCTGCGATATCCTCCAGTGGAATATCGTAAGGTTCGTAAAATGAGTTATCGGCTGATACGGTAATCACCTTTTTGTTCCTTTTCAAAAATGTCTTGTAGGTAATGCCTTCAGTGGTAACAAAGATATATTCTTTGTTAGACTTCAGATCTTCCAGTTTTTCTACGTATTCTCCGATGATGATGGATTGGTCTGCAAAGGGTGGCATAGAATCACCATCCGCTAAAAATGCACGGTATTTTCCGTTTTTTAAGAAAGGCAGCTGCATTTTCTGAAGACCTTCAATGAATTCAGGATCGCTGAATCCTTTCAAGTAACCCATAGAAGCTTTTTGAGGTACGATCTCAATGAAATTATTCCCTTCCGAATCTACTGCTACAGGAAGCAATATCTTATTTCCGGGCAGATTGACCATCTTTTCCAATGGATATTTCCTGATATCGACCGTGACCAAAAGGTCGATGCTGATATTATAGTATTTGGAGATTCGAACCAATACCTCAATGGGAGGTTCTGCATTTCCATATTCGTATGAAACGTATCTTGATCTTGTAAGAATGAGTTCGTCCGCCAGCTTATGCTGGGTTAGATTTTTTTGACCTCTCAAAAACACGATGTTATCTGCAAAAATTGACATTGTCATAATTTATGACAACAAATATACAAATTTTGTTTAAAAACGTGACTAAGTTTGCAGAATGGAAAGAGCAATTGCACATATGGACCTGGACACATTCTTTGTCTCCTGTGAGCGGCTGAAAAACTCCGTCCTGGAGAAACAGCCTGTGATCATTGGAGGTGGGGACCGTGGTGTGGTGGCATCATGCTCCTATGAGGTTCGGAAATTTGGGGTGCGTTCAGCGATGCCGATTAAAATGGCATTAAGGCTATGTCCTGAGGCAAAGGTCATCAAAGGAGATATGGAATACTACTCCAATATGTCGCATCTGGTGACCCAGGTCATTCAGGAAAAAGTACCGGTGCTGGAGAAAGCCAGTATCGATGAATTCTATCTTGACCTCTCAGGAATGGATCAGTTCTTCGGATGCTTTCAATGGACCAACGAAATTGCAGATGCTGTTCAGAAAAATACAGGACTTCCGATCAGCTTTGCAATTTCAACGAATAAAACAGTTTCAAAGATCGGGACAGGAGAATCAAAACCCATAGGCAGATTTGAGGTAAAGGGAAAAGAAATTCAGCATTTCTTAGATCCGTTATCCATAAAAAAAATCCCGATGGTCGGCACAGAGACCTTCAATCTGTTCTCCAGGCTAGGCGTTAAGACGATAAAAACCCTATCTGAAATGCCTGTAGAGGTCCTTCATCAACTGATCGGAAAAAATGGAACGGTACTTTGGAGAAAAGCCCATGGCATCGATGATACACCCGTAGTGCCCTATTCGGAACGAAAATCAATATCCACTGAAGATACATTTTCTGAGGATACGATCGATGTTCATCAGATCAGAAGCATTTTGTCGGGAATGGTCGAAAAGCTGGCCTATCAGCTAAGGCAGGAAAAATGGTTGACCTCTACCGTCACCGTCAAGATCAGGTATTCCAACTTTGACACAGAGACAAAACAATGCAAGGTTCCATACACTTCTGCCGACCATACTCTGCTCAGAGCTGTTCTTGAATTGTTTAATAAACTATATACCCGTAGAATGAGGATCCGTCTAATAGGCATCCGCTTCACCGGTCTTGTGCACGGGAGTCATCAGATGAACCTTTTCGAAGATACCGAAGAATTGATCTCCCTTTATCAGACCATGGACAGGATCAAGAACAGATTCGGGACTTCCAGCGTCGGAAGGGCATCAGGGTTTTTAAAATAAATCAAAATATACCATCTGCTATGTTTCTCAATTGCCATTCTTATCACAGCCTTCGTTACGGCACCATTTCCATTGAGGATTTGGTACGGAAGGCTGTGGATCTGAATATCAGAACACTGGCCTTGACAGACATCAATACGGTGACCGGGATCTATGATTTTTATAGGCTTTGTGAAGAGAATCATATCAAACCTATCGTAGGGGTTGACGTCCTTGTTGAAAATGAACAATATTACATTTGTCTTGCTAAAAATGCTAAAGGTATTGCGGAGACGAACCGGCTTTTGACAGATCATAACTGTGAAGGAATTGAGATCCCTAAAACGAATCCTTCCCTTGAAAATACTTTGGTCATCTATCCTTTGGAGAATATTCCTGAGTGTTTATTAGAACATGAGTTCATCGGTATAAGAGAGAATGAATTGAACCTCTTGGTAAGGCCTGAGCTGAAAAAAATGATTGACAAGATGGTCATTCTCCATCCGGTAACCTTTAATGGGACTGAGGAATATGAGCTGCACAAGATCTTAAGGGCGATCGATGGAAACACTTTGATCAGCAAGCTCACAGAAAATGACCATTGTCAAAATACCGAGACGTTTGTTGATAAGAAAAAGCTTTTAAGTGCTTATAAAATTTATCCCCAGATCATTGAGAACACAAAATATCTGGTCAACAGCTGCAGTTTTGATTTTGATTTTTCCACGCCTAAGAACAAGAAGCATTTTACAGACAGCAGGGAAAATGATTTTAAGCTGTTGAAAGAATTAGCCTATATAGGTCTTGAAAGAAGATATCCTGACGGTGATGCTGATGCCAAGGCAAGGGTTGAAAAAGAATTGGGCGTTATTAATCAATTGAATTTCTGCGGGTATTTTCTGATCACTTGGGATATCGTCCAATACAGCAACCAGATGGGATTTATGCATGTCGGCCGGGGAAGCGGCGCCAACTCCATCGTGAGTTACTGCATTGGGATCACGGACATATGTCCCTTGGAACTGGATCTTTATTTTGAAAGATTTTTGAACCTCAATAGGAAGACTCCTCCTGATTTTGACCTGGACTGGAGCTGGAAGAACCGGGATACTATTCTGGAATATATCTTTGACAAATATGGAAAAGACCATGTGGCCTTTTGCGGAACCAATGTGGAGTTCAAAAGCAGGTCAAGATTCAGGGAGTTGGGGAAAGTATTTGGATTACCCAAAGAGGAATTGGATCAGCTTTCTAAAAAAACCAGAGATCAGCATGACCAGAATTCCATCGTTCACGAGATCTATAAATATGAAAAATTACTTATAGGCTTTCCCAATCAGAGAAGCATGCATTCCTGCGGTATCCTGATCTCCGAGGAACCGATTACCAATTATTCTGCCTTGGAGTTCCCTCCAAAAGAATTTCCGATCGTCCAGTTCGATATGTATACAGCAGAGGATATAGGCCTTGAAAAATTTGATATCCTTTCCCAGAGAGGCTTGGGAACGATAAAAGATACGGTCAAGCTTATTGAGGAAAAAAGAGGCATTACCGTTGATATTGAAGATACAAGAATTTCGAAGAATGAGGCCAAGTGCAATGAATTTTTAAGTATCGGAAAGACCATCGGTTGTTTCTATATTGAATCTCCCGCCATGCGGGGTTTATTAAGGAGATTGAAATGTGAAAATTATAAAGTATTGGTTGCGGCATCTTCCATCATTCGTCCCGGTGTGGCACAGAGCGGAATGATGCGGGAATATATCTTTCGCCACAACCATCCCGACCAGTTTGAATACTTCCATGAGGTCTTTGAAAAAGAACTCGGTGAAACCTATGGGATTATGGTATATCAGGAGGATGTCATTAAAATCGCATTGCATTTCGGAGGTTTGTCTGCTGCTGACGGGGATGTTCTTCGAAGGGCGATGAGTGGTAAAGGTCGATCATTATCGGCATTGCAAAAAGTCAAAGACCATTTCTTTGAATCATGTAAAGAACTTGGACATCCTGAGCAATTGTCCCAGGAAGTGTACCGGCAGATCGAATCCTTTGCGGGCTATTCATTCTGCAAGGCCCACTCTGCTTCCTATGCAGTGGAAAGCTATCAGAGTCTCTATTTAAAGGCCTACTACCCTATAGAATTTATGGTGTCTGCCATCAACAACGGTGGTGGGTTTTACAGAATGGAAGTGTACGTCCACGAGGCCAAAATGTCTGGGGCCACCATTCATAATCCTTGTGTCAACCTTAGCGAATTTCAGACGACGGTCTATGGAACAGATGTTTATTTAGGCTTGATGCACATTGAAAAACTGGAAGCAACGACTAAGCAGTTCATTCCTGAAGAAAGAAAAAATAATGGGGACTACAGGTCGCTTGAGGATTTTGTTAAAAGAGTTTCGATCGGTATCGAAACATTGCAGACGCTTATTTTCATCGGGGCTTTCAGGTTCACTGGGAAACAAAAGCATGAGTTGCTGATTGAAGCCAGATTTCTATTCTCAAAAGGCCAGCATAAGACCAAGATTATTTCTTTATTTGATGAACCTCAAAAGGATTACCAGCTACCTCTTATTCATAGGGACAAATTTGAAGATGCATTTGATGAGATCGAAATATTAGGTTTTACGGTCTCCAATTCCATATTCGATCTGCTCAAAACAAAATACAGAGGTCATATTCTGGTCAAAGATCTCCTTAAATACCATAAAAGGCAGGTCAAAATGCTGGCCTATCTGATCTCAAGAAAACACGTTCCCATCAAAAAGAAAAACCATCCCGGTAAAAAAGATGATATGTATTTCGGGACCTGGATCGACGCCGAAGGACAGTATTTTGATACCGCCCATTTTCCGGACAGTCTTAAACAATTCCCTTTTAAAGAAGGTGGCATTTATCTTTTGCTGGGAACCGTAGAGGTCGATTACCATTTTCCGACAGTCACCATTACCAAGATGGCAAAGATGCCACTCATTCCTGATCCCCGATATTCTATGGATCAGGAAAAATCATTGGAGATCGAAAGAAGCCTTCGGGAAGATGTGAGTATGACCTCCCGTAAACCTTATCCTCAACAGCATGAGATCGGGCTTCCCAGACAGAGAATGTGAACATAACGCCAAGTGGCTGATGTGCGGATTTCCTCTTGAACTATCCGTATAAGGCAATTTCGGGAGAAAGACTTTGTACCTCTAAAAGACCAGATCAAATATCCGTGGTGGTGATAGCAGTCTCATAAACAATAAAAGTCGTACAAGTACAAAGGAGATAGTTCGCCTTTGTACTTTGAGATGTGGAAAATAGGAGAAATTTTATTCACTGCCATGCCTGCACATGCAAACAATAGGACTAAATTTCACCTCACTTAATGACTAACTTTTACTTGAAGGGATTAAGGATCTTAGCAGAAGGTCCATTGCCGCCTTTTTGATCTTATTTTCTGTATCGCTCATTTTATTGATTTTAAAATAGCAGACGGCAGTAAAACCACAAGTTGCTATGACAAGAAAAAAATTTAATATTGTTCGATTTTGCTATCCATTCAACCGGATTTGCTGCCATCCTCCACCAAGGGAACGATAAAGGTTCACGAGAGCATTCAGTTTCTGAAGTTTGATATTGGCCAAGCTCAATTCCGCCTACAACTTGTTGTTTTGAGCTGTGATGACATCAAGATAAGTGGCCATACCGGTTATGACAATCCATAAGAGCAAAGGTCTGGAATATCATACAGTTATTTTTATCGGCTTGGAAGATGGCGCTTTTTGGTCATTTCAACAGCAACCGGATGAAGATAAGTGTACACTTTTTGTCGCTCTGTCAAGAGCAAAAGAGCGAGTAGCATTTACATTTAGTAAGAAAAGAGTTGGTCGTTTTGTATTACAGGATCAATCAATAAAAAATATTAGCGTAATTCTTGAAGAATTGCAAAAATCGGGTGTAGTTGAAATGGCTGCAAAAAAACTAACAGTTTTTGATTACATCAGTTGCACATATAAATATACTAAATGTCTTGCTTTTTTACTCTTCCAGTGAATGTCAATAATTTTATATACATCGGTAAGACAGGCACAGTCAACTTTGTATTAATAATGCCACTAATTATTTTTTTCAATTTTTAAAATTAAATTGCATAGGACATAAACTAAAAGAAATTATTGATAAAAATGAGTTTTGCGATTCTTTTTTAATTTGACTTAATCGAACAAAATCATCAATAAAAGTATTTGAAGATACACTCGTCTTGGTCACAAACAGCCAAAAGGCGCCAACTGAAGACAGTTAGCATCTTTTTTAATTAGAAAAATATTTAATTACATTTTCATTTTTTTATAGAATTACCTTTCCCTAACCACTCTTTCATTCCACCCGAAAAATTTTTCACATTCTCAAAACCATTGTTCTTTAGAACCGAATATGCAATAGTGGCTCTGTCGCCACTTTGACAATGGATGACAATCTGCTTACCACGGGAGATTTTATCAAGATTGTCTTCTAAAGTTCCTACAAAAACATTTTCCGCATTTTCAATATGAGCGGTTTCGTACTCGGTTTTGTTCCGTACATCGATTACCAGAACATCTTCTCTGTTTAGATAAGTTTTAAATTCTTCAATATTTATAATATCGGCGGTCTTCAAATCCAAACCAAGACTTTCTACCTTATCGATATAACCCATCATCTGATCCATACCTATTCTCATTAACTTTCGGGTAAGATCTTCCATTTGTTCATCCTTAGCAACTAAAATAAACGTTTCAGAATAATCTATAATCCATCCCATCCACGTTGAAAACGAATTGTTTCCTTGAATATTGATGCTTTCAGCGAGAAAGCCTTTTGCGAAATCTTCTTTATTTCTCGTGTCAATTATTTTAACGCCGCGACTGTAAGCATCCAAAAATTCTTCCTTAGAAAGTTTTTGATGTTTGGGAACTTCAATGAGTAAAGGTCTTTCCACTTTATTAAGCTTTTTCATCATTGCAAAATACTTTGGTGGCTCAGGTTGGTCGTCCAACAAATATTCGATAAATCCAGTTTCATTATCTTCATATTGAAAAGCCCAATTTCTGATTTTTTCATACCCAACTGTAGAACTTGGAACAGCTCCCAAAGACTTTCCACAGGCTGAACCCGCGCCGTGTCCCGGCCAAACCTGAATAAATTCCGGAAGTTTACTGAAATCCAGTAAAGAATGATACATTTCTTTTGCTCCTTGTTCCTGAGTTCCTGTTATTCCGGCTGCTTTTTCTAACAAGTCCGGTCTTCCAATGTCGCCCACGAAAATAAAATCGCCTGTAAATATCATCACAGGTTCATCTGCTGCAGGATGGTCGGTCAATAAAAAACTGATACTTTCAGGAGTGTGTCCCGGTGTATGAATCGCTTCTAAAGTAAGGTTTCCCACTTTGATGGTATCTCCATTTGTTAAGCCGATATGTGGAAATTCATATTGCCAATCTTCACCGCCTTCATTAGAAAGATACATTTTTGCTCCTGTAACTTCGGCAAGTTCCCTTGAACCTGACAAAAAATCTGCGTGTATATGAGTTTCTGTAATATGCTTTATGCTCAAATTATTTTCTTTGGCAATCTGAAGATAGGTGTCTATATCTCTTTTGGCATCAATAACTAATGCTTCGCCTTTTGCCTGACAACCGATTAAATAACTTGCCTGAGCAAGGCTTTTATCATAAATATGCTGAAAAAACATAAATTATTTTTTAAGATTAAATTTTAAATTTATTTGACAAATTTCGGAAATACGTAAAAGTCCTACCGCTACTTTTGTTACATAGAGAGTTAGTTACCGTAATAAATGAGAATATTCAAATACTAAATCAGTCTCTAAAATGAATGTTGCTAAATTTAATTCAATGAGGTAGTTTTTCTCTGAAATATCCATAGACCCAAGTTCCCATAACAGCACTGAATAAAGTTACCGTTACTGCCAAAGCGCCGGTTCCAATTTGCGCAAAAAGTGGTCCGGGACAAGCTCCCGTAATTGCCCATCCAAATCCGAAAATCAATCCGCCATAGATCTGTCCTTTATTAAATTTCTTTGGAGCTATGGAAATTTTTTCGCCATCAATAGTTTTGATATTAAATCTTTTGATGATTAAAACTGAAATCATTCCGGTAAGAACGGCACTTCCAATCACGCCATACATATGGAACGACTGCAAACGAAACATCTCCTGAATCCTGAACCAGCTGATGATTTCGGCCTTCACAAAAACAATTCCGAATAAAATTCCGACAATCAGATATTTCAAGTTATGATACCATCTCTGCCTCATATTTATTTCGGTACTACAGTTATCATCCTGTTGATCTATATTTTTTTCTTTAGTCATTTTTATTTTAATTTAAAGTGAAAGGATGAGAGGCAAAATAACATTCGCCATCAAAAAACCTCCTGCCATAAAACAAATGGTTGCGACCAAAGATGGCCATTGAAGATTGGAAAGCCCCATTATTGCGTGTCCGCTGGTACATCCGCCCGCATAACGGGTTCCGAAACCAACCAAGAATCCGCCAACAACCATTACGATAAAACCCCGCAGTGTCATTAAACTTGCAAAATTCATCAGCTGTAATGGAACAAGATTACTGAAATCTGTAATTCCGTAGGTTGAGAGTTCGGCTTTGAGATCTGGATTGATCGTGATTTGCTCCGGATTCATCAAAAATTGCGAAGCGATGATTCCCCCCAGTAAAATTCCGAAAACGAAAAATAAATTCCATAGTTCTTTTTTCCAGTCATATTTGAAAAAATTGATGTTTGACGGAATACAAGCAGCACAGATATGCCTGAGAGATGAACTGATTCCGAAAGATTTGTTGCCCAATATGAGCAGTGCCGGAACGGTAAGGCCTATTAACGGACCTGCAACATACCACGGCCAGGGTTGCTTTATGATTTCTAACATATTGTATTATTTTTTATTTAATTCTTACAGCAATTGCACTTGTAATTTATCATTATTTTAAGAAAAACTCACGTACAATAATATAAATTCCCATCCCCAGTACAAACCATCCGAAAATAGGTTTAAGCTTTCTCCCATCAACTCTTTTGGATATTTGTGCTCCAATAATGATTCCTATGATGGCAATAGACGTGATGGATGTCAATAATTTCCAATCGATATTCCGATGGTTCATCGTAGAAAAAAAACCGATGAGGGAGTTTAAAGAAATAATGACCAAAGAAGTTCCGATTGCCACTTTCATAGGGGTTTTAAGAAGATTGACCAAAGCCGGGATAATCATAAATCCTCCTCCTGCACCAACCAAACCCGTCAAAATTCCTACAACCGACCCCTCACCTGCGATTAAAAGTGTATTTTTTCTGGTGGAAATGCATTTTTCCATATGTAATTCTGTACTTTTTTGAATCATTTTGTAAGAGGCTAGAATCATTAATCCGGCAAAAATGAGTAACAGAAAAATATCTTTTGTGATAACTAAACTACTGAATCTAACAATCTCATCAGGAATTAATGGCAGGATATATTTTCTCGTCAAAAAAATTGAAATGATGGAAGGAATTCCAAAAAGTAAAACAATTGTAAAATTGACAAAACCCTTTCTAAAATAAGAGATTGAACCTATGACGCTACTTACTCCGACGATGAATAGTGAATATTCTGTTGCCAAAAAAGCATCAATCCCAAAAAGATATACCAAGACCGGCAAAGTAAGAATACTTCCGCCACCTCCTATTAATCCTAAAGAAATACCTATTAAAACTGAAGCGATATATCCAAAAACTTCCATTCATTTACTTATTAGAATACAAAATTGTCAATATCATAAAAGATACACCGCTACTTTTGTTACATAAGGAAGTCTGAAAGTTTTGAACAAGATTTTTAGGGGAATTATACAATCATTTAGATTGTTTCCAAAAGGATAATTTTATTTCTTCCTAATTTAAGCTTTCCGGAATCTTCAAGCTGTTTAAGCAGTCTGGAAACCACGACACGGGCTGTTCCAAGTTCGTTGGCAAGCTGTTCGTGCGTAATGATTAAAGTATTTGCATTCAGAATCTCGGATTTTTTATGCAGAAGATTAAGAAGCCTTTCATCTACTTTTTTAAAGGCAATGGCATTGATGATATCCAATAATTCCTCAAAACGTTTATGGTAAAGCCTGAAAATATAATCCAGCCACTCAGGATATTCTTTTATGAATAATGAAACTTTATCCACTGGTAGGAAAAGAATTTCGGTATCTTCTTCTACTTCCGCTTTTACAATACTTTTTTCGTTATGCATCCCGCCAAGAAAAGACATAATGCAGCTTTCGCCCGCTTTTATATAGTACAGAAGAATCTCTCTCCCGTCTTCTTCTGTCCGCATCACCTTCATCATCCCTTTCATTACAATCGGAATTGAACGGATGGAAGAATTTTCATCTAAAATAATGTCGCCTTCTTTATAGCTTTTTAGAACTCCACTTTCATAAAGTTTTTCAATTAGTTCTGATGAAGAAATAAATTCAGATTCTAAGATTGATTTTTCCATTTGTCTTTAGATTGCGAAATTAATTTCTAATATATGGTTCTTTATATTGACTATGCAACACAGAGTTATAAAATTAGGCATTCTATAAATTAGTTTTTAATTTTACATACATTTTTCAAGCTCTATTAAAAAATGTCAAAAAATAAATTCATAAATTTGTTTAAGTGAAAAATTGGAACAGACATATCACTTTAATTCTATTTGTATTTTTGGGATTTCTATTGACTCCCAACTTAATTTATGCCTGTTCAAAAACTCCAGTTAAAACTGAACATCAGAAAGTTTCTAAAAGTCATCACGAGAAAGCAGAAAAAAAAGACTGTTGTAAAACTAAATCTTGCAAAGACCATCAACACGATAACGGTTGTAATGGCAAATGCAAAGACAGCTCTTGCAGATGTGGCAACTCATCGTTCAGCTTTTTGATGCCTGCCTATTTCAAATCAAATACTTCTTTTGATGCAATTGAAAAACGTCAATTTGAATTCACGCAATCCTATTATTCTTTAGGACACTACTCCATTTGGCAACCGCCAAAAATAAGTTAAAATTATTGGTTTAACAGCCATAATTCCGTCTTGTCAAAATCAAATGTGCTTTTGGCTTATCCACTATAAAATCAATTTTAAATTTAATCAGAAATGGATGTGCAAAAATCTATTTCTCAAAATATAAATTCTTATGAAATCAATATCAAAAATATTGATGGCAATCACTGTATTGCTTTCATCAATCAACATCTTCGCTCAAGTTAAAAATGCAAAAACAGAAACCATCAAAATCTATGGCAACTGCGATATGTGTAAATCTAACATAGAGAAAGCAGGAAATCTGAAAAATATAGCCCAGGTAAATTGGAACAAAGACACAAAAATCGCAACTCTGAGTTATGATGAAAAGAAAACCAATCATGATGAAATTTTGAAACGTATTGCATTAGCCGGTTATGACAGCGAAAAATTCCTGGCTCCGGATGATGTCTATTCAAAGCTTCCTGAATGCTGCCAATACAAAAGAGAACTAAAACCAACTGTTCTTGTTAAAGATAATGCTATGGATATGAAATCTGAACACAACAATCATAACCATAATGAAATGGTGATGGGACATTCAGCACAACAAAACCAACCCACTTTCAAATCAGTATTTGAAAACTACTTTTCTTTGAAAGATGCTTTGATAAAATCTGATGGAGCGACTGCATCTACTAAAGCTTCAGCATTGACAAAAGCTATTCAAAGTATTGATATGACAAAACTTTCATCTGAAGAACATACCGTTTGGATGAACGTAATGAAAGACCTTTCTTTTGATTCAGAACATATTTCAGATACAAAAGATCCGTCACATCAGAGAGACCATTTTACATCGCTTTCTGATAATATGTATAAATTAATGAAAGTTGCAAAACAAGATACTCCAGTTTATTATCAACATTGTCCGATGTTTAACAATGGCAAAGGCGCCAATTGGTTAAGCAAAGAGGGAGCTGTTAAAAATCCTTATTACGGCTCACAAATGTTGAATTGTGGAAGTACGGTTGAAACTTTAAAATAACCGAAATATGATTAAACTTAAAAATAATATTTCACGGTTCTTACAGGCATTTTTTTTCCTGTTATTTTCACAATCGTTTTTCGCACAGAAAGTCGTACGTTATGAGTTGTTTGTAAAAGATACCTTAGTTAATTATGCAGGTAAGGAAAAAAGAGCCATTGCAGTAAACGGACAAATTCCAATGCCTACACTGACTTTTACCGAAGGTGACATCGCAGAAATCGTTGTTCATAATCAATTGAAAGAAAGTACTTCTCTCCATTGGCACGGTGTGTTTCTCCCCAATAAAGAAGACGGAGTTCCCTGGCTGACACAGAAACCGATAGCACCGGGTGCAACGTACACCTATCGTTTTCCTATCAAACAAAACGGAGCGCACTGGTACCACTCGCATTCGGGATTACAGGAGCAGATTGGGATGTATGGAAACTTTGTGATGAAGAAAAGAAAGGATGACAAAACGTTTAGAAAAGGAATAGATGATTTACCGGAAGTTCCCATTGTTTTAAGCGAATGGACCAACCTCAATCCAAAAAATGCTGACAGAATGCTTCATAATGCGAATGACTGGTCTGCGATTAAAAAGAATGCAACACAGTCTTATGCAGAATCGATTCGTGAAGGTTATTTTAAAACCAAACTTAAAAACGAATGGAAACGTATGACAGCGATGGATGTAAGTGATGTTTACTACGACAAAGTATTAATGAATGGACACAATACAACCGATTTAAAAACCATCGATGGCAAATCTTTGAAAGCAGGCGACAAAGTGAGATTGAGAATATCCAATGGTGGAGCTTCTTCATACTTTTGGTTGCGTTATGCAGGTGGAAAAATTACAGTAGTCGCTAATGACGGCAACGATGTAGAACCTGTAGAAGTTGACAGGTTGATTATCGGTGTTTCTGAAACCTATGATGTGGTCGTTACAATTCCTTCTGACGGCGTGGCTTATGAATTTTTAGCAACCACCGAAGACAGAACGCAGTCTGCAAGTTACTTTGTTGGCAATGGTATCAAACAGTTGATTTCCCCACTTCCCCGTCTCAAATATTTTGAAGGAATGAAAATGATGAACGGTATGATGAAAATGAACGGCGACCTGGATGATATGGGAATGAAAATGAGCCTGAACAAAATGGATATGAACGTTGTGATGTATCCCGAGATTACTGGGAAAGAAGGAAATAAAGAAGACCATAGTCAGCATAATATGGATATGAAATCGGGAATGAAGATGGACGACGACCCAAATCGATTCAACGCCAATGCTTTGGGAGATATTACAACGCTTAATTATTCAATGTTGCAATCTCCATACAATACTACATTGCCTAAAGATGCGCCTGTAAAGGACTTGAAATTTACCCTTACCGGAAATATGAACCGCTATGTTTGGAGTATGGATAATAAAATCCTTTCTGAGACGGATAAAATTCCTGTGAAGAAAGGTGAAATCTTACGCATTACCATTTACAACAACTCGATGATGCGCCATCCGATGCACCTTCACGGTTTTGATTTCAGGGTAATTAACGGAAAAGGAGAAAAATCGCCCCTTAAAAACGTTTTGGATATTATGCCAATGGAAACCGACACTATTGAATTCCTTGCAAATGAAGAAGGAGACTGGTTTTTCCATTGCCACATTCTGTATCATATGATGTCAGGTATGAACCGTGTTTTTGCAGTCGGTGATTATCAGAATCCAAATTTACCAAATAAGAAACAATCCTATAATATGTTGCAGAAAGAAAGCAATATGCCTCACTTTATGGCAGAAAATGATTTTGCCACCAATGGAAATGACGGACAGGCAATGTTGCAAAATGCAAGATGGAGCTTGGGTACAGAATGGCGATTGGGTTATAACAGTATGCACGGTTATGAAGTGGAAACTCATTTTGGAAGATACATCGGGAAAATGCAATGGTTGATGCCTTTTATTGGTTTCGACTGGCGATACCGTAAAATGGGAATGGATCAGCAGGAAAAAAACCTGTTTGGACAGACCAACGAAAAAGATACCCGAAGAGCATTTAGTTTGGGGGTTATGTACACTTTGCCAATGTTAATTAACTTTCAGGCGGAAGTTTATCACGATGGCATTGTAAGATTAACGTTGATGCGTGAGGACATTCCTATTTCTAAAAGGTTGAGAGGAGGATTTATGGTGAATACCGATAAAGAATATATGGGAGAGCTCAAATACATTATCAATAAAAACATTGGAATCCGAGCTCATTATGACAGTGATATGGGATGGGGAGCGGGAATATCGCTGGTTTATTAAAATTATTGAAATCTAAGCCTTTCAAAATTATGAAAGGCTTAGTATCTTTGAATAAATACCAGACTTTAAAAATGAAAATAGACAATCAAGCAGTGGAACACTGGAACAGTATTTATGAAAACAAAAACGAAAATGAGGTAAGCTGGTACCAGGAATATCCGCAGGCTTCCATTGAGTTTATAAAGGAATTAAAATTACCTCTTACAGCTCATATCATTGATATTGGTGGTGGAGAAAGTCGTTTGGTAGATGCTCTTTTAGATATGGGCTACACCAATATCACAGTTTTAGATATATCCGAAAAAGCATTACAAAAGACCCAAAACAGATTGGGAGAAAAGGGCAAATTGGTACAATGGGTTGTAACCGACATCACTGAATTTAACCCAACTGAAAAATATGATCTGTGGCACGACAGAGCAGTTTTTCATTTTTTAACTGATGAAGAGAATATAATAAAATACACTTCAATTGCTGAAAGGGTAATCAGTCAGGATGGATTTTTGATTATGGGAACATTCTCTGATAAAGGCCCGACCAAATGTAGCGGACTTGAAATAAAGCAATATACAGACAAATCACTGAAAGATGCTTTTAAGGATTCTTTTAAGCAATTTAGTTTTCAATATATCGACCATTCCACTCCTTTTAATACAGTTCAGAATTTTTTATTTTGTACATTTCAAAGAAAATAAAATAGCAGATGTTCGATTTCAGATTGAAAGTATTTTTTACCGTAGCAAAAAGGCTCAACTTCACCAAGGCCTCGGAAGAACTTTATATTACACAGCCTGCCGTTACGAAGCATATCAAAGAGATTGAACACTATTTCAAGGTTAAACTTTTTGACAGAAACGGAACAAAGATAAAACTAACGCCAGCCGGAGAAACTTTGCTTCAGTATGCGGAACAAGTGTTTGCCATCTACCAAAATATGGAATTTGAACTGAATGCTTTTACTCAAAATAAATCAGGAGCGATACGTATTGGTGCAAGTACTACCGTTGCACAATATCTGCTGCCTCTTATATTGGCTGCATTTCATCACAAGTTCGGCAGTGTAAAAGTGCAGTTGGTTACCGGAAACACAGAACAGATTGAGCAAGCTTTGCAAAATAAAAATATCGACCTTGGAATTATTGAAGGTAGATCAAGAAATACAATATTTAAATATACTCCTTTCGTTAAAGATGAATTGGTACTTGTTGGAAAATCAGGACATCCTCTATCAAAAAAATTATCTGTAAAAATAGAAGATATAATAAAGTATAGTTTTCTTTTACGTGAACCGGGTTCCGGAACCTTGGAAGTCATTGCACACGCCCTTAAACAAGCTGGTATAAAAATAAGTGATCTCAACTTGGAGATGCAGTTGGACAGTTCGGAGAGCATCAAAATGTATTTACTCAATTCTGAAGCTTTGGCTTTTCTTTCCATATATTCTATTTTCAAAGAACTTAAAAATAACGAATGTACCGTGGTGGATGTGAAAGGGCTTACTGTCGAGAGGGAATTCAATTTCATTCGAACGCAGGGTGAAGGTGAAAGTCTTTCCGATTTATTTATAAAATTCGCACTTAGCTATAACTTTAAGTAATGACAGATTATTTATTTTGATTTCTTTTTCACTGATGATATGATGAATTTTGTACTATAAAATTAAAGAATCATATTATGCAAGATCATCAAAATAACACAGAAAAAAAGTCTTTACGAAGATTCTTAGAAAAAAGCATTACAGCAAGAGAAGTTATTTTTTTCGTACTCGTTGTATTATGCCTCTCTCCTTTTGTATCCCCTCCTGTTGCTTTGCTTTTGGGACTCATCGTTGCACAGTTCATTGGTCATCCTTATCTGCACCTTAACCACAAGGCAACACATATCCTGTTGCAGGTCTCAGTCGTAGGATTAGGTTTTGGAATGAACGTAACCAGCGCAATGAAAGCGGGCAAGGAAGGGATTGTATTTACCATAGTTTCCATCATAGGAACACTGGTGATCGGATATTTGATGGGAAAATTTCTTAAGATCGACAAAAAGAGTTCCTATCTGATCTCTGCTGGAACAGCTATTTGCGGAGGCAGCGCCATTGCAGCCATTTCTCCTGTCATCAAAGCCGAAGAAAAGCAGATCTCAGTAGCATTGGGTACGGTTTTCATCCTTAACTCATTGGCACTATTTATTTTCCCAATGATCGGTCACGCATTGAATTTGTCTCAGACCCAATTTGGTTTATGGAGTGCCATTGCCATTCACGACACAAGTTCAGTAGTGGGAGCGGCAAGCAAATATGGAGCTCAGGCTTTGGAAGTGGCAACTACGGTGAAGTTAGCCCGCGCTTTATGGATCATTCCTGTGGCATTTCTGTCTACATTTCTTTTCAAAAACAAAGGCAGTAAAGTAAAGATCCCTTACTTCATAGGTTTATTTATTTTGGCTATGATCGCCAACACCTATATTCCCTTTGTGCAGAATTTCAGTCATTATCTTACAGGGATTGCCAAAGCAGGGCTGACCTTAACTTTATTTTTAATTGGCTGCGGTCTCAACAGAAAATTACTGATGAGCGTTGGTTTTAGACCTTTAATTCAGGGCGTTGTACTTTGGGGCATCATTTCTGCTGCTGCATTATGGGCGGTCACTTCTTTTGCCAGTTAAAGATTTATTGCTTAATGTATTTGAACAAATTAATATTATACTTTACTAAACAACAAATAATATGAAATCACTACGATTTAAAATCTCACTGATAGTTCTGAGCTTTACGATAAAAGCATTCGCACAAGTTCCATTCGATGGGGATATTAAAAATAATTCACTTGCGGTTAGCCCTGATGAAAAAATAGCGGTGGCATCTTACAGCGATTCTACAGAAATTAAAATTTATGACCTATCCAAAGCCGAGTTAAAAACCACCATCAAAGGCTTTGTTAATCCCAGAAATATTCTTTTCTCTCCGGATGGAAAGCTAATTTACATTACCGATAGTAGTCTTGGATATCTGATGGTTTATGATTCTGACAATTATCAGCTGATTAAAAAATACCCGGTTGGCTATGGTGCCTTTGGAACTGCTATCTCAAACGATGGAAAACAGCTGTTTATCAACAATGAAGCAGCCAATACGGTAACATTGGTCAATCCAGGAACATCTGAGGTCAAGAATATCATTACGGGCTTCCATCAGCCCAGACAGGGAGTAAAATTTAATCCTGATAACACAAAGCTCTATGTGACAAATTTTGGAAACGACCATATCACAATTGTTGATGTTAAAACGCTAAAAATAGAAGGAGAAATGGAAGGCTTCAATAAGATCCGGGCAATCTCGATCAGTAAAGACGGTAAAACCTTATATGCAGCGAACAGTGGAACAAATGAGCTGCTTATGGTGGACATAGCCGGCAAAAACATTATTCATCGTATTCAGGTTGGTAAGGATAATTACGGAGCAAGTCTGTCACCGGACGGAAAACTTGTGCTGAGTGGTAACAAGATTGATAATACTATTTCAGTGGTCGATGTTAAAACCAATAAGAACATCCAAACTATCAAAGGTTTTAAAGAACCAAGACAAGCCATCGTTTTTTCAAAAGACGGGAAGTTCTTTTATGTATTGAACAACGATCTAAGTGTGGATAAGGTCAGTATGGCTAACTATAAGATCGTTCAGTCAATGAAATGATCAGGTGATAATAAATATTAATGTTTGAAATGGCCACAGAAATCTTACTGATCACTGAAGCAAAATCTTCTGATACAAAATCTTTTTACAAATGCAATACACCTTTGTACAGGAGCGTAAAGTCAGCCTTTGAAATGCAATTTGGTAACTTTGAAACTGATATTGATTTTTTAGCATTTTTTGAGGAAATAAAATGCAAAATTGAATATTTGGTGACTGAAGAAATTGACAGAAAGGATATGACAATCAGAAATAAACAACGTTCTGAAAATGTTGACTCGCTTTCGAAAAGATTAAGAACACACCGTCCCAAATGTATTATCATTATAATGAAAGATATTGAAAAATTTGTTTTAATGGCTATAGAAAGAGCAAAATTATCAGAAGTCTTATTTATCAAAAGTGTTCCATTCCCTGCAATGAGTGAAAGAAACAGAATCAATTGTGAGCTTGGAATAGCAGAAATTCTTAAAGACTATCTTGCAGGTCATTGATTTTTTACTACCTTTGATTATTCAAAAAAGGGAATGGTGTCTCCCTTATCCAACCGCCCTAAAAAAGCTGATGGCGCCTGATTAAAATTGAGTGTTCAACATTTAATCAGGATATATTATGCGGCATTATCAAAAATCTAAAGGGCAGAGATCCCTTATTAGAACAAAAGTATTTTTTAGAGCTTACCCAACCCTTCCCTATGTCATCAAATGGTTATTGATTAGCCTTATTCTTGGATCTTGTATCGGAACTGCGTCAGCATTATTTTTAGAAACATTAGGCTGGGTTACTGATTTTCGGGAAAATCATCTTTGGTTAATTGCCCTTCTTCCAATAGCCGGTTTCGTGATTGGATACATCTATCATCAATTCGGCAAAGAAGTAGAAGCCGGCAATAACCTATTGATCGATACCATTCACGACCCTAAAGAGATTATACCATTTCGTATGGCACCATTTGTTTATCTCGGTACACTCGCGACACATCTATTTGGAGGATCTGCCGGAAGAGAAGGAACTGCAATACAAATGGCAGGATCTATTGCCGACCAATTTACAAAACCACTAAAACTCGATCCAAATGAAAGAAAAGTTCTGATCATCTCTGCCATTGCCGCAGGTTTTGCTTCTGTATTCGGAACACCGTTGGCTGGAGCAATTTTTGGGTTAGAAGTCTTTTTGATTGGAAGACTTAAATATGATTCGATTTTTCCTGCATTTGCATCGGCAATCATCGCAGACTTGGTCACTAAACTTTGGAAGACCGGACATACTCATTATCATATTCCGACCATTCCTGATTTTTCTTTTTTAAATGGTCTTTATGCAATTACTGCGGGTATAGCTTTCGGGCTATGTGCTGCTCTTTTCAGCAAAACCATTCATCAAGTAAGCAAAATTTTTAAAACAAAAATCTCTTATCCTCCATTAAGACCTTTGGTTGGAGGTATTTTAGTTGCAACCGCTGTTTGGGCTTTAGGAACTACAAAATATATTGGGTTAGGAATTCCTACTATTGTTTCGTCTTTTGAACAGCAATTACCTGCCTACGATTTTGCATTAAAAATGATTTTCACCATTGTTACTTTAGCAGCAGGATTTAAAGGTGGTGAGGTTACCCCATTATTTTTTATCGGAGCTGCATTGGGAAATGCATTGGGCTATTTTATTCCGTTACCAACAGGGCTTTTGGCAGGAATGGGCTTTGTAGCGGTTTTTGCAGGAGCCACCAATACACCGTTGGCTTGCAGTATTATGGCAATCGAACTTTTCGGGAGCGATTGCGGTGTCTATGTTGCTATTGCGTGCGTAGTTGCATATCTTTTCTCAGGGCATAGCAGTATTTATGGAAGACAGATGATTGGTGAGCCTAAACACAACAGGTTTGGAAGTTATACCGGAAAAAGATTAAATGAACTTTAAAACTAAAACAATGCACACAGAAAATTTAGCCATCGTAAAAATATATTTCCGATACGGACAATCAGTAACAGGGCAGAACTTTTGGAGAAGAATTTGGAATAATAATTTAGGAGATTATCTTTTGAAAAAGGCAAGGCAAAGTTCTATCAATCAAGCCAATATTTTTACTGCAAAAAGCGGATATTTAAACAATGGCCGTATTCAATATAATATTTCTGAAATCCCTTCATCTGAAAATACCGTTTGTTTAGAGTTGATTGATGACTATAATAAACTAAAAAATTTCTTGAATGAAAACGCAGAGTTTTTAAGGGCAACACATTTGATACTTATCAATAATCATAAATTTAATTACGATTCTAACTGAAAATAAGATGAAAGACTTTATACTGAAAATTGACACAGAAATCCTTTTATGGATCAATGGTCATCATACAGACTTTTTGGATCAATTGATGTGGTTTGCAAGCGGAAAACTAAGCTGGATCCCATTGTATTTTGCTATTTTAGTATTATTAGTTCTAAAATATAAAAAGCAAAGTTGGTGGTTGATCATCCTTATTCTTCCATTGATAACTGTGAGCGACCAGTTAGCAGCATCTATTATTCGTCCCTTATTTCAACGTCTAAGACCAAGCCACACAGAAGGATTGCAAAACCTTCTGCATTATGTCAATGGTTACACTGGCGGACAATACGGTTTTGTATCTGCCCATACATTAAATGTTTTTTCACTTGCAACTTACCTCAGCAAAACAACGCATAAAAATATACGATGGTTACCATATGTTCTATTTCCTTGGGCATTTTTTGTTTCCTACAGCAGAATTTACCTCGGTGTACACTATCCTACCGATGTTATTGTTCCGATATTTCTTGGTATTTTGAATGGCTTATTGTTTTTCTGGATCTATCGAAAAATGAAACCTTTAATTTTTAGAGATTCACTATCCACAATAGATAATAACGACAAATAAAGCCATTTGATTATCAGAAATACAAGTTAGATCGATTCTGTATTTTCCAAATTAAATTGCAAAAGATCTCAATCTAATTGAAATCATAAATTAAAATGAGCTTTGTGGTTCTTGCTTAATTTGGCTCAATCGAACCAAATCATCGATAAAAGTGTTTGAAGATATGCTCGTCTTGTCACTTAATGATACAACTATTTGATAGCTATCTTTTTTTATAGATATAACATATTAATTATCAAACTTTTACAGGATTGTATTTTATGGTTTGAATTTTTTCACTTGAAATCTCAGATCTGTCTAAAATAAACAGACTAAAATGCTAAATCAGAAATTTCATAGGTATTGAAGCGCGGTTTGAAGTCTCATTAAGGCTCTGGTATTTTTCCTATTTTGGTTTATTATAACTTTTTTATAATAAATATAGTAATTCCAATATAATATTAGCTTCCTTCTCTTACATTCCTAACCAGTATAGTAATGTCACCTGCTACGTTTTAATGAATAATTTTATGAATGTTTTTTGGTACATTTCAGTATGTCATTATTTTATTTGTTAATGATTAAAGTTTTTAAGCTATAATTTTCAGCTTCCTTGCGAAGCCGCATTCAGAAAATCATCACTAATATCTTTATCTTTTTTTAAATCCATTTTCCCAAATTTATAACTGAAACTGATCCCGAAAGAACGAAGCGGTAAATATCTCACAGAATATGAGCTGTAATCACCTGTTTCAACAGTTGTCGCCTGTTTAATATATCTGTTGAAAGGATTTGTTGTTGTAATTCCTATGCTTGCTTTTTTATTCCAAAACTGTTTACGGGCTGCAATGCTATAAGTAATCGACTGAGGATTTTTTCCCTGAATATTGTTAGCTGCAGAATTATAATTCCCAAACATTTCTATGATAAAATCTTTTGGAAACTGATAATTCATATTCAGGTTTAAGCGGTAACGGAATCCCATATCAACATTTCCAAAATAATCACTGACAATATATCTGTGAAACAGCATCATATTCCCACGAAGATTTAATTTGTTATTAAAAAACGGAAGCGAACCCGATAAAATACCTCCCGAATTATACTCTTTTCCAATATTATCTCTGGAAGTCACAGAAACATTGGTATAATCTTTACCATTCACAGTATAAGTCGGATAAAATGTAGTAATTTGTTTCAAATCCTGACTGTTGATTCTTTCTGTAAGTGTGAATGAGAGATTAGCACCACTTTCAAAATTTTTGTTGTAACCCAATTCCATATTATCACCAATTTCCGGTTTTAATGAAGGATTTCCGGTAGTAATGTTATGAGGATCACTGAAATTTAAAAATGGATTCAGCTCAGCATATTCAGGTCTTTCTACCCTTCTTGTATAAGCTAATTTTACGGTTTCTCCACTTTCAAATTTATGAGATAAAATAAATGAAGGAACAAGCAAACTGTAAGATGGAATGTTTGTATTTTGATAATCAATCTTAACGGTTGTGTATTCATAACGTGCTCCGGCTCTTACATCGAGCCAATTATTAAATAATTTTAATGAAGAAGAAAGATACGCTGCATACACTCCCATATCATATTTTAAATGGTAAGACTGAAATGGATCTGATTGGTATTGTCCGGATAAATCATCCAGAACATTCACATCCGTATTATTGGTAATGTGCTGAAAAATCGCTTTTGTACCCATTTCTAACGTAACATTATCATTGATTGGCTGTACATAATCTATCGATAAATTATGACTGATATCTGTTCCCGGATTACTTCCCATAATACCATCATAAGGAGAAAAAGCTCCCGCCAAACTTTGAGTCTGCAAATAATTACTTTTTGGTGAACCATAACTTACCACATAATCTGCAGTCAATTCCTGACCTTCTTTCTGAAACGTTTTTCTGTAGCTTAAATTTCCATCGATGGAATTTACCGAAGAACGATTGTCAGAATTTCTGTAACCAATAATGGACTGTGCGTTCGAATTGGAAAAATCATTGATATATTGTTCCTGATTGATAAAACCGATACTTTTATTGGCAAAATCATTGTAAGAAACTGAACCGCTCAAGGTATTGGTTTTATTAATTGACCAATCAAAACCTAGACCTGTACGATAACCGTGGCGTTGAAAATCTGTATAACCGTTTTGCAATAATCGGGTTTGAGTTGTTTCAGAATGTGAAAATCTGTCCTGTGAAAATGGCGTTCGTGATTTCAGCTGTGCATTTCCACTGAAAAAAGCATTCATACTGAAATTATTATTTCTAAAATTCAGATTTACAGAACCTGTTTCAAAACGTGTTCCAACAGAAGTATTGATAATCCCATTGATTCCTTTTACTTTACTCTCATTCAGAACGATATTGATGATTCCTCCGGTTCCCTGTGCATCATATTTTGCTCCGGGACTTGTTACCGCTTCGATACTTTTGATCTGACTTGCCGGAATCGAAGCCAATGCATCTGCAAGACTGTTCCCGAAAATACTTGAAGGCTTTCCATTAATGAGAAATCTTACATTCGGATTTCCCTGCAGTTCTACATTTCCGTCTGCATCTACAGTTACCTGCGGAACTTTTCTTAGAACGTCGATTGCAGCTCCACTTTGAGATGTTACATCATTGGCAACATTATAGACAATTTTATCAACTTTATTTTCGACAATGGCTTTCTTACCGGAAATAATTACTTCCTGAATATTTTTGACCTGATTATTTTTTACAGTATCAATTGGTTTACTGTCTGTTGTTCCAGCAGTGGTGGTTTGAGCATTTACTAAAACAATAGAAAGTAAAGCAATAGGTAGTAATAATTGTTTCAAAGTGATTTATTTATGCGACAAAAATGAAACCCAATTCTGAAAAAATCTTGAATATATAAGCATTAACATAAAAAAGTACATTTTAACTTTCATTAATGATTGATATAAAAAGACACAAACCAGTTATTCTTACCTTTTTGTTTCTTAATAAGTTTACATTATTTTAATGCAAATAATATCGTTCCGCTGATTATCAGCACCGCTCCCATTGCAGTTTTCAGAGTCAGCGTTTCTTTAAAAAACAATACGGCAAAAATAATGGCTATGGCAACACTTAATTTATCAACCGCTGCAACCTGCGAAACTTTTCCAATTTGCAAAGCTTTGAAATAAAACAGCCAAGACAATCCTGTTGCAACGCCTGATAATACAAGGAAAATAATATTAAACTTTGATAACGAACCAATATCTTTCGCTTCTCCTTTGATGAAAACAACGCTCCAAACTAATACCAGAATAATAATCGTTCGGATTCCTGTCGCAAGATTAGAATTGATATTAGACACTCCTATTTTAGCAAAAATAGCCGTGAATGCAGCAAAAAGTGCTGAAAGTAATGCATAATAAATCCACATTATTCAAGGTTTAAAAATTTTTAACAAAACCAATTCCCACGCTTTTATTTTGGTAATAAGGCATAACCATTGTTGCCGAATTTTTATTTTTTCCGCCCAAAAGATGATTGATTTTTGGATAAAGCCAATATGCCAATTCCGTGGAAAGAATCCCAAATCCTGCACCTCCAACTACGTCTCCAAACCAATGTTTATCATTCATCATTCTGTAAACTCCTGTAAAAATGGCTAGTGAATATCCCGAAATTCCCAATAGAAAATTAGTGTCCTTATATTCTCTGAACATAAATTGTGCAGAAGCAAAAGCAATCGCAGTATGTCCCGATGGAAATGATAGATTATTGGATTGGTCCGGCCTTTCCTCCTTTGTTATATGTTTTAAAGGAAGTACAAATGCAGAAGTAATCAACATTGAGGTTCCATAAATGATAGTTCTGTCCCTGAAATTGTGTTTCCCTTCAACTCCAAATGCATTTAACCCATAAACCAAGGCTGCAGGAGCAAATTGCGTGTAGTTGTCTAACCTGATATGATCTGGTTGATGTTCATTGATTTCGTCTCTTGTGGAGAAATTGAGTTGTTTTAAACCATTGACACTTAAGCTTGCAACTCCATATCCAATCAACGCAGTTGGAATGATTAATTTTTTATAGCTTAAAGTATTTTTTTCTGTATTTAAGACAACGGCGCTGTCTTTCTTGACTTCCTGAGTCTGGATTGAATCATTATTCTGAGCGGAAAATTTCCCGCAAACTGATAGTAAAATGAAAAAGCCGATGGCTGCTTTATGACGATAATTTGACATTTCTTTTTGGGTATTAAAATTTGTTAGAAGAATTCATCAACTGAATATTTACATCTTTAAATTTCTCGAGAACGTCTTGTCCATACGATGTAAAATAGTGTTGATGTTGTAAAAATATATGGTTCTCCATTTGCCATTCTTCATTGGTAAAAATTAGTCCGAGAAATTTTTCGAACTCAAGTCTTAAAGCTTTTTCATATTGATAATAATTAGTTCTTGTTAAATGAAACATATCTGCATCACATATAATTTTTTCGATATCTGAAACAGGATTTTGAGGATATTTGGTTGAATCAATACATTTTAAAACCTTGTCAATGAAGAATTTATCACAATTGAAATTCTCTAAGAAATTCTTGGCAATTCTTTTACTTTCTTCTTCGTGACCTTTGTAACAAGAGACATATCCACAATCGTGAAACCAAGCCGCAATCTCCAAAGCACAAAAGTCTTCATCAGCAAGTGTATTTTCTCTCGCTATTTCACGTACCGCAGAAACCACTTCGTAAGTGTGGGTTATATTGTGAAAAGTCAGCTGCTGAGAAAGATTTTCCGTTAGAAATAGTATAACGTAATCTCTTACTGCCTGTAATAAATTATCCATTACAATTTGTATTAAAACTTATAACTATATCCTAATCGTATCACTTGCGTTTCGTAGTAATCATCGCTTGTGTAGCGGAAACCAATACCTTGAATCTGTTTTTTGATGACCATCGTATTCAACAAATCTGTAGCATTAAAGAACAACTCTCCTTTACCTTTCTGGATAGATTTTTTCACACCCAAATCCATTGAAAACCTTGAACCTATTTTCCCTTGCGGAATAATATCCGGAGCAAGATAAACGGCCGTCAACTGCGCATCAAATCCGTTGGGAAATTTGAAAGTATTATTGAATTTCACATTTCCAGATATGGCTTTTTGCATTTCTGCTGAAAAAGAATTCGGAGTTGGATAAAGATTGGTTACGCTGAAAGCATCAATCTGGTTTCTGTAAAGATTTCCATTAATATTAAAAGAATATGCTTTTGAAACCTTTTGATTCCAGATCATTTCGAGTCCCGAATTATAGCTTTTTCCAGCATTTTGAAATACTGCATAAACCAAAGTACTTTCTGGAACAATACTGGAAATTCTTGTAATCGTTCCATTAGCAAAACGATGATACAATGCAGAATACAGATAACCATTATCCCAATTGTACTTGTGCCCCAACTCCACCGAATTGGTAAATTGTGGACGCAATTCCGGATTACCGACTTTGATAATTTCTGCATCATCATATTTTGGAAAAATCCTAATATCAACTTCATTCGGACGGTCTACTCTTCTGTTATAGAAAATCGAAAATTTATTTCTATCATTGAGTTTATACGCTAATCTCAGATTTGGAAATGGCTGCATATAATTGTAGCTGTCACTTTTGTAAGTCGGATGATTTGGGTTCACATCATATTGGATTTTCACATATTCCAATCTCACACCCAACTCGGCTTCCCATTTTGGAGTTTCAAATATATAATTGGCATAAACAGCTGGAATCAATTCTTTGTAAGTCGCCCAACCTCCTGCATTAAAGTCCAAAACAGAGTTTGCTCCGGGAATAAAGTTCATATTAGTGGGAATACTTCTATTTCTAAGCTTGATTCCGGTTTCTAATCTTCCGTATTTTAGAGGTTTTATATAATCAACATTGAAATCATAAACCTGTTCATCCGATAATAATTTGAAAGCATCTGTTCCTGTGGAAGCTGGCAAGTAGTTATCATAAAAATATTTTTCATCTTCTCTGTGAAATGTATAATTGAAACCTACATTCAGCAAATGCCCTGCTTCTTTGAATTTATGCTGATAACTTGCCGTTCCCATAATCGTCGTCTTCAATTCATCTTCCAAAAACTGCCACAAACGAAGTCGTTGCGACCTATCTCCGTTAAAAAAAGGCTGGTCTCCGCGGTCGATTATTTTTTCACTTCCGTACATTCCGGAAACGGTCAATGAGTTTTGAGAATCTATATTCCAGTCAAGGCCAGCTTTTGTGGTAAGGAAATTGGTATTTCTGTTTCGTTTTAACTGAGAATTAATTACAGTTCCATCATCAAAAGTTCTCGTAACAAATTCATTTTTATTCAATGTTTGCGTGTAAAGATTATCTGCCTGCAGAAAGAGATTGACTTTATTTTTTCTGTAATTAAGAGACAACGAAGGATTGATTTTCGGTGTGAAAGTATATTGAGGTCTTATGGTTGGAAGATTCTCTTTTCTTTCCCAAAGGGAACCCGTTCCATAGGTAAATCCGATTTTACCGTTCCAGCCGTTTTGTTTGTTTTTCTTCATAATCACATTGATGATTCCTGCATTTCCGTTCGCATCATATTTTGATGAAGGATTGTTGATGATTTCAATTCTGTCAATCAAAGAAGCCGGAATATTATCCAATCCGGTTTGGCTTCCGAAACCAGTAAGTGCGGTTTGTTTTCCATCGATCAGAACAGTCACTTTATCATTTCCACGAAGTTGAACTTTACCGTCCTGAACCGTAACTCCGGGAAGATTCTGCATCGATTGAAGAACCGAACCTCCACTTTGGCTGATGTTATCTGCAACGGAATAGGTTTTCTTATCAAGCTGATTGCTGATTTCATTTTTCTTTGAAGCCGTTAAAACAACTTCTTCGATTTTTGTTTCTTTATTGGTATCTGGTTCAAGTTCTATTTGTGGAATCTCTAAAAACTCTGATAGACTTCCTACAAAAAGTGGCTGCCTCTGCTTTCGAAATCCCGAAAGTGAAAATTCCAACTGATAATTTCCCGGCTTGATTCCCGTTAACGAAAACCTGCCTTCTTCATTGGTAATTGTTCCTGCTACAAATGCGGTATCTTTTTCTGTTCTTGCCAATACATTCACGTAAAACAAAGCCATTTTGTTCGTTTTATTTTTGATCAATCCTGAAATCGTAATTCCTGCAACCTGAGCATACGCTATAGATGAGAACAATAACGTTATCAAAAAAAGCAATAATCTGATCCTAAACATTACATTTATTTTGATACAATATTCAGTAATGATTTAGAAGAAATTTTGAATTTTAAAAAATCAGGACAATCGATTTGAAAAAAGAAAGAGGCTGTCTCAAAAGGGCAGTCTCTTTTAGTATTAGGTTTGATAAAAAAGTTTGTTCAGTTTTTATATTCAAAAGAAATTGAAAAAGGAAGATAATAACTCAGAAAAGCAGTCTTTTTCAGGCTGCTTTTGACATTTTCTTCAGATTATGGGCAATGGCAAGTATGCCGATTTCC
Organism: Chryseobacterium sp. sg2396; assembly: GCF_042610505.1. Classification (NCBI taxonomy): domain Bacteria; kingdom Pseudomonadati; phylum Bacteroidota; class Flavobacteriia; order Flavobacteriales; family Weeksellaceae; genus Chryseobacterium; species Chryseobacterium sp. sg2396. The sequence continues at coordinate 149,271 of NZ_JBHGAQ010000001.1, read as the reverse complement.
ACCTCGACCTTAGTTTTCCCCCGAAGCATGAAGCGTTTAAAATTTTTGTTGTGCTTGAGCTGGGCAAAAACAGGTTCAACATCGTGACATCGCTGTTTCCGTAGCCTCACACCTTTTTTAGTACAAAGAAGTTTGAAAATCTTTTCCCTGATTTTTGCCAGTTTGGGATTGTTCTGTGAAGTGGTTATTTGTCCGGATTTTTGGTCTTTTCCAAAGTAATTGTATTTCACATAAGCCTTTATTTTCTTTGATTTCAGCAGGTTGTAATTTTCCTCCGAACCATATCCTGCATCCGCTACAAGCTCTTTGGGAACTTTATGATAACTCTCTTCAAAACCCTGTAAATGAGTCTCTAATGTTTTGGTGTCTGTTGGATTGGGATGGATTGAATAATGTAAAATGAATTGTCTGTTGGTAGAAATTTGTAGATTGTAAGCGGGTTTCAGCTGTCCGTTTCGCATATGATCCTCCTTCATTCGCATAAATGTAGCGTCTGTATCGGTTTTGGAATAGGAATTTCTACCTTCTAATAATTCTTGTTGTTTTTTATACTTCTCTAAATTATCTGCCCAGTTTTTCTTGGCGTAATTCAGCTTTTGACGCACTTTCGAAGGTACTTTTTTATCTTTCAAAACCTCATTGATCTTTTCGATGGTTTGAGTTACTTTTTCAGAATCTACTTCTTTAAAATCAATACTTTCTGTACTTTGAAGTTCGTCTTTTGCAACTGTTTCCGCATAGTTCCAAAGTTCTTCCAATTGCTCTGAAATCCTTTCTCTGTGTTTTTTGATGGCTCTTCCCCAAACAAAAGTATAGCGATTGGCATTGGCTTCTATCTTTGTGCCGTCTACAAAAGTGGTTTCCAGGCTTACCAAACCTTCCTTTTCCAAAAGAAGAACAATTTGTGTGAAAATGGCTTTAATCTCGCCTTTCAATCGTTCACTGCGAAATCTGTTTAAAGTATTATGATCGGGGCGGCTCATCGCTGAAAGCCACATGAAATGAATGTTTTCTTTAAGTGCCTGTTCCATTTTGCGGCTCGAATAGATATTACTCAAATACCCATAAATCAAAACTTTCAAAAGCATTTTCGGATGGTAACAAGAGGTTCCGCCGGGTTTGTAGGTTTTGATCAGGTTTTTAATATCCAAACCATCAATAATGCCTGAAATAATTCTCACAGGATGCTTTTGATCTATCAACTCCGATAAATTCGGAGGAAAAAGCAAGTTTTCTTTGGGATTGTAATCTTTAAAGACTACTTTTGAAGAAGTTAACACACAGCAAATTAATCAATTTGCAACGATTAGGAAAGCTTTAGCTTTCCTTTTTGCATAAAAAAGGCTATCTCTTTTGAGACAGCCTCTTTTCTAATTCTTTTTACCTTCTATCAGATCTTAATCTTTTGCAAGTTTCACAAAGTTACCTTTGACATCAAACAAGACGTCTCCGCTTTTAACTTCTGCTTCGTACATAACAGAACCGTCAGCTTTGGTAATTTTAGAAGCTTCCTTGATTTTGCCTAATTGTTTCTTTGCGACATAAGATGAAGCCATCGCCGGAAGCTGGCTCACTTTGATCTCTGTTTCTTTTTCCTCCCAAACGCCTTGCGCATTATAAAGCACGCTCAGTTCCTCTCCTTTATACTCGAAGCCTGCTTCATATTTCCCATTTTCTTTTTCCCATTTTGCATCTTTAACTGCCGGAAATTGTTTTTGAAACCCTTTCTGAACTAATCCAGGAACATCCTTCTGTTGAATTTTTTGTGCACTGACCAAAACTACACCAGTAGTTATTGTTAGTAGAAATGCTAATTTTTTCATTTTAATTTAATTTTAAATTTGTAATACAATATTCAGGAACGATTTAGAAGAAATTTTGAACTTTTAGATTTTGAAAGCTTTAAATATTTATTGATTGTTTATTTCTTCCAGTTTTAAATTGATTTTGTTGAGCAATGTTGGCAAAACAATGAGTAAAAGTGGCAATGCAACGATAAATCCGCCGATAACAGCGATTGCCAAAGGCTGGTGCATTTGAGCTCCCGTTCCGATTCCTAATGCTAAAGGCATTAAAGCGATGATAGCTCCCAAAGCGGTCATTAACTTCGGACGAAGTCTTGTGCTGATGGCATAAATCACAGCTTCTTCCTTAGTTTTCGTCGCTAAACTTTCGTGGAATTGCAGGTAGGTGAAAATGGCGTTCTCACCGATGATTCCGACCATCATAATCAATCCTGTATAACTTCCGACATTCAATGGTGTGTTTGTGAAATACAGTAGTAAAACCCCTCCTGAAAGTCCTAAAACCGATACAAATAAGATGATCAATGCTACCAAAACATTTCTGAATAAAAACAGCATCACCGAAAAAACCAATAAGCTGGAAACCAACAGAATAATTAATAATTCCTTAAATGACTGTTGCTGTTCTGCGTAAGCTCCGCCATAAACCACAGAATATCCGCTTGGCAGTTTTATTTTCTGATCAATCTGTTTCTGAATTTCCTGAATCGTTCCACCCAGATTCCCATTATCGAGTCTTGCCGTTACAATTCCCAACGTCTGCAAATCTTCTCTGTTGACTTCGGCTGAACCGGTTACTACACTTACGGTTGCAAATTCACTCAAAGGTTTCAAAGTTCCGTTCGGTAAAGCAATCATACTGTTGTTGATGTCGCTTAAAGACTGATTATTTTTTTCGTTGTACAATAATCTTATCGATGTATATTGGACGTTGTCAAAAATATTTCCGGCTACATTTCCATCCAGATTTGCCTGCAATTGATTCTGAAAATCGGGTAACGAAATATTATATTGAGCTAAAACAGGCAGTTTCGGAGTAACAACCATTGATGGTCCTGCAATCACAATTCCGTCAAAAACATCGGCTGTTCCGTTTACTTTTTCTACAATTCCGGCTATTTTTTGAGAATAATCTTCAATGACTTTCTGGTCGGTCCCGAAAACTTTAATTTCAATCGGCTGAACACTGCTCATTAAGTCTCCTAGCATATCGGTAATCACCTGTCCGAAATCTACGGTCAAGGGCAAACCGGAAGCATCTATTTTTGCACGGATATCATCGGTAACTTCATTCGTAGTTTTACTTCTGTTTTTCTTTAACTGAATTAAATAATCACCCCGGTTTGGTTCGGTAATAAAGAATCCCATTTGCGTTCCTGTTCTTCGGCTGTATGCTGCAACTTCGGGCGTTGAAGTGATAATTTTTTCAACCTCTTTCAACTCTCTGTCGGTTTCTTCCAATGAAGTTCCGGGAGGTGAATTGTAATCTAAAACGATACTTCCTTCATCCATATCGGGTAAAAATCCGGTACTGATATTGGGAAGAATAATCGCTGTTAAAACAATTAATATTAAAATAAATGCATAACTGAATAATGGTTTTCTAATGAAAAACCCAACCCATTTTCTTTCTTTTACGTCGTGATGCTGGAGATTTTTTTCTTTTTTCTTTCCTGATGACAATAATAAATAAACGATGGGTAATAAGATCCACGTTGCAAAAAATGAACAGATCAACGTAATAATCATCGTGTCTGTCATTACTTTAAAATAAGCTCCCGCTACTCCACTCATTAACATAAAAGGCAAGAAAATCACAATCGTACTGAGTGAAGAACCAACCATTGCTTTTAACAAATAATTGATTGCTTTTTGTACTAATGTTTTTGAAGATTCTTCGGGATGTTCCTCGTGCGTTCTGTGGATTTGTTCAACCACAACAATCGCATCATCAATGATCAATCCTATCGCAGCGGCGATTGCTCCCAAAGTCATAATATTGAACGTCTGTCCCATCGTATAGAGAACAAGCATCGTAAGACTCAACGTAATCGGAATTGTGATTAAAATAACCGCACTCGCCTTCCAAGAACGAAGGAAAATAATTGCTACGATAATTGCTAAAACCAATCCTATCCATAAAGCATCGGTAACACTTTTAATAGAATCGTTTACAAAATCTGCCTGAACGTAATACGGTTTTAAGACAATATCTTTCGGTAAGGTTTTTTGCAGCTCGGCAATTTTTGTTTCCATTGCTTTGCTTAAATCAACCACATTTGCATTGGGTTGCTGGATGATGGCAATCAGGATACTTTCCTGTCCGTTGGCATTGACTTTTATATATTGTTTTGCATTATGAACATTAATTTGCGCAATATCACTCAACAAAACAATTCGGTTTCCGTTATTGCTTACGACCAGATTTTTAAGCTGACTTTCATTGCGAATCTGAGCGTCGGTAAGTGTTAAATATAAATATCTGAAATCTGAAGAATATCCATTTGATTTAATAAAATTACTATTGTTAATCGCCTGTTCCACCAAAGCGGGCGTAACTCCCAATCTCGCCATCATTGACTGATTCATCACAACACGAAATTCTTTGTCCTGTCCGCCGACAATTCTCACTTCGCTCACTCCTGCAACTTGCGAAAGAAAAGGTTTGATGGTGTAAAGTGCCAATTGTTTCAGTTCAATCGGGTCTTTTGACGTTGAATTCAACGAATATCCCATAACCGGAAGAATAGACGGATTCATTTTTTCAACAGAAATATTGATGTCGGGTGGTAATTGATTTCGAACTTGATTGACACTGCTTTCAATTTGTTGTTTGGCTAAATCTACATTCACATTCCAATCCATAAAAGCAGAAATTTCACAACTTCCCCGGCTGGTTGTGCTTTTTAAAACCTGCAGATCAGGAACTCTTTTCACAGCATCTTCCAAGACTTTGGTAACACCCACTGTCATTTGATTGACAGGCTGTTGTCCTGCATCGGCTATGATTTTTATTTTCGGAAAAGTGATCTGCGGAAATAAAGCCGACTGAATTTTGGTATAAGAATAAATTCCACTCGCCAAAATCAAGAAAATCAATACCAGCAAAGGACTTTTGTAAGTTACAAAAAATGATTTTTTCATCAGATTAAGGTTTTTGAATTTTTACAGTTGCAGTATTACTTAATCCAAAATTTCCTGAGACAATCACTCTGTCTTTCGTTGTCACATTGCCGGATTTTATCTGAATATATTTATCCGTTTCCACCCCTTTTGTGATGTCTGTTTTTACGGCTGTTGTATCATTGATTAATTTCATCACCCAAAAAGAAGACTGAGTTTCATCACTCAAAACTGCCATTTTAGGAACGGAAAGTCCATAAGCTGAAGTTTTGGAAAAGCTAATCGTACCAATCAGATTTTCAGGAATATTGTTGTTGGAAACTTGTAATAATACTTTTACAGTTTGCGAAACAGCATCAACGGAAGGCATCACTTTTGCGATTCTTCCCTTCAACATAGTATTGTCGGGTAAAGTAATCGGTAAAGAACCTTTATTTTTTATAATTTGAAGATATTCATAAGGAACATCAACTACAAAACCAAAACTGCTTGCATCGGTAATCGTTGCCAAAACTTCCCCATCCTGTACATAATCTCCTATTTGATGATTGAGCATTGCAACATAACCTGTTGCAGGACTTATAACCGTAGTTGCACCATTGAATCGGAATGATTTATCCAATTTATTGATGGTATTTCCAAGCGCTCTTGCTTCCTTGGTCTGCAATCCGAAAAGTACTGAACCCTTACCGACACGATCGGCTAATTTGATGGTCATTTTTGTGATATAACCGTTGCTGTTGGCTTTTACGTCAGATTTTAACAGGTAAGTTGCTGTTGCATTCAGCGTAATCATATTATTGAGTTGAGCTGTATCAGAAGGATAAGCTACAGTAACTAATGTTTTTGGTTTTGCGTTTGTTGATATTGCATCTGCCGGAGCATTTTCTGCGGTTTTATTACAACTCAAAACAACCAGAGAAACTATAATAAAGGTGATTATTTTTTTCATAATTATTGAACGATAAGATATTGCAACTGATTTTTCAGATTGAATAATATTGTATTGTATTGAATGATATTTCCTTTAAGACTCAGTAAATTATTAATAGATAAAATAAAATCTACCATTCTTACATCGCCTGTCGGAAGCTGTTTTGCGTTGGCTTCGACCAAAGTTTTGGCGTAAATTATCTGTTGATTCGCAGTCTTTATCATTTTGTCATACTGCTCCATTTGATTATTAACCTGAAGAATCTGCTGTTGATATTGTCTTTGGGTCTGTTCGAGATATTTCTGGCGAGTTTGCAACGATAATTGGTTTTGCTGCAACAGCATTTTTTTCTGATGACCGTCATAAATCGGAATTGTGACACCAACTCCGACGCTCAATCCAAAATTTTTATACGGCGTAAGCACAAATGAAGACTGGTAACCACTATCTGAAAAAGCTGTGATTTTAGGTTTGTAATTGTACTCGATAATTTTTGCGTCATTTGACAATTTTAAACTATCTGCCCGAAAAGCTTCTGCGTACATACTTTCATCAAATGATTTCGGATTCAGAGCTTCAGTAAAAGAAGGTTTTTCTATAGGTTCAAAAGTATCATCAACGATTCCTGAAAGGTATTTTAACAGAGAATAATTGTTTTGCCAATCGGCTTTTTGCTGTTCTAAGGTTAATTCATTTTGTTGAAGGGTAACTTTAAAAGTTAAATAATCAGTTTGTTTGAAAACCGCAGATTGGGTAAGCTTTTTCAAAACAACATCTTCCTGATTAAGTAAATGAATAATTTCTTTGCTTAAATTATATTGTTGCTGACTAGCATAAGTGGCAATATATTGATCGGTAATCTGTTTATTAAGTGTTTGAAGACTTATATTTTTCTGCGCTAAAACCTGCGCAATATTTGCATTAATTCCGGCAAGTCTTGTATTCAAATTATTACGGCTGATAAATTCTTTGGCAACACGAACACCTGTAAAAAGTGATTGCCCGTTGGTTAAAGCACTGTCATATCCCCAACCTTTTATATTTGGAGAATACCCTGCGTTTCCTTCTCCTGTAACAATAAAACCGTAAGATGCTTTTAATTTTAAGCTGTCAATTTTATTGGAAATAACTTGGTTGTTGTAATCGTTTAAAAGCGGACTGTTGGATTGAGCCGTTGCAAGAAAATATGACAATGTATTAGACTGTGCATTTATTTTAAAACAACTGAAAAACAGCATCGAAAATAATAAACTACGGATGAGATATGTACGAAAAGTAACCATATTCTGTAAATTATATGGCAAAGATGGGACGTGATTTTGTAGAAATTTAGAATTACTGATTTATATTTCCTGTATTTCTAACATAGAAATATGCCATAATTAAAACACAAAGAATACCTAAAATAAATCCGCCTAAAACATCTGTAAACCAATGCGCTCCAAGATAAACTCTTGAAACTGCTCCGAAAAAAATCATAGAAAGACAGATAATAATCAGAAATAATTTAAACTTATACTTGATATTCTTTAAATGGAGAATGATCAATATCAATGCTCCAAAAAATACGGTGTAAAATAAAACGTGTCCGCTCGGAAAACTCTGATATTTTGTTTCTTCTAAAAGGACAACCAGATCTTTGGAGGGGCGTGGTCTGTTGATCAGCATTTTTAGTCCTAATCCTAAAATCCCGGACAAAAGCGTAGAAACCATCAAAACAGCTTCTTTTTTTAATCTTAAAATAAAAAAGATAAGTAAAATTATACCGACCATTACAACCGAAACCGATGTTCTGCCAAACCAGCTCAGCCAAATCATCAGTATATTAAGGTCAGGAGTTTGTTTTTCCTGAATTTCTTCTGAAATATGGATGTCCAAATATTCCAGTGGCAGAAAGAAAACAATACAGCTTAATGTTATAAAGGCGATTAAAAATGTAATAAGCGTGGCTCGGAACAAAAGCCTTTTGTTGTTTTGCAGAAAAATTATCAATCTCATAATTTAGGAATTAACTGACACAAAATAATATCCTAATTCTGAATTAATTTTGAATCTCAGGTTTTAAAAATTGATTGAAATTCAAATTTTGCCCCCCCTTTAACTAACAAAAGACTGATAATATTATCAATCTTTTGTTAGGTTTTTATCTTTCAGAATATTTTATTTAGCTTTCATTTTTCCATTCTTAAATCTCACACTTGCTGTCTGATAATAAGAAATGGTTTGAGAGGCCAATTCCTGATTTTTTGTTTTTATTTCGGATAAAGTCTGTCTTTCATTTCCTGAAACTCCAAACTGTTTTAACCTTTTTCTATCGTCAATCTGGGTAAAAATATTTCCTTTCAGCATTCCCAATGTTCTGTAATTGCCAATAAAAGCTCTTTCATCTCCAACTTTAGTTTGATTGATGTCTTTTCCATACAAACTTGTGTTGTAATTCCAACCAAGATATCCGAATAAAGTCGGCATCAAATCGATCTGTGAAGTCAAACGATCAATTCTTGTTGGTTGTTGCTCTGGAAGATTATAAATAATTGCAGGAATGTGATGTCTGTCAATATTGATTTCCCACTTCCCGGCACTGCTTGCACAATGGTCTGCAACTATAACGAAAACCGTATTTTTGAACCAGGGTTTAGTTTTCGCATCTGCAATAAATTTTCCTAAAGCATAATCTGTATATTTCACGGCAGCATTTCTGTCACCTTGCGGAAGGTCGATCTTTCCGGCCGGGAAAGTATAAGGTTTATGATTGGAAGTCGTCATTACAAACTGAAAAAACGGTTTGTTTGCTTTAGTAATCTTATCAGCATACTTGATAGATTGATTATAAAGATCCTCATCACAGATTCCCCAGGCATTTTCAAATTTCACTTCGTTATCAGGAATTGCAAATCTTTGTGTTTTAATCTCGTCTGATAAAGGATTACCTCTGTTTCTGTCAACAATATCAAATCCCTGTCCACCAAAAAAGGTATTCATATTATCAAAATAACCATCGCCGCCATAAATAAAATAGGGCTGATAATCTTTTGATTTTACAATGGTAGAAACGGAAAATAAATTCTGATTATTAGGTCTTCTTACAATGCTGTTTCCAGGTGTTGGAGGAACGGATAATGTTAAAGCTTCCATCCCGCGAACGGTTCTGGTTCCTGTTGCATAAAGGTTTGTGAAGAAAATACTTTCGTTCGACAACTTTTCATAGTTAGGTGTAAGATGATCTTTATTGCCAAATTCTGTCAGAAAATCTGCGCTGAAACTTTCTATGGCAATAAGGATGATATTAGGTCTTTGCTCCTGATTTCCTGTAGTGAGCCTTGATATATCATCATATTTTGCGGTTGTATATTTTTGGTTTTCCTGTAAAAGATTCTTCTTAACCATTGAATAAGCTTCTTTTTCCGAAAGTTTCGGGTAGAAGGTTTCATAATCAAGCTCGTTTGATTTGAAGGCAGTTAAAAAAGAAAAAGCACCGTTTTTCCCCAATTCATTTACCACCAAATTATTACTGAAATCCGCCTGCTTGTTTTTCATCACCAAGCCTAAAACAATGGCAATTGCCAAAATCGGAAGTGAATAAAATAAACGATTACTGATAGAATTCTTATCCGAAAAAGTCTTTTTGAAGATATTCAGTTTTTTAAATAAAACAAACGTAAGGACGATCAATCCTACCAAAACAACTCCAATTACAGGTAAAGGATATGACTGATTGATGTTTTCGACAACTTCATAAGTATAAATAAGATAATCTACCGCAATGAAATTGAACCTCACGCCAAACTCATCCCAAAAAGGTATTTCTGCCAAAAGGCTAAAATAAATAATAATGAAAATCAAGCTTAGATAAAAATAGGTGAAGATTTTATCAAACAAAGATCCGATCCACCTTTTCGGAAAGATCAAAAGATAAAAGGCGTAAAATGCTAAAAATAAGGAACCCATCGTCAGGTCGAAAAAGAACCCTGTGAAGAAAGCTCGCAAAATATGTAAGAAATTAAGCTCAAGATCTTTTAAAGACCAGATCAGTAGTATTATCCTAATTACAAATGCTAAAAAAACATATAAACTCAGAACACCAAAAAGTGTTGAAAATCTGCCACTGAATAACTTTTTCATAAGTAAGGATAATAGATTAGAGTGAGTAAAATTAAAACTGCGATCGCAGCAAATGTCATCGCTCCGGACGCTATGTCCTTAACGAAACCTATTTTTTTATGATATTCAGGATGAACGAAATCGCAAAGTTTTTCCACTGCAGTATTCAGGCTTTCTGCCGTTAGAATAAGTCCAAAGCCAAGTATCTGAAACATCCACTCAACTTTTGTGATCTTAAAATAGAAGCCTAAAACAACGAAAACAACCCCGATGAAAGACTGTGTCATTATCGAATGTTCCGTTTTCAGTAACAGAAATGCACCCTTAAAGGTGTATTTAAGGCTTTTTGCTCTTCCTTTCAAAAAACCGTCCCTAATATTTTTCATTCTAAAATCTTACTATTTTGTATTAAATTATTGTTAAGAATGAACTTTTGTAAATATATAAAGAATTGTATCGCATAAATGAAAATATGCAACAAAGCTAAAAGTGAATTTTGAAGAAATTTCGAATTTTACAGTTTTACAGAAAAAATGTGCAAATTATTTTCAAATTTATAACTGATCGTCCAGTGGTGGAATTTGCAAATCACACTGATGATGGCTAATCCCAAACCACTTCCGCTATTGTCCGCAGAAAGCTTCGAAAATCTTTTAAATAACAGATCTGTATTTAATTTTTCAGTTCCGGAATTGGCAACTTCAAATACTGAATTTGTCAATTTCACCGATATTGCACCGTCACGGGAAGTATGACGAATTGCGTTCAAAATAAGATTATTGATAAGAACTTCTGTCAGCCCGCTATTACCGTTCAATTCAACATTAGAAGAAATATTTTCTGCAAGAGAAATATTCTTTTGCTGAAAATGTTCATTAAAGACATCAAGACTTTGGTGCAATAGATCATCCAGCCTAATGCTTTCAGAATTATCGAATTGGCTGTTATCTATCTTTGCTAATAACAAAAGGTTCTTATTAATTCTTGAACTTCTCGTTAAAGCTTTGTTCATTTCCTCGGCAATGTTGTATTGCTTTTCGGTCAGGTTTGCATCTTGCAGTAGAAGATCAAGTTTATTTTTCAAGATGGCCAACGGAGTCTGCAACTCGTGAGACGCGTTTTCTGTAAACTCTTTCTGCATTTTATAAACGGATACGTTATGAGTAATTAACTTTCGTAATGACTGATTTAATTCTTCAAATTCTGTAGTGTCTGTATTGTCAAATTCAATCTGCGTCTGTGTGTTTAAATTAAAATTCTTCAGTTTATCAAGTGTGTTTCTAAAAGATTTCCAAATTGTTTTGGACAATCTCCTGTTAAGTATAAACAACCCTGTCACAATCAAAAGAAAAAAGAATAATGTAATGAGACCAATGATCATTACAGTGCCTTCCGTTTCCTCAATATTGGTCTCTATGGTAAAAAGATAAGGTTGTTTTTTTATATAAATGACCTTTTTAAGACATCTGTAGCGTTCGATCGTCGGGTCCGCAGAAAAAGGTTTATATTTTTCAGCTGTAAAAAGTGAGTCTTTCCTTAAATAATTGGAAGTTATTTTTTCAATATTGGTTCCTGGTTGGATATGATTCCATAAGGTAATACTGCTTTGTATTTCTTCTATGGAAGCATTCATTTTGTTAAATTCATAGCCTGTTTTTTCTGCAACGATCTCGTTGTGCTCGTCAAGTTCATCCTGCCATATTGCATCGACTACGAAATAATATACTGGGATACTGAAAACCAGAACGATCATTACGAAAATTAAAAACGGTCTAGTAGTTTTACTTAATAGTGGCTTCATAATTAATCAAATATTTTCCCATTTATACCCCGTCCCATAAACTGTTTTCAAGTAATGGTCACAGCCTGCTTCATATAATTTCTTTTTAAGATTCTTGACGTGCGCATAGACAAAATCGTGGTTATCCAACATATCCGCAAAATCACCGGAGAGATGTTCTGCTAAGGTGCTTTTAGAAATAACTTTATTCTTGTTTCCAATAAAGTAAATAAGAAGGTCAAACTCTTTTTTTGTGAGGATTATCATTTGATTATTAATAGTAACAGTTTTTGCTAAAAGATCTATCTGCAATTCATTTTGTTTGATAACATTAGAATTATTAAATTGTTTTCTTCTGATAATTGAATAGATCCTTGCCATCAGTTCCGAAAGATGAAAGGGTTTTGTAAGATAATCATCAGCCCCTAACTGCAATCCTTTTATTTTATCATCCAGGGCATTTTTCGCCGAAATAATAATGACCCCATCTTGTTTATTCTGTCTTTTTAATTCTTCTAAAATGGCAAGTCCATTACCGTCAGGGAGCATAATATCCAACAGTATGCAATCATACTGGAACGTTTCTATTTTGTCCATTGCTTCGCTGAATGTGGGTGCAAATTCACATATATAATTTTCTCCGGAAAGATATTCGGAAATACTTTTAGCTAGCTCGGTTTCGTCTTCTATTATTAGAATTTTCATGCTGCTAATTTATAGATGTAATTTAGAAGAAATTTCGAATTTAAAAAATCTGCTCTAGTAAATACTTCTAATATCTGTATTCACTATTTTTTATCTTTTGGCAAAAGTAAAGTCATAAGAATATGTAAAATGACATTTCAGAAAACAAATTCGATTGTAAAAAAATTAAAGTTTAAGAAAATTTGAAATTCTTTCTGTAAAATATTATTCAAAATTATAATCGGATTCTTTGTCAAAGTAATCAACATAACCAATTTGATGAACACCTGTTCTTTCAATTAATTGATAAGAAACTTCTTCCTTTTCTTCTAATTTTGAATCAACTTTTGCAATGACTACAACCTTATGAAATTGAGGCTTAATAATTATTGTAAGGAATCCTGAATCAGTAAAGTCACGTGATATAATTTTCCAAGTCATTTTTACTGCACTACCCTCACCAATTTTAGGTTCAATGTAAAAATTCCCTGTAGTAAAATAATCATCCTGTACTAAAGTTTTGTTTTTGGGAACTATAATTAGAGAATCATCTGAATTACTATATTCTCTGACTGTATTGATATACTTTGGGTTATGAAGAAAATGTCCTTTTTCCGCTCCAATTTTTTTAAAATCACCCTCGAATTCAAGTTCTATTTTGTAATCTTCAATTACTGCTTCTCCTGTATTTGTGATCTGAAGCTTCAACCAACAATATTGCTCCCATTTAATCTTAGGCATCAAAGGATTTTTACTCATATCAATTCTACCAAAGATATCATTAAAGTTTTTAAGACCTGATTTAGAAACGTGCTCTTCTGATTTATATTTTTCTAACAATTCATTGAGAGATAGACTCAAATCCAAAATATCTTCCTCAACATTTTCATCCTTTACTATATATCTTTTAATCGTTTTTTGAAACTTCGGAAAACAGATCATCTCATTTCGACCATTTGAAAATAAGACGGATAGGCTCTTGGTACGATGAAAATCCTCGTTCTTAACGTACCAATTGTAAACACGAGGAAACTCAGATAATTTACGTTCAAAGAAATCCCAGAAACATATTTGTATTGTAAATAACCCTATTTCAACATTTTGTACACTTTGAGTTCGTACATACTCTTCAATTTTTTGATCTTTAGGCAATGATGTTGCTATAACAAGCTTGCTTAAATTTGGTTTAAACGATTTAGCCTTCTCAATTTCCTCCTGAATATCTCTTATTGAGATCCGATTGGGAGATCCATCGATCAAATTTAATTTTCTATTCTTACATTGTATCCCATTATATTTTTTGCCACCATTAACCGGACCGAAAATATCTACACCATGTTGTCCTTGTGCATTATCAGAATTAAAATCAATTTCGTGAGGTATGCTCCATATCTCTCCCCAAAGTTTTAAACACAGCGTTTCAAAATCTTGCCAGTTTTTTGGAGGATGTATATTTAAAGGGGATTTCATCTGGTTTAATTTTTACCTATAAATATAGCAACAAAAAAATAAATTTATAACCTATTTACATACCCTATAATAGTAAATGTGAACTTTAATAATAATTAAAATTCAATACTTGAAAATTGCGAAATTCTTTCTAAATCTTCCACTAAATATTTCGATATCTCTTCGGTTATGGGTACAAGACAAGCACGGCTAACTAAAGACTTACTAATCCAGTGCTAAGTATTCTTATTTTTTTAAAATTAAATTGCATCAAACATAAATTATCAAAAATTATTTGTCAAAAAGAACTTTGTAATTCTTGTTTAATTTGGCTCAAACGAACCAAATCATCTATAAAAGTGTTTGAAGATACGCTCGTCTTGGTCACAAACAATCAAAATATCGCCACTTGTCTTCAAGTAGCGATATTTTATATTGTAAATTCTCTTTGTAAGTTTAATGTGGATCAATATTATAATTTTAAGAGCGATTCCTAACCTAATTTACCTCGGTACCGGCTTTCCTTTTGCCTGAGCAAATAAGAAAGCAACAATCAGAAAAACTTTTCCGATTATGGCTTCTTTAAATTAAACCATATTAAAGATTTTGTTGTTATTCCTTCTATTTTACCAGATAAACTCAGATGGCATCTGTCTTTCAGCAATTACCCTCAATGATTTTGTCACATACAATCTTAAAAAACAGCCCGGTTCAATATTATATACAAGTTTATCTTTTATAAGAACTGACATAGAATAGCCTTTCTGGTCAAAATTATAAATAACGATCTGTTGTTTGGGATAGATTTCTTTAAAATTAACCGTCATCTTTGCCTGTTCGCCAATGACATGGATCAACCTGTTCCTGTCGTCTATATCCAGATAGCCGGAAGGGTCAAGTTCATATTCATGCGGATCCAGACGGATGGCATATTTTTCATTTACAATTTCATCTTTCAGATCAGCAATACTGCCGTCAGGAATAAAAATACTGTTCGGGCTTTCTTCTTTTGATTTAAAGTTTGCGGTTGCTTTAACGCAGCCTTCTACCCTTACCTTGTTATCAGAATCCGCTTCTCCTCCGATTCCTACAGTCTGTTTTTCATAATGATAATTAATTCCTTCCCATCCATGAATATTGCTTCCGAACTTATAATATTCATTAACCTTACAAGCAATAGCATTTTTATAACTGGTATCTATCAGTCCGGATTCATTGGCAAAATAGTTATCCGTGATCATTACTTCATTTCCTGTAAAGACAGTGAAGTCCTGATTCAGTCTCAGTCCGTTCTGAAAAGCATCATTCCACTGCTGAATGTTGGTGATCGTAAAATCTGCCTGCGTCCAGAATTTGTACCATGAGGTAGACCAGTTTCCATCAATCCCTTTCCTGATTTTCAGCATCGGAACTCCGGAACCGTTGATTCCGGTCTGGTTCGCAAAAGCCAACTGATAAGAAGAATCTCCTGTAGAACCCGTGGTACCGTCCCAAGGCGAATAGGTCATAATCCCGGCATAATTTCCCGATCCTCCCAGTCCGGCAGAGTTTGCTGCTGCAAAGTCAAATCTTACTCTTCTAGGGGTTAAATTCGGAGCGATATCATTTGGATTCCTGGATCCGTCCCTGGACGTTACGAAAAAGTTTGTAAGCGTAACAGAATTATTTCCGTTTATTTTTAATGCCTGTCCTCCTTCACCTTCATTACCTGTACTTAATTCGATTTGGTTTTTGTTTACAGCGTGGGCTCCGAGTGTTGCATCCGGAATAACCGGACTTTGCAGGAAGGTATTGGTATTGGTAAATGTCTGAATTCCGTTAAAAGTGGCATAATTGCTTAATTGAGTGTTGAGATTAGGTTGCGTTACATAACTTCCAGCACTAATGTTTCCTAAATTATCTGCATTTCTTGCACTATCTACCCTTACTCCATAAGTATTAAAACCATTACCACCCACCAGGGTTGGGTAAGACTCTGACCAGGCTACATCGGCATCTTTATTAGATTTATTTACTCCCCAAGGTGTAATACCATTTGAAATGTCAAAAACCGTATGTCCATTGCCATAATTTCTCCAGGCTAATTCGCCAATCGTTTTTCTTCCGGATAATAGCCATGCATTATTACCTGTTCCCCAATTACCTGCATCAGGAAATACTTCTTGAGACAGCAAATATTTGAATTGACCATCTAATGTATAGATGTAAGGATAATCATTTATATTACCTCCCGAAAAACCTAAAGATCTTATTGTATTATCTCCGGCTTCTAAAAGTCTTCTCCAAGTTTGACTTCCCCCACCATACCAGGTTTTATAATAAATACCCTGCTCTGTTGAAGTTCTTGCCATTAGTGTAAAGCCTAAATTTTTAGAATCTTTGTCGTAAGCGTTAAAATTCGCAAATGTACCTTCAACTGTTTTATTTGCAAGGGCACCATCAAAATTAGTTCCCGTATCACCAGTCGAAATCCATTGAGAACCATTCGCTACTAAATTATCCTGATGTGCAATGCTTCCTTTGTGATTATTATAGTATTCGGAAGGCTTAAAATTCTCGCTGTTCCATAACCATCTCGGTAAAGACCATAATCCATTGTCCCCGTTTCTCGTCCTGATCCCTATGGCATTTGAATCTCCATGATATGCTGCGAACAATTCAACATTGTAGGAAGGATTTAATCCCGAAAAATTAATAACGGAACCTGCCCTGCCGGAACCTGCCCAGTTATAATCAAACCAGACTTTATTGGCTCTCGAACCGGAACCCTGATTGATTCCTCCCGCACCGTCAACCTGAACAGCCGAACCATTGGTAAGAACACCTGCATTGGCTGCATTAATCCATTCGGTTACATATGCCTGCGTAAAATCTCCGGAATGCCAAAGCTTTTTGTTAGACGTTTTATTTCCTGCTCCATCAATTCCTGTTAAATAAGCATTTGTTCCGCTATAGTCGAAAGCCATACCCGCACCGTAGAATCCGTTACCGGTTTGAGGATGCTCTGCCCAAATAAGCAAGGAACCGTATTCATTTTCATTATTAGGTCGGTAGAAGCCTGATTTTATAGGTTTAAAGGAATTTACAGGAAGGCCTGTATCTGGTGAGTAAGCCTCAACAGTACCTGTATGATTTGAGCCAAAAATATATTTATTTTTGTCTTCATGGCTTCCACCTCCCAAGAGCAGCATTTGATTACTGGAACCATCTTTAACATATCCCGCAGCCCTCACAAAATCAAAACCATTTCCGTCCATATTCATGAAGTAAAAACCATTTCCTCTATAACTCAGTGTTCCGGCATATAATCCGGGCTGGTGAAATGCCAATGTTGGAAAAATTGTATTCGTACTACCATTTCCGTTTATCATTACGGGTGCGCCCGTATAACCGTTACCTGTGGAGACTGAGAATGTTTTTCTGCCAGCAATATTTTGTTCCGTATCTAGAGTAACATAGTTATTTAAAGAAGGAATTTGCTGTAGCACCCAATCTTTGTAGGCAAGCTGTCTCCAGATAGGCGAGTACGTTCCTGCACTTACATTTTTAGTGAAGATCTCACTTTCTCCATTAATGCCAAACAAAGTTCCGTAACCTCCCGGATGTGTAGCAATAGCAAGAATACTATTGGCATTATTAGGAGTAGGGAACATATTAAATGAACCTACAGATCCTGCACTAATTCTATGGACAAACTTAAATTTATTATCGTCCAATAAAGTATGGGTATCAACATCACCATTATGCTCCTCATTATATAATGATAGATGGGTATGATTACCATTGGCTTTGCTGTTCCAATTATTAATATCCGATTGATTAAAATCGTTGTTGCCCCAGTGCCTTACCCATTCGGACCAGACTCCATCAGCTTTGGTTCTGGAGAGAATATTGCCTTCATACCTCTGGGTCTGGATTTGTGAAGCGGAATATGTATTTTCAGTTTCAAAATGAAGTAATCCTCTCACATTATCATTAATACCTAAATTAGCACCACTGTTCTGCGTACCATAACCAATCTGATAAAATCCGGAAGAGGTTAAATTATTTGCATTGTTTGCCGAACTCAGGAGACTCATAGGTTGTGTGTTAAACCTATTAAACTGCCAAGCATTTATATCTCCCTGAGAAAAGTGTCCAGTATTCCAATAATCAACATAGGACTGATACTTTGAAACACCCTGCCAGCTTCCTTGAAACTGTCTTAGCCCAAAACCGTTTTTGCTGAACATAACCAGGTTCTGGTTTCCTCCCGAACCGTCCTGATAACCTCCAAAATGAAGGTAGTCTGCATAATGGTTCGCCTGGTCTCCGTTATTGAACCAGTTGGTAAAACCGATCTGCAGCTTCTGTGTTCCCAAATGTGCCGGCTGAATATTTCTGTTATCCCAATACCCTACATACTGTCTCCAGCCGTTTATTTCGCTCTGGGTAATGTTATAAACAGAATGGGAGGTCGGAATGTAATTATTTGGATTGAAATTATGCTGATCCCAGATAATTCCTGCACCATATCCGGATCTGTTGTGCAATAAATTACTGTTACCGCTCTCAAGATAAACATTCGAAACTACGGGATTTCCCAGATAAAGCTTGTTACTATTGCCTGCATGTATTACCTGACCTCCTGATAATACCGGTGAATATAAGCCTTTGCCATTAAAAAAATTTCCAGCTGTTATATCGTTTTTCGTGTAAATATTCCCATTATCCTTCACAAAAAACTTATAGTCTCCGGCATCACCGAAATGGAAGGAGATCCCTTCGCCTAGACTGTGATAGCTACCTTGAAAATAAGATAATCCCCAAGCCGTAGAATCTCCGAAATTCCATATTTTATTTCTTTGGTTGACTTTATAGTATCGGTTTACGAAACCTTCGTCAGACTGAATAGAACCTTTCGCATGAATACCGTATGCAGGAATATGTTGTGAATCAGTATAGCCATCAGAGGCTAATATCCCACCTGATAATAACCGTTGTGCATTGCTTCCATTCAGTACAGCAACATCCTTATCGGAATCCATAGCCCAATAGCTGGCAATATTTTTCTTTTCCCAAAAAGTATTTCCGGAAATCAGCTGTTCTTTGGTAAGTAAATGCTCAAGAGTGATCTCCACTCTTTTAGTTCCTCCCGGATCCGGATTGTCGGATACAGAAACAACCCTGTTTTTTCCCTGCTCCAAGCCACCGTTACCTATTGTTACTTTCACATCGAATCCCTGCCAGTAAGATAATGAAGGGAACCAGAAACAAAGCTTGCCATTAAGGTTTAAGGCAATTATATAATTCCAGTAATATAATGTAGAATAACCGGATCTTGCAATAATGGTATCGTAGTAAATGTATCCTTGTATATTTGCTATTAAAGGATTTCCCCCTCCATACATATTTCCTTTCATTTCTAAAAGAAACTGGTCTCCATAGGTTTGAGAATAATCTACATCTGTTTGAATTAACGTACCCTGAGGAAAATTTCTTGCTGAATGGAACCAATCGTCTTCTTTTTTTCTACCATCATAATGCCCCCCGTCTCCTGTTAAAAAATGATTATCAGAAGAACCTTCTTTAATATATCCTGCTGCTTTTGTATTTGTATAATTGCCTGCACCTGATTCAACTCTAAAATTAAAGTATCCGTCGAACTGCACACTCCCAATATCCATACCTGAAGAGAAAAAAGATATGCCGGCCTTAGAACCATTCCATCCGGCTACAATCAATGAAGTTTCATTAAATCCATTAGTCCCTGTTCTGTTATTAAACCATTTTA
The DNA here is from genome assembly GCF_042610505.1 of Chryseobacterium sp. sg2396. NCBI lineage: Bacteria > Pseudomonadati > Bacteroidota > Flavobacteriia > Flavobacteriales > Weeksellaceae > Chryseobacterium > Chryseobacterium sp. sg2396. The sequence goes on along the minus strand of NZ_JBHGAQ010000001.1, from coordinate 129,622 downwards.
ATGATTCTATATTTTGATCGGTATTTAAAGTAACATAATTACCAATGGAATGGTAGGCTTCATTCCACTGGTCTGAATTCCCGCCCGGGGTCGTAAATTTAGGAGAAGTGGTATTTCCGTAGAAAGTTGCATTCTTGCTGAGCCCGTCGATATCAAGCAACTGATACAAATGAGTGTTTGACGAATCCCTCCAGTTAACCTGCCATTGGGAATTCCACATATAAAATCCGATATAGTTCGGCATGGAGCCGGATGCATCGGGAAATGCCAGGAATTTAGGAATTACCCAATCGGTGGTGGTAATCTTTTTAAATACCTTATCCGCTGTAATAGTTTGCTCCGTGTTCTTTGTCACCAGGTTAGTAAGATCAGCTGATGATGCAAAATCCGAGACATCCTTATGTCCTCCCCCTCCTAGTAATACATGATTGTTATCCGAATTACTTTTCTCAAAGCCACCTGCTTTCACATTATAAAATGCGTTATCATCTCCATTCTTAAAATAAAAACCATCAGAATTGAACATGATCTGGCCTACATGGGAACCGCCTTTAGAATAAGTCATCGAAGGTAACGAACCGTCATCAGCATAGATCTGTAAAGTATTATTAAAGGGAGCATAATTACCTCCCGATGTCACGAAAGATTTTATGCCTGTGATTAGCTGATTCGTATTTACAGTTGCCAAATTAAGATCCGACACAATTTCTGCATGTGTTCTGATGCTTAATTTTTTCGTTGCAGAGTTCCAAACCACCACAGAACCTGTATCGTTTGGAACTCTTTTCACAATAATTTCGCCTTCTACGGCGATGTGATTATTAAAATATTCAGGTGCGATCATTAGTCTATTCTTGCGGTTAAGGTAATTCTGTATTCATTTGGGGTAAGGGATGCCAGTACATCGATCTGCACATCATTGACAGAGGTAGGTACGCAGCTTAGATTGATTTTCCTGTTATCGGCATTGCGGTAGCAGATATAATCGACATTGCGGGTATTCCAGCCATGGGTAATCGTGAAAGTAACGGATGAGCCGTCACCGATCTGCCAGGTACCGGATTTAATTTTTGCATCCAGAACCGCTTTTGTAGATTTCGGCGTCATGGCTTTTAACGCATCTGTTCCGGCGACAGCTTCCACATCCGTAGCGACCTGGATCAGTCCTTTCACCGATTCTGTAGCATCCACAATATCAGGAATTCCTTTTTCAATAATCTGATAATTGGCCGTGTTGCCGGAAGCATTATCGGTATTGGCAATAAGGTGGTCACCAATTGAAACGGGTTCATTGCCAATCCAACCGCTGGCGGTAATCACCCATACCATTCCTGTTTTGATGGTGGCTGACGTCACTGGGGACGGCGCTGTCATAGAGCCTTTGACGGAAGAAGGAATATAACCTCCGGGTTGATAAATCAGCGCTCCCGTAAGGCTTTGCCCGATCAGATTTTCAATATAGGTTTTAATCTTATTTGATGACCAGGTAAAAGTACCCGACTGGATGGCATCATTCAGGAAAATGGAAACAATATCGGCATTGGTAAGATTCCGGCCTGCTATTTTAATGACATGCCCCGAACTGTTGGTAAGGATCTGGCTCAGCAACATAAGACCACTCGTCTGGTCGGTCTGAAACGGATTATTTGTAAGCGGATAATCGGGATGCACATAATTCTGCGCCAGGTTGATCCATTCGGTTCCGTTCCATTGATGCAACTGACTTTTATAATCAATTATCCAGCCGGCCGGAACTCCATCTGTGCTTGGAAGCGAGGTAAACTGTTGAAATCGGGTACGTCTGAGCTCTCCGAAAAAATTATCCTGATGCGCGTTATTGCTTATCACTGCATTGTTGTTCATATTTTTATTTTTATGGTTTAACTTTTAAAATGAGAATGTTGATTGGATTGACGAGGTCACCAAATATTTTAACCTCTATAGTCTGATTGGTGGCATAATCGTCGATATTTATTTTTTTGCCGGTCACGCTGTCCCGGGCCTGGATGATTACATTTTCCGTTTCAAGAACATTAGGGAATACAGCACTTTCCGTGACCTGTACTACTGCACTGGTACGTGTCTCTGATATTAAAAGTACCTTATCGTACATTTGTTTGTTGAATTCCTGCTGGTTTCTGGGGTTGTTCAATCCGTTATAGTCAAGCAGAAGCTTTATTTTATCTTCGGACAAGCCTGCCTTTAAAGCTTCAAGATCATCCCGGCTTTTTTTTATAAAATCAACAATTTCCTGGAGTTCATCTAAAGACAGGTCATTAGATAAAAGTATCTTGCTTATATCTTCTATCTTCAGCGCCAGTTCTTTATCTGTGTCCTTCAATGCGTCAACGAAGCCGTTTATCTGGATTTTAGTATACGTATTACCTGTCTGATCAGAGCTGTCGGTTGTCGCCATACTGCCGATTCCGAGTTTATTTTTCCAGCTGCTCACATTAGTGGAGGTTAGATTACCGGCATTCAGCAAAGCCAGATAGCCGGAATGTGCCTCAGGATCTTTTAAATGCTCCTGAAATGCTCCTGCATCGACAAATGACTGAAGAATTTCTTTTAACCCTTTAATATTTTCCCTTGGAATTGGATCATCTTTATGAAAAAAGGCTAAAAATGTTGCTTCAAACTGTGCTTCCGTAGGAATTTCCCCAGTTTTGAACCAATTTAAAATTGTATTTAATGGTGTATTCATTGAATTGCTGAAATTAGTTTTTAATAAAATTGATAATTTGAGAAAGGCTCTGATCATTCAGAATTCCGTGGCCATATATGAAGCTTTGTATTTCTAAGCGATGGTAATTTTGATTCTCTTGTCACTCTTTTTATCAGTGAATTTTATAATCATTTTATCCCGAAAGACATTTTTGTGCATACCTGGGAATTTTATATCAACAATATGGCCTATATATCATATATTTCCGGTCTGCTGTTTTCAATAACTGTTAGACAAAATTGTTATTCACTCTTCTTTAGAATTCAAAATTCACTTTTTTTTAAGTCCTGTGAAAGTTTTTCGCCCTTCCCAATCTGTAGTTGCAGTAAAGTCACCGCATTTGAAAAATTCAGACAGATGCTCCCGACTGGTAAGGGGTACTAATCCGCCTTCAGGCAAATGCCCTCAACAGAAAAAAAAAAAAACGTAGATCGATGTTAATCAATTATTTAACTCTTATACAGACTTAATAATCTGCAGAATTATATGTAGTGAATGATTTAATTAAGTATATTGTGGTCTTTAAATTAGGCTGTGGAGTGATTACGAAGACAATTTTCATCAAGATCTAATATTCATCTGGTAACAATAATGTTTGATTCAATTTTTTCAGAAATTATACAAACTGCTTTATCCTTATATTTTGGGCAGGAAGGTCATTATAAATCCCTTCGGGAAGTACCCTTAGACGGAAAAGAGCTTTCTGCTCTTACCGGGCAGGATCCGGATTGGGAAGAAATCATCGTTTTGCTGTTGGCTCTTATGCCACATCTCAATCCTCAGACACTGGATCTGTTTTTTATCCTGAATAAGAATCTCGACCGCCCTTACACCGAATTCGGAGGCTGGAAAGGAAGTTCGCATAAAGGTTTTCTGCCAACCGGAGAAACTGCTGCTTTTTTATTATCTCTTGAGGATCCTCAAAACCGTTTGCGGGTAATGCAGCTATTCGGCAAAGAACACTGGTTTTACAGGCAAAACATTCTGCACCTTGAAGAACAGGGAAAAGGCGAACCTTTCCTCAGCGGAAAACTCTGTGTATCGGAAGAGTTCCTCGCCAAAGTGCTGAAAAATAAAAATTACAAACCGGATTACAGCACAGATTTTCCTGCAAAGTTAATAACCACCCCTCTCGATTGGAATGATCTCATTGTTACCCCCTCTTTAATGACAGAATTGGAAAATATTTCGGGATGGCTTTGCCATGCGCAGGAAATCAGGTCACGCTGGAATCTTGACAAATATATAAAACCAGGTTACCGATGCCTGTTTTACGGTCCTCCGGGAACAGGAAAGACCCTGACAGCATCACTGTTGGGAAAGCAACACGGCATGGATGTTTACCGGATCGACGTGTCCTTAATTACTGCGGCATGTACTGCAGAAACCGAAAAAAATATTGCCCGTATCTTTGACTTTGCCGAGCAAAAGAACTGGATCCTGTTTTTCGATAAAGCTGATAAATTAATGGAAATGAATTCCGAATACGCTTTACAAAACCGCTGGGAAATCAATCAGGAAATAAGGTCTTATCTTCTTCAGCGCATCGAAGATTTTCCCGGAATGATAATCATGGCTATTACCCATCCTAAAGATAATCCTGTAAAGGCGTTTTCCACGAACTTTCAATCGGTCCTGTATTTCCCGATGCCCGACCAGGATACCAGGCTCAGCTTATGGAAGCAGATGATTCCTGACGATTGGCTACAGGAAAACAGGGAAGAATTATTGAGAACTGCTGCTGAGGCCGAAATATCCGGTGGATGTATTGTCAATGTGATCCGTCGTTGTGCTTTGGCTTTATATAAAACCGGTGAAAAACAGCTTACTTCAGATATTTTATTGCAAGCTTTGTCCATTGAAAATCAATCATCTGCATTTAATTCAGAGAAAAGCAGTTCAAAGCTTTCCGATCAGACGCCTTAATACCCCCAGCCACCAATAAAAAAAGGCAAATGAAAAATCCGGCGATGGCAGAATGTACTGAAAAAGATGATTCTGTTGATAAAGAAAAAGCCGGCTATCATAGAAAGCCCATATTCTTTTCTGCTTTTACTCCAGGAGTTGCTGTATTTTAAATATGAAGCTCATCCATACCGCTTATGTATTTACCTGTCTTATTTTAAAGTCTTTTTTTCCTTAGTAGCCGACTATTAAACAATACTCAAAGAGGGGGAAACGTCAGGATTTGAAGCATTTGTAACCAAGGGGCTTTTTAAGGTATATCATACCAATCAAGATGCTGTCGAGCAGATTTTATATTTTGCCATGGAAGGCTGGTGGCTAGCGGATATAGACAGCTTTACGCATCAGCATCCTTCTCAGTTGAACATTGATGCCATTGAGGAAAGTGAAATATTAATTATAAGTAAGAATGATAAAGAATACGCTTATAATCATATACCAGGGATAGAAAAACTTTTCCGGGTAATGACGCAGCGTTTCTATGTGGCCCTGCAGCGTCGTATGATTGAGAACCTGAGCGTACAGTCTGATCAGCGCTATCTTAATTTCATCAAAAAGTATCCTCTGCTGGCGCAAAGGCTTACCGATGTTCACATTGCAGCCTATCTTAGCATCAGCCATGAATTTGTGAGCCGGATACGCCATAAGATTATCCAAAAAAAATTATTATGATTTATTCATATAGTTCAATCTTTTTACGTCCTAACCCGGCTTACCTTTGTCTCCTACTTCACTAAAAAATTACAATATGAATAACGTAGACATTATTAAAAGTACGTATGAAGGCAAAAATTCTGAGGAGAACGGACGCAATCTTGCCCTGTATGCCGACGAAAATATCAGCTGGACCGAAGCGAAAGGTTTCCCTTATGGCGGCACCTATATCGGCCTGGAAGAAATTACCCGAAGTGTTTTCAGCAAGCTCGGAAGTGAATGGGACAATCACAAATTTACTCCCGAAAATTATCAGGCAGACGGTGATCAGGTTGTAGCATACGGAACCTGTAGCGGCACAAGTAATACAACCGGCCGGTACTTTGAAGCAAGGGTAGCACACCTGTGTAAACTTCATAAGAGAAAAATCATTAGTTTCGAACAGTTTGTAGACAGCAAAACAGTGGCAGACGCATATCATTAATTGATAGAGCAATTCAGTAATCAATCGTACTAATTTAATCATACATATATTTATTATGGAAAACCAACAAAAAAACTTCAGAACAGTTCAAGCAGGACCATTGAGCCCTGAAATATTCAATGCATCCGAAGATAGCTTTGGAGTAGCTTCAGTAATTATATCCGGTAAGGAAGATGCTGTATTGGTGGATGCGTAGTTTACACTGGCAGATGCCGAAACAGTGGCACAGAGAATCCGGTCGTCCGAAAAAATCTCAAAGCAATTTATATTTCCCATAATGATCCGGATTTTTATTTCGGGCTTGAGGTATTTAAAAAATATTTCCCGAAAGTAACTGCCTACGCCGTACCTGCAGTAGTTGAAAAAATTAAAGCTTCCTCACAGAAGAAACTGGAAGTATGGGGCGGCCGCCTAGGGGATAAAATCACCAGTAATGTTCTATTGCCGCAGATCCTGAATGGCGACCAGATCGATTTGGAAGGGTATACGCTGAAGGTCATCGGTCTGGAACAGTTTCCTGATAAAATCTTCCTGTGGATTCCGGAAGCGAAGGCTGTAATTGGCGGCATCAATATATTCGGCAATACTTTTAATTTATGGATGGCCGATGCACAGACTGCTTCGGACCGCCAGCAATGGATTGACTTACTGGATAAAATTGCTGAATATGAATCGGCAACCGTTATCCCTGCACATGCCAAAAATTCAGATTCTTTTAATTTAAAATCATTGGTTCACACCAAAGAATATATCAAAAATTATGAAGAGGCACTTCGAACAGCCAAGACTTCAGAAGAATTGGTTCAATCCATCAAAGCAAAATATCCGGATCTTACGTTTGAAACCGGACTGCAATTAGGTGCCAAGGTCAACACCGGAGAAATGAAATGGTAATCCTTCATATAATGTTTTAATGTCAAAATCATTATTACTATTCTTCATACAAAATAATTTTTGTTATCCCGGTAGGCGGAAATCTGTGTAAGAACAAATTTTGAATTTTTGAGTGTTGGGCGTTAATTTGAAGAGGAAAACGCTTTACGTCGACAAATAAATTTAAGGTGAGATCTTTTCTCACCTTTACTCATGATTCACTAAACTTTATGGCAAAAACGCGTGTTTTACCGGTAAGCAATTATAATATTTAGTTTAAAAAATCAATTATTCACTTGCTTCATTTGATTCAGTGAGATAAAGCTTTTCAAACAAAGTTTCCGTAGCGGTAAAGTTAGAAATAAACAAAATTTATTTTTTTTAAAGAGACAGGAGAAAAAATTTTGTTCGTTACAATTTAGAGCCTGTTTAAATTTACCTTTTATATTTTAACATTAAGAATTTAAGGCATTTTAGCTTAAAAAATCAATATGCCGGTTGCCCGGCAATATTCAATTAAATCAATTGAAATCATCGTATTAAAGTGAAGAATAAACAAAGTTTATTTAATTCAGAAAATTAAGAGAAATGACGGAAAGTTCGCTGAATTAAAATTTAAACAGGCTCTTAAACAGGCTCTAAGTTTCCTCTTAAGATCCTGATTATTTTTTCAGCCGGTTGAAAAAGTATTCACTATTTTTAAAGAAATATTTTAGTTTCAGAAAAAGAATCGCTTTAAGCCTTTTTAAATTTCAAGCATTACTGTAAAATCTGTTTTTTAATCTCTTCTTCCGTTGCTAAGCCTAAATGATCCCAAACCATCTTATTATTTTTATACAGTTTTAAAACGGGAAGCGCAGAAACATCCAGTGCTTTGCAAAGTTCCGTATTTTCATCTGCGTTTATCCTTACTACTTTTACTTTATCCTGCATTCCGGCTGCAATTCTTTCAAGATAGGGTTCCATTTTTTTACAGGGAGCACACCATTCTGCATAGAAATCCACCAGAACCGGAGTTCTGCTTTTCAGCAGTTCATGATACCGGGCAAGGCTCATCCCGGCCGACGTTGCAAGCTTAATTTCAGGAAGATTGGCATTTCTCCATTTCATCATTCCGCCCTGCATGTCATAAACTTTTTTGAATCCCATCTCCTGAAGCTTCGCCGCCGCAGCCGTACTTCTGGGCCCACTCATGCAGTAAACGAAAACCGGTTTATTCTTATCCAGGGCTGCTACTTTTCCGGTAAAATCTTCTGCTTTCCAATCGATGTTCAGGGCATCTTTTAGATGTCCGTTACGGAATTCACCGGGTGTTCTTACATCCACCAGCTGAGCATCTTTTGTCTGATTTAATTTCTGTGAAAATTCTATTGCAGGCAGGCTATTTGTATTAATGATTTCCTGCGCATTACCGGATCCCGGAAGCAATAGTAAAAATAGTATAGCGATAAGATTTCTGTACATATTAATTTCCTTTTATCGTAATGAAGTCCAGAATCAGTAGAAGGAATCCGGATTTCCAGCAAAGTTCGGGAAATTTTTCTTAGAAGTAATCAATTCACATGAACAGAAATTATATTCCAGCCCAGCAGATAATAAGTTGACAGGAAATGGAAAATATCTTCGGAAGTAGTTCTTCTCTCAATTTTTCAGCCTGATATGTCTGATTTCCCTGATGCTTGCAATTAAAATATGCTAATTAAAACACCGGAAGTTACGATTAACAGACGGCTTTAAATTAATTACCTCACTACAGCAATCTTATTTTGTAGAATTAATTCTACAAATATGCCATTTCATTTCTACATATCCTGCTGCTACAATCTCCGTCTTTATAAATACTTTTGCAGTGTACTTAAAACAAAGCTGATACAGTAAAGATAAATGATTTTTATTGTATAGTTTTCAGGAAGTCAGGGGTAAGAATTATAATCTGATATCAGAAACAAGATGCTGTTCAGGAATCGGATATATTAATTCAAATATTAATGAATAAACCACCCCTCGTTTATTCAAATTATATTTATTATTTATTGAATTCCAAAGTATTGAAAACACAATGTAAATATATAGCCTGATTTTTACGTCATCTGAATTATCAGGTAAATTATTAAAAAAGTTACGGAAAGCAGAATTATAAATTCACCGCATTCTGTAACTTTTACATTTTAAAGCGGTTTTCAGCGGTCAGTAAGCTCTTTAGCCACTGAAGTTTATGATCTAACTTTCCTGAAAAATGTCAGGGGTATATTGATCAGATAATAAATTGATGTATTATTGTAACAAAATTTCATTTTGTCCAGCAGGCTGTTGCTTTTTGTTTTTATGCTTATCTGTTTGCCTCTGTGCAGTCAGAACTACACTGTTACCCATTACAATACGGATAACGGCCTGCCTCAGAACAGCGTAAAAGATATTGTAAAAGACAGATACGGATTTATATGGCTTACGACGGAAAACGGCGTAGTACGCTATGACGGATCTGTATTTAATATATTTAAAGATTTTCCGATCAATAACCAGCGGTTTACTTTCTTTTACGGCAATGTCCAGAAAGACAGTATATTTACCGGTGCCGGTTACCATACGGTGCTGCTTCATAACAGAACGGCAAAAGTCCTTAAAAGTACGGGACATTTCGGATTCAAATATAAATACGACCATAATCGCAGACTTTCTGAAAGCTACAATTATCATCCTAATCAGGGAAACCCTTTTTATATGATGATGAAAGAAGGGTGTTATTTTATTACCGATTCTTCCGTTATAAACATAAATCCGCTGTCTTCAAAAGAGAAACTTCTTAAAATCAATACAGTATATAAAAAAAGAAGGACAATTTTCACACTTAATGAAAAACTTTTCCATATAGATTATGCATCAGGAAAAGTATATGGCATCGTAAACGGAAGAATTAAGACACAATACGACATTCCTGTCGTAACGGATACAAACAGTACTCTTGTATGGAGCCGGGTCAACAACAGTGTTTTTATTATTAAAGATCAGAAAATATACAGTCTCTCTTTTGAAAAAGGACGTTTCGGCAGCACGCTTATTGCTGATGCAGGCAATATCAATCTTCAGCATTTAACCTGTATTTATTATGATAAAGTATATCAGAAGCTGTATCTGGGAAGCAGCATTGAAGGCCTTACGGTCCTGAGTTTCCACCAGTTTTCTGCAACAAAAGAGAAAAACAGCAGCACTACCGTGTTTTATTCTACCCTCCCTTATGATAATACAAGCATCATAACTCCCAAAGGACAATTATACAATAGGAACGGTATGCTTAGTGACAGGTCATTTACTTCAGACAGTCAGTATTTTATGAATTATGATCCGGATCAAAATATTATCGTACAGGATTCGGGAAGGCTTTATACCTATCTGAAATCATCTTCTTTTTCGGCAAGAAACCTGGCTGTGAAAACCACCAGTACTGTGGTGGATTTTCTATATGATGATAAGCACTATTACACCGTTACCAGGCCTATGTCGAGACAGTTTCTCGGAGGAAGCCTGTACATCTATAAAGACCGGTCTTTTAATACGGTAGAGAGGGTTATCCATCTGGATTCGGAGCCTACCAGACTTTTGATGGCCAACGGCTTCCTGTGGGTAGGTACCATCCACGGTCTTGTTAAAATTTCGCTCAGTACTTTTAAGACAAAAGAAATCGGAACGGAAAAAGATATTTATATAAGGAACATTATCCTTAGCAACGACGGCGATCTCTGGATTACGACGCTGGGAAAAGGATTCTATCTTCTGAAAAATGATGAACTCATCAAAATGCCTTTGGATCCCGATAAAAACTTACTTTCGGCACATACCATACTGGAAGATCAGAAGCATTTTTTCTGGATTCCGACTAATAACGGACTGTACAGAGTGCGTGAACATAATCTTTTGGAATTTGCACGCCATAGAAAAAACGAAGTTCATTATTACCGCTATACGAAAGATGAAGGGTTCAATACCAACGAATTTAATGGCGGCAGCAACATCTGTGGAAACATATTAAAAGACGGAGATTTTGTTCTTCCCTCCCTAAATGGACTTGTATTTTTCAATCCGCTGAAAACAAGAAGTACATATCCGAAAAACTTCTATCTGGAAAGAGCTTTAATAGACGGAAAAGAGATCCGGTTTTCCGAAAAACTAACTGTCGATCAGGAGGTACAGAAAATCGATCTTTTTATTGATATCCCTTATTTTGCAAACCGTAATAATATTGTTATAAAGCTGAACCGTGGATCAGGAGAAGAATGGGAAAATATTGAACAGGGCGCAAAAGTAACTTTGTTTAATCCCTCTTACGGAGATCATCTGTATACTTTCAAAATACTAACTTCAGACAATGAGACGTATGTGTATAAAAAAATACATATCCTGGTTACTCCCTATTTCTATCAGAGAGCATGGTTTAAGGTGTTGTGTATTTTGCTTCTGCTTCTTATTATCATGTGCATTGTAAAGATCAGGACAAGAATTTTAAAGAAAAAAAACCGTCTGCTGGAAGACATTATTGATGCCCGTACAAAAAAGCTTTCCGCTGCCGTGGAAAACCTGGAGAAAACCAAAAGCCAGCTGAATAATGAAATTGAGCAGCAGAAAAAACTTATTGGGACTATCACCCACGATATTGCAACACCCATCAGGTTTATTGCATTTGCTTCCCAGGATATTCTCGAAAATGACCGCAACGATACGGAAAAACTGCAGAAAATTCTCACCTCCATTTCAAAATCTTCCGGCCAGCTTTACAATTTTACCCTGGCCTTAAAAGAATATGCGGATATTTACAACAATTACAGGAGCGATAAAAAGGAATCTTATGCACTCTATGATCTTATAGAAGAAAAAAAAGAGCTTTTCGATCCTATTGCCGGCAACAGCAATACCATCATCAGCAATACGGTGGATCCCGATGCTTATCTGGACATCAACAGAAATACATTATCCGTTATTATTCATAACCTCCTGGACAATGCGGTAAAATTTACGAAAAACGGCAATATCTCAATTGATTCTGAAGTTACCCGTAATACTACGGTTATTATCATTAAAGACAACGGAACCGGCATGAGCCCGTCGCAGATCGAATATTACACCTCTCTTCACAAGAATATTGATAATGAAAAGCTGCTGCTTCAGAAATATGGGATGGGGCTGCATCTGGTCCTGCAGCTGGCTCATATCCTGAGGGCTACAATAGAACTGGAAAATAATACACCTTCCGGTGTTGTTTTCAGAATAATTATTAACAACATAGCAGATGAGTAAAAAAATCCTTATTGCAGACGATCATGATATCGTTTTAACCGGTACAAGCCTTATCCTGGAATCGAAAATAAAAGACATTATAATCGACACGGCAGAAAACTACATCGAAGTTCTCGAAAAAGTCACTTCTCAGCCTTATGACCTGATTATACTGGACATCAACATGCCGGAAAGCAAAAACAAAAAAATGATTTCTGAAATAAAGGAGATCCGGGCAGAAACCAAAATACTGATCTTCTCCGTGCATGATGAATCGGTAGCCCTGCAGTACATCCAGGAAGGCGCCGATGGTTATCTGAACAAGCTTAGCAAAGTGGAGGAGATTGCGGAAGCTGTGAAAAAAATGCTGGAAGAAGGCTATTATTACCCTTTAAAAATCACCCAGTATCTTCTTAAAAATTCCGGTAAGCCACTGCCGGCAAATCCGCTTGAAAAATTATCCGAAAGGGAATATCAGATCCTTACACTGATGGCGAAAGGCGAAGGCAGCCTGGAAATATCCAACATCCTCGATATCCGGATGCCTACGATAAGCACTTATAAAAAAAGGATCTATAAAAAACTGGGAACCAGCAACATAGCAGATCTTATCAAAATATGCGAGAGTTATTCCGGGGATAAAATGTAAAACCGAATACCATTATTGCAATCTAACAGACAGACATGTGTCATTTTTATGAATAGTTATACATTAAATTATTAAATTTACTTTTCACTAGTAATTCAGGGGAATATTATGCTGGCAGAGTATCATTCTTTTTTGCATCTTTTATTTATTGGGATCATTGCGCTTTTTCCGGTAGTTAATCCTATCGGATCTGCATTAATTATCAATCCGTATCTGGCTAAACTTTCGGAGAACCAGAAAAGAAATGCCGTCAGAAAAATTACGGTCTATGCTTTTTTTATCTGTATCGTTTCTTTATTTGCCGGCCATTGGATTCTGGAGCTTTTCGGAATTTCCATCCCGGTGATCCAGGTGGCGGGAGGAATTCTCATCTGCAAGATGGGCTGGGCATCTCTTTCTTCGGATCAGCAGGAAAACAGCGACAAGAATATTACGGAAGAAAAAGATTCTGGAAAATCCGATATTTCAGATCAGCTATTTTATCCGCTTACTTTTCCGATAACCACCGGAGCGGGAACCATCTCCGTACTTTTTACGCTGAGTGCACACAGTGCAGACAAAAACTGGGAAAATTACCTCATCAATACTTCCGCTATTATTCTTGCCATTCTTTTTATGTGCGCTTTGGTATTTTTCTTCTACAGCCATACCAAAAAAATTATAGAAAAGCTGGGTGCCAACGGGCAGAATATTGCCAACCGCATCTTTGCCTTCCTTATTTTCTGTGTCGGACTGGAAATCGCCGTTACAGGTGTAAAAGGCATTTTCCATCAGTTTTGATCCTGTTTCCTATTTTCTAAATTCTTTTAAAACCATGTTCAAAACTGCACGTGAGACCGGACCCCGAAGGCATGAAACGGCCCACGGTCCTTATTATAGGCAGGATTCTTGACATACTGATAATCTAAAGTGACCCATAAAAAGCCCGTCAGTTTTGCATTATAATACATTTCAAGAACAGATTCCCTACCGTAATTCAAATTGCCGTCGCCGATAATGAATCCGTAGCCACCCGCTTTCAGGAAATCCCGGTGATCCTGCGAAATGCCGTTACTGGCAAAGCCTATTCCTACGACATCATCCACACGATTCCAGCCTCTTCCTTTTATAGAAAACCCTGCAGTAATATTTCTGTCGATCTCCGTAAAAGCCCAGGTAGCATATTTTCCGTCATTCCACCCTGCCCTGCCGAAAAATCCGATATCGGCAGTAAGCTGCTGTTCGACATTGAGTCCGAAACCGATCTTTTTTCCTCCGTACATTTTATGTTCTTCCTTCCCGCGGATCACATCAAGCAAAAATGCATCTCCCTTACTGATGGCCTGAAGTCCTTCTTCATAAGAGGGTGCCTGAGATCGGGTATGGCTGGCAATCAGCCGGATTCTCCCGGGAAGTTTACGGATCGAAAAACCGTGTTCCAGCTCCACGGTTTCAGAATGCGCTTTAGAAATATTGTATTCCAAAAGATGAAAATTAGCAATGCGGGGAACCGCGACGCTTGAAAATCTCAACGCCCATTTCGGTTTAATAATTTCCACCACGGCCCCAAAAGTATATCCTCTTGTATTGGCAGGGTAATCCCAAGACCCGTTTGCCCAAATGCTCCAGTTGAAAAACTGAGTGCGCGGATCTTTGCTGTAGGCATTTCCATCAAAAAAATCGGCTACGGCAAACTTTCCCGCACTGATGGTGATCCTGTTGGCAGGAACCCGCTCTGGTACCTGGTTCAGATCATCCTGAAGATATTCATAACCCTCACCCGGCAATGCAATGTGCTGACGGAGGTAAGCCCTGGCAATAAATACCTGAGGCGATACTTCCCCGACCCTATAAGTTTCCCCGTTCAGTGCTCCCGCGACTCCTGTTGCAAAGCTCAGCCCCTTTCCTCCCGACACTTCAGGATTAAAATAAAGCGTAGCTCCCTTCCAAAGCTTCCGCCCGATAAACAGGGTACCTGTAAGGCTGGTGGCCGCCGGCTCCACTCCATTGTCAAGTGAATTATCTCCGCTGTAAGCCGCGGCAAAACCCGAATGCTTCTGAGCAATGACCGTTGACTGAAAATGGGTTGTCCAGCCGGACGACACTGTATCCTTTACTTGTTGGGCAGACCACAGATTACACGCCAGTACGGCTGCCGGTACCAATATCAATATTCTTTTCATAGATGCTCAAAAATGAATATAAATATAATAAATACTATTTACGAAGCCTGGTAACAACAAACATCTTTTTTATGAAAACCGGCAGAAAAATTTTCCGGTTATTTTTAACAGAGAGCAAATCAGCCTGGGCAGTTAAAGAAATATATTTATCGCATATTAAAAAATTTAAGATAAAAATACTTGTCTAAAAAAATATAGGGGATTGGCAGCAAAGTTGTATCTCTTTTTCCGCGTATGGAATTTATTCAGTTAAATCGAAGTGTACGATATACCGGAAGTGATCTTTACAGAAATACCTTCTCAACATTACATCTGAAACAATTAAAATAACATTACATAAAATGAAAGTACTATTTGTAGTTACCTCTCACGATGAACTTGGAAACACAGGAAAAAAAACAGGCTTTTGGGTAGAAGAATTTGCAGCCCCTTATTATTCTTTGAAAGATGCGGGATTCGATATTGTGGTGGCCACTCCAAAGGGCGGACAGGCACCGATTGATCCGAAAAGTGAAGACCCGGACGCGCAGACACCTGCTACAAAGCGCTATTATGAGGATAAGGAAGTACAGGATATTATCGCAAACACTCAAAAATTAAGTGAGCAGAAAGCGGAAGATTATGATGCCGTATTTTATCCTGGAGGACACGGGCCTCTGTGGGATTTGGCCAATGATGAAGATTCCCAAAGCTTAATTCTCGACTTCTACAACAGCAAAAAACCCGTGGCAGCAGTATGCCATGCACCGGGCGTCTTTAAAAACATCAGGTTGGAAAACGGCGAACCATTTGTAAAAGGTAAAAAAGTGACAGGCTTTTCCAATACGGAAGAAGAAGTGGTTCAGCTGACCGATGTCGTTCCTTTTCTCGTGGAAGACGAACTGAAAAATGCCGGAGGTGAGTATTCAAAAACAGATGACTGGGGCGTTCATGTCGTGGAAGACGGACTCCTAATTACAGGACAGAACCCGGCTTCATCCGAAAGTACGGCAGAAAAACTGATGGCGGCACTGAAAAAATAATAAGAAAACATTTATTTTACTTTATTTTAACCGTAAAAGTACAGATAAACAGCTTCTGTAGCTTTTACGGTTAAATTATTCCTGATTATTACAGTTCAATATCATCCAGACTTCGGATCATCCATACCGTACATGAGCCGTGGCCGGAATTACCCAGTGGATTTTCCAGCAGACGGAAGCCTGAGTTTTCATACATCTTTACCGCTTTTGAAAATTCCGGGAGACTTTCCAGGTATATATTTGTGTAACCCATTTCTTTGGCACTGGCAACACTCTGATGCATCAGGCTTTTTCCTAACCCTATTCCCCTTGCTGAGGGGCAAAGGTAAAATTTCACCAGTTCCGCACATCCTTCCGGCAGGCCTTCTGTAGGATAGATGCCGCAACAACCGGAGATAATCCCGTCGATTTCGCCAACCCAAAGTACGGAATTCTCTTTTCTGAATAACGAAAACAAATCTGATGTGGTAGGATCGGAATAAACGGTTCCTTCCTTCGGCGCATCAAATTCCGTAAAAGTATCTTTTATAAGTTCTGCAAGTGCTTCATTGTCTGATTTTTCAACTTTTCTGATGAGTGTCTGCTTCATAATTTTTTAATTCATTCAAAATTAACATAATGTATCCTGATTGACAAAAATTACTGTAAAAACGTTCAACATGCGTGTAAGAAAGTCAATGGATTACAATCGGTATCTTTTGTATTTTAACTGATATCTCTAAGCGAAATAATCTCATGGTCTTCAAAAACAAACTCTGAGATTCCTTTTAATGTAAGCATATTCCCTTTCTTCATTCCATTGGGCAGATCAATAGCCAGAGTTGCCTGGTAACTGATTTCTATGGTTACAACATGGTTGTTGAAGTTCCAGCTGTCAATACGCTGGTGTCTTTCCGAAAAGTAAGCTGTTGCAGCTTCCGCCTGCTTTTTAAAGTTTTCGATCCCTTTAATACTCATGTCAACATTTCCATCGGATATATTTTCAAACAAAATATCTTCGCTCAGATCCCGGCACATTCCTTTAACATCAAAACGGTTATATGCACTGATATAATTCTCGATCACCGTAATATACCGCTCCCTGTTTTCCATTGAAATAAAATTTAAATGTTCCAAAGATAAAAGTAAAGAATTCAACTATAAAAATCTTCTTATTCTCCGTTTTTTACCCGATATTTCCGTTTTAAATGGTAATACCGAAAAAGGACTTTATCGTACCATAAGGCAAACGACAGAATAAGTACCGGAAGCATAAGTGTCTGTAAGGAAAAATACCGGTAAAGCCAACCTCCCGTGATACCTCCTAAAAAGAATCCGCTAATGATCATAAGTTTTAAAAATATACTTCTGAGAAGCATTGCTTTCTGCGGTTTTCCGTGGGTCAGCAGCTGGGAAAGTTCGATGCCCAAATCCGTAAACAGCCCGGTGAGATGCGTTGTTCTTACCACAGACATCGAAACCCGCGTTACCAGTGCATTCTGCAAACCCATAGCAAAAAGCAGTGAAACGGAAATGATTTTTGAGCTAACCGGATTAAGACCGTCGCTGTACAATGAAGAAAGTCCTACTGCAAAAAGAATAACAATTTCAATGGAAACAGGAATTATGTAAGAAGTATGGGATTGCCGTCCTGATGCAAGCTCCATCACCAGCCCGGTTACGAAAGCACCCAGTAAAAAAGCCAGAATGTAAAGCAGAAAAGTAAAAGCCGAAGCATAATTTTCCAGGAAAAACTGCTCTGAAAAATAGGCAAAATGCCCGGTCACATTCGTGGTAAGCGTATGTACCGAAAATACACCGATGATGTTCACCATACCGGCAACGCATGACAGTAATGAAGCTAATTTTAAATTATGCCGATAAGTCCTTCCTTTCCCTTTATGCCTGAACATCAGATTGCTTTATGGAAAAATACGAAATTATGCAGGATCTTTATTGCAAAGTAGTTCCGATTAATTGCCGGAAAATGGAAACTGGAAGTCTATTCTGCCGTTGTCTTCAAACATTAAACAAGGTAAATTTCTAACCCAAATTATAACGGACAGACATTCTAGTTTATTGAATTACAATGTGATTATTTATTTTTCTACACTTAATCTGAAATAAAGGGTTTCATGTTTAATACTGAATAAGCGTTTCAAGATCCGAAGTTTTATCTTCGCGGTAAAAATGACCATGAAATTCGTTAAGCTTCTTGAGCAGTCCGAGTAATGTTTCTTTTTCTTTATTATCCAGCTGGCCGGATAAAAATTTGGATGTTATGTTTACCCGGTCCACGGATTGATGAAATGCCTTTTCGCCTTTTGCGGTAAGGTTCAGCCTTTTGCTTCTTTTGTCTTTTTCATCATTTTTTTCCGACACCATTCCGGATTCCAGCAAACGCTTGATGATCTGCGTACCGGTCTGCTTTTCGTGGCCGTTACGCTCGATCAGCTGCATTTTGGTAAGATTCGGCTCATCCTTTAGCCGGTACAGGTAAGTAAATTCTTCATTGGCAAGCTCCGGAAAATCTTTAAGTCCTCTTCTGATGGCTTGCTTGGAATACCTTCCCAGCAAAAGAACCTGCTTACAGATTTCGTTTTCAGTAAAAAAAACGTCATGCCTTTCATTCCTGAAAAGCTTGGTCGGGCTTTCTTCCCTGTATTTTTTATCATTTAACCATAAACGGAAATCCTCCAATGTAGAATGAGGTTTACAGGCTTCAGAATTTTCAAAATCTTTTACCTGGTGAAGCAGATTAATGAAAAAGTCGGTATTCATAATACAAATTTAATCTAAATAATTAAGAACAATTCAATCTAAAGTTTTACACTGCCCATTCCGCCGTCTATTCCGAAAACCTGTCCGGTAATCCATGAAGCCTGGTCGGATAACAGGAACGCAGCCATCGAAGCAATTTCCCCGGGATTACCTACCCTTTGCAGCGGATGTCTTTTCGCAGAAGCCTCCCTCTTTTCAGGAGTAGACAGCAACTGAGCGGCCAGATGGGTATCTGTAAGAGAAGGAGCAATAGCATTTACCCTTATTTTCTGTGCGGAAAATTCTGCGGCCAGGCTTTTGGTGAGGCCTTCCACTGCATTTTTACTGGCTGCTACCGAAGCATGAAAAGGCATTCCCAGTTTTGCGGCCACAGAGCTGAAGAGGACAATGGAAGCACTGCCTGATTTTTTAAGGTTAGGCAGGAGCTTCTGGATAATTTTTACCGCACCCATTACATTAATTTCAAAATCATTTTTAAAATCATCCGGAGAAAGCCTGTTAAAAGGTTTCAGGTTAATGCTGCCCGGTGCATATACCAAACCGTCCACAACTTCGGGAAAGGGAATTTCGTCCGGGTTTCCCGAGAGAATATCCATCTCATGAAATTCGATATTCGGATGGTTTAGTTCTGAGTTTTCCGTTTTTGAAATTCCTATGATGTGGTGATCTCCGGAAAGGATTTTTGCAGTAGCAAGGCCAATACCTTTGCCACAGCCAATGATGACGATGTTTTTCATATTTATTTTTTTGATGTTATTTTTTAGATCCTTCAATTAAATTTTCATCTTATTGTCAGGCTGAGCCCAGTTTATCATGAGCCAGACGAAGGAAAGCCTTATTTGCTCATTGATGCCTTTTGATAGAAAGTCCGGAAAAGATTCTAATCAATAGTGAAGTCAGCCTTTCAAAATCTTAACCTAAGTCTTAGGCTTAATATTTACCTCAGCCTCTACCTCTTGGAAATTTTATTATTACTAATAGTCCGCTGCCGGCTGCATCTGAATCTTTTAATATCATCATTCCGTTTTTTCAAATGCTTCTGGCTGACTCCCGAATTAACCCGTTTTCTCCAAAGCTTAAAGCTCGATTCTTTAAGTTCGGAACGCATGAGTTCAATCACTTCCGATTCGCTGACCCCAAACTGAAAAAGGATGGCTTCAAAGGGGGTGCGGTCTTCCCAGGCCATTTCGATGATGCGGTCGGTTTGTTGTGTGTTGAAATTTTTATTCATTGTTTTATTTTTATTTGAACGCAAAGCTCACAAAGACTTTTTACTCCTCTTGTTTTTAAGTTCCATAATGCTACTTCGACAGGCTCAGCACAAACTTTTCACTTATAAAAGCGCACTGAGTTTAATTTTAGCTTACATTTTAATCTTAACCTTTACCTCCAACTATTTCTTTTGCGGTCTTCAAATGCTGTTTCTTCTTTTCCTCAGGCATTTTTTCAAAAGTCCGCACCATCATCGACAGCCTCGGATTTTTGAGGAAAAAGTCTTTGTGCTCGTGGATGAAATTCCAGAACAGGGCATCCCACTTCTCTGTCCACTCTCCGGCTGGATAATCACTCATTTTTTTCAGGTAATTGCTTCCGCTGATGTATGGTTTCGTACTCATTTTCCCGCCGTCGGCAAAGCTGCTCATACCGTAGACATTCGGAACCATTACCCAATCGTAGGAATCGATGAACATTTCCATAAACCACTGATAAACCTCAGTAGGATCGAACTGGCAGAGATTCATGAAATTAGCAAAAACCATCAGTCTTTCAATGTGATGGGCATAACCCGTCTTCAGGATTTTTTTCAATGAACTGTCAATCGGGTAAATGCCCGTTTGCGCTGTATAAAAGGTTTCCGGGAGCTTATTGGTATGATTCCAGTAATTTTTATTCCGCTGGTAAGTTCCCTGGTATACATAGACACCACGCACAAATTCACGCCAGCCGAGAATCTGCCGGACAAAACCTTCCAGCGAGTTCACCGGAATATCATCTTCCTCTGCAAAAGCAATAGCTTTCTCCAGAACAATTTCAGCGGTTAACAAACCAACATTCAGCAATGGCGAAAGAACACTGTGATGAAGGAAGTGTTCTTTTTCCACGATACTGTCTTCATATACTCCGAATTCGGCAAAACGGTTTTCAAAAAACAGGACCAGCCATTTTTCAGCTTCCTCAAAAGTGGCAGGATACAGCTGCTCATCCGTCAGGCTCCCGTAGTTATCGGCAAAATATTGTTCCGTATATTCTTTAGCTTCTTTAAAATAGGCATTGTTTACAGGGAAATGAATGGACGGTGCTTTCCGGTTTTTGGGATATTTCTTCCGGTTCTCCGTATCATATGTCCATTTTCCACCCAAAGGTTTCCCGGTTTTCATCAGGATATTCCGTGTAATTCTCTGCTGCTTGTAGAAATCAGTTTGATGATATGATTTTTTATTCTCAAAATATTCCTTTAAATCTTCTCTGGTATTGATGAACAACGGACTGTCCAGGATTTCAAGCTTAATCTTTGTTTCATTTAATCTTTTTTCCAGCCAGTTATCACAGACGTCGGTCGTACGGATGGTTTCAAAGCCTTCTCTTTCAAGTTTCGGAATTAATTTCCTGATATCAGAATATTCGGAATTGCTTTCTATGTACTCCACTTTAAAGCCTTTTTTCTGCAGAAAATCTTCGTAAAACTTCATCGTAGCCCGATGAAACGCTATTTTCTGTTTGTGAAAAGTGTACTGCTTAAAAAACAGGAATTCCTCAACCAGAAAAACCGGGTGATCTTGGTCAAGGTAGTCCGTATCCCCAAAAAGCTGATGTGGAAAAATCAGTTGTGCGGTATGTTTCATTTTTGCAGCCATAACTGTATAAATTCTTGATGAGGGTCGTACATTTCTGCCTGTTTTTCAGGGTTAAAAACCCGGTCTCTGTTATCATTTCCTACACCGGCAAGGTACATCCAGTTGCCGTAATTGCTATGTACATCATAATCGATCAGCAATTCTTCAAAATACGCTGCACCAATCCGCCAGTCCTGTTTCAGGATTTTACAGAAATAAGAAGCAACGTTCTGTCTTCCCCGGTTACTCATCCATCCGGTATTTTTCAATTCAAGCATATTTGCATTGATAAAATCCGAATCTGTGGTTCCTTCTTTCCATTGACGGATGAGTTCCTCATCATTTTCTGAAATATATGGTTTATTGCTGATCCCGTTTTTCCGGAAAATCAGGTCTTTGTATTCCATCGAAATATATCTGAAAAAATCCCTCCACAACAGTTCAAAAACCAGCCAGTAGGTAGATTCATTGCTGCCGAATTCCTGTTCGTACTTTTTAATTTCATGATAAACGCTCACCGCAGAGAGGCTCCCGTCGGCAAGCCATGCGGAAAATTTAGAGCTGTAATCCGTTCCGATCAAACCGTTTCTTGTTTCTTTGTAATTACTGAGGTGCCGGGTCTCCGAAAAATAGGATTCCATTCTTTTCAGGGCTTCGCTTTCTCCGCCCCGGAAAGGAAATGCGGTTTTTAGATCCGTTTCAGGTTCTTCATATCCCAGCAACCCAAGAGTAACATTATCACATCGAACTTCGATACCGGATTTATCATACACCAGATTTTCAGAAGTAAACTCCGGCCGGATCAACAGGTTTTTCTCAATTTTCTGCCTGAAAGCCGTAAACAGCATCGGCACTTTATCCATGGTTTTAGAAACGAATAAGGGGTGAACCAGAAACTGCGAATACGATTTTTCCCATTCCGCTGACGGCAGTACATTCCTGATTTCAATCTCACGATCCGTTTCTTCTTTCGTCCATTCCTGCTGGCAGAAGATCTTCACGATATCAAAGCGTTCTGCCAGTTCGCTGAATACATCTCCGGTTTTCCCTTTCTTTATGAGAAAAGGAATATTCTTCTTTTTTAAATTTTCCTTAAGATCATTTACCGTTTCCAGCAGGAATTTTGCTCTGTACCTCCCTGTTTTCAGGCTTCCAGACTCTAAGCTGCTGAAATCACGGTCATCAAAAATATATACGGCAACAAAAGGCTGCCCTTCCTGCATCGCGTTGTACAAAGATTCCGAGTCCCGTGTTCTCAGGTCTTTGGTAAATCTGACGATATTGATTTTTTGTTTTTCCGACATCTTTCGCTGCAGTATTTGACTTCGTCCCAGTTTTTCTTCCATTTTTTACGCCAGTTGAATGGCAATCCGCAGACTTCGCAGATTTTGGAGGCTAATCCCGACGGCATATTAAGGGTTTATAAAATTTCTAAAGTTATTGATCCTGATATCTTTTGCTTTCAGGTCGTGCATCATATTGTACAGTCCGAAGAACGTGCGGTTCAGGTAGATGAAATGCCGTGATCCGCGGTTGGTATTCATCCCTTTCATATCGCTGATTTTGGAATAACGCTGCCCCAGATCTGCAATTTCCCTAAAAAATCCTTCATCTGAAAAATCGAATTTATCCTGATTGAATGGCCTGGTGAATAACTCCAGCAGCTCATAAAATAGCTTAGCAAAAAACTCCGTTTCCTGAGGCGTATCTTCTTTACGCAAAATCTCCAGGGTATACAGTTTTTCCCGGAATATTTCAGGATTTTTCAGGTTTTCTTCTTTGGCAAGTTCAAAATACGGGACATAAAAGTCTTCCGGAATTTCTTTGATACATCCAAAATCGATCACCAAAAGCTGACGGCCGTCCGAAATCAGGAAATTTCCGGGATGAGGATCGGCATGTACTTTCTTCAGGATGTGCATCTGGTACATATAAAAATCCCAAAGCGTCTGCCCTATGGTATTCAGCTCATCCTGAGTATTTTCTTTTTTGGTGAATTCCGAAAAGTGAATTCCCGACATCCAGTCCATGGTGATGATCTTCTCGCAGGAATATTCGGGATAATAGGCGGGAAACTTTACATTCGGAAGATGGCTGCAGGCGGATGCGAACAACTGACTGCGTTTCAGCTCGAGGTTATAATCGGTTTCTTCAAACAGCTTGTCTTCCACTTCCTGAAAATAAGACTCCGACCCTTCCTTTTTGATATTGAACATCTTCATTGCAATAGGTTTTACCATCTTCAGGTCGCTGGAAATGCTTTCCCTAACGCCGGGATACTGGATTTTTACCGCCAGGTTCTTATCGCTTTTTTTGGCTTTATGAACCTGCCCGATGCTTGCTGCATTAATAGATTCCGCAGAAAATTCATCAAAAATTTCTTCCGGATTTTTCCCGAAATATTTTCTGAAGGTTTTTTTTACCAAGGCTCCCGATAACGGCGGAACGGAAAACTGTGAAAGTGAAAATTTTTCCACATATTCCACCGGAAGGATATTTTTTTCCATACTCAGCATCTGGGCAACTTTTAAGGCGGAACCTTTCAGTTCTTTTAAAGAGTCGTAGATATCCGCTGCGTTGTCTTCATTCAGGATCTTACGGGCTTCCTCTTCATCTTTTGTAATTTTGTTCCCATAGTATTTCAGGTAATTGACACCGACCTTTGCTCCTGCTTTCAGAAGGCTGCCGGTCCTTTCAATTTTTCCTGTGGGAATTTTATCTAATGTTTTCATTTTTAAATTTCAGGTGTTTGGTGGCCTTAAATAAATTTAGGCTAAAGCCAAATTGAATTATTCTTTTTTAAACGGGCTGAAGCCCGTTCCTATTGATTCATTTTTCCACTATCGGAATTTCTCTTTCCAAAGGAATTTTCCGAGGTCGATCACTTTTCTCAGCGGTTCATTATCCATCAGCTCAAAACCGGTATCCATCGTTTTTTCGATAAAAATATCGGTCTTTTCAAAATCCGGCGACGTATCTTTTTTCCAGAATTCGATAGCTGAAACCAAATGCAGCCAAAGAGTTTCCTGTCTGGCTTTTTCATTGAATCTCCTGATATCCTGCTTCGCCTTTTCAATCATTTCCCATTCGTTGAAATCCAGGGTATTGATAAACTGCCGGTGTGTCTCCCGCAGATTCTGAAGTGCTATTATACTTTTCTGTTTTGTTGTTCCCAGGATAGACAACACCAGGGAGCGGTTCATGGTGAGGTTTTCAAAGAAAATGAAATAAACATTCAAGAGTTTCTCCTTAGAAGAGACCGTTGCCGGGGAGTTAACTTCTTCAGCTAATTCAAGGGATTTTCTGAACAGATGATCCAGCATTTCTTTTTCAACCTGATCGAATCCCGAGAAGAAATGATAAAATTCTTTTTCCTCAAATCCGTTTTCTTTGGCAAAAAGATAAACGTTCTTAGGCCGCTGACCATGATTCAGAAGATAATCTCCGTAGAGTTCAAATATTTTTTCCTGTGTGATAGGCGTATGTTCTTCCATGATAGAATTTATTTATCAACAAATTTAGTAATTAATTTTATTTTAAATTAAAATAAAGTATAAATTTGTACTATATAAACCATTTAATTTTTAAATTATGTTGACGATACAGGCACAATCGAACATTCCTACCGACTTCGGAACATTCAGTGTTTATGCATTTTCCGAACACGAGGATAACTGGAATCCGCATTTGGTATGGGTTGCAGAAAATACGGATTTCAGCAGAACCGTAAACGTCCGTTTCCATTCGGAGTGCATTACCGGTGAAGTCTTCCATTCCAGGAAATGTGAATGCGGACAGCAGCTGGATGCTGCGATGAAGTATATGTCGGAAAACGGCGGGATGATCATTTATCTCCGGCAGGAAGGCCGCAACATCGGTATCATCAATAAACTGAGAGCCTATGCTTTGCAGGAAAAAGGGTTCGATACGGTAGAAGCCAACCTGAAACTGGGATTGCCGGCAGATGGCCGTGACTTTGGGGTTGCTGTGGAAATGCTGAATCTTCTGAACGTAAAAGAAATCAATCTGATGACCAATAATCCTGAAAAGCTGAAATCCCTGGAGAACAGCGGGATTATGCTGAATCAGAGAATTCCTTTGGAAATTGAATCCAATGAAACCAATGAAGAATATCTCAGCAAAAAGAAAGATTATTTCGGACATCTGCTGGAAAAGGTATAATTTTCTCATTAGCTGAAAAAAGAATCCGGATGATCTCTTTTGTTGATGTAGGCCAATGGTTGCAAAACAACAAATCCCTGAATTCCGGCTAACCAATCCGAATCTTATGAAAAAAATTCTGCTCACCGGGGCTACCGGCTATATCGGCAAACGGATGATTAACGTTATTGCAGCACAGGGTTACCAGGTGATCTGCTGCTGCAGGGATGCCGGACGTTTTTCGAAAAGCGTGGATATCGAAGATGCCCAGATCGAAGTAGTGGAAGTAGATTTCCTGAAACCCGAAACCCTGCAAAAAATTCCCAAGGATATTTCGGGGGCGTACTATCTGATGCATTCCATGAGCAACAGCAATGATTATGCGGATTCCGAAAAACAGTGTGCCCTTAATTTTTCTCGATTTATCGAAAAAACAGATTGTGAACATATCATCTACCTGTCGGGTCTGGTAAACGAAAAACAATTATCGGAACATCTGAGTTCACGTTTTGAAGTGGAAAAGATCCTGATGCAGTGTAAAGTTCCGGCTACGGTTCTCCGGGCAGGCATTATTATCGGGTCCGGAAGCGCTTCATTCGAGATCATCCGCGATCTGGTAGAGAAGCTCCCGGTAATGGTTGCCCCGAAATGGCTTCATACGAAATGCCAGCCCATCGGCATCGCTAATGTGCTGGATTTTTTGATCTTTACTTTGTTTAAAAAGCAGGCTTACCGGAGAAATTTTGATATCGGCTGCGACAATGTGCTTACTTATAAAGAAATGCTGCTGGAGTTTGCGAGAATCCGCGGACTGCAACGAACAATCATTACCTTGCCGGTTATGACGCCAAAACTGTCATCTTACTGGCTGTATTTCATTACTTCCACATCCTATAATCTTGCCAAGGCATTGGTCGGAAGTATGAAGATCGAAGTAGTTTGCAGACCGGAAAGCCTTAAAGAAATAAAAGAAATTACCGGTGTACAGCCTTTTTCTTATGATACGGCGATCCGCAGGACGCTTGCTAAAATCCAGGACAACGAGATCGCATCAAGCTGGAAAGACAGTTTTATCAGCAGCCGCAGCGATTCGAGCCTGAAAGATTATCTTGATGTTCCTAAGTACGGATGTTTTACCGATCTTCGTTCCGCTGAATACGACGATAGGGAGAGATGCCTGGACCGGGTTTTTGCCTTAGGGGGAGCCAACGGATGGTACGGACAGAGCCTGTGGAAGATCCGTGGTTTTATGGATCTGCTCGTAGGCGGGCCTGGGCTGAGAAGAGGCCGTACAAATCCTACGCAGCTTCACGAAGGCGATGCGCTGGATTTCTGGCGTGTGCTGCATGCTGATAAAAAAGAAGGTAAACTCATCCTTTTTGCCGAAATGAAACTTCCGGGCGAAGCATGGCTCATGTTTAAAGTACATAAGGGCAAACTCTGGCAGAAAGCGGTTTTCCGCCCGCACGGACTCAGCGGAAGATTGTATTGGTATTCTGTTCTCCCGTTTCACGGGATTATTTTCAAAGGAATGGTGAAGAAACTGGCGAATCCGGGATAAAATATAACGCTTACCTATTGTTTTTAATTTTATGTTTTGATTTGAAATTTACTGTTAATATTTCATTTTTGCCATTCATATTTAATTTTTATTCAATCCAACAATTAAATGTGAACCGATTATATAAATATTTAACATTTATTTAAAACAACATATTAACATCCTTAAAATTTAAATTATCCACTGATTGTCAAACACTTACAATAAAATAATAATTATTCTCCTCATATACAGCTTTTTTTAGGACTTAAAAATACTTATAATAATATATTCACTTTCAATTCTTTAATTAAATCACCATGTAAAGAATAAATAACATCTATCGTGTATCGTTTTTTGTAAAAAAAATTTTGTTACATTTGCTTGAGGGTAATAAATAACGCACCAGGCGTTTTCATGTATTCCTGAAATTTGATTGTAAAAACATTAAAAAGCTTATGAAAAAAATAGTTCTACTCTTTATGTGCCTGTTTGGAATTTCAGCTTTTGCGCAGATCAAGGTGCTGAAGAATGAGACTCTTGTAGAAATCGGTAAAGACAATTCCGTAGGTTTATATAAAAAAGACGACCGGTTCACGATTAATTACCAGGATCTGAATACGGCCAACCTCAATACCTTCCGTTCTTTTTCTTTCCAGAATCTTAATAAAGACGTTTCAGGCCTCTATGAGCTGATTGCCAACGGATTCATCGATACTCCTGAAAGCAATATCGTTCTTGAACTTCCGAACGATATTATTGAACTTCATTTTGAAAAAAACTACGGCACGCCAACGGTTCAGTTTATCCAGTACATTAATAAAAACAGAAAATACGTAGGCAAATCCCAGTTCCTGAATAAGAAACAGATCGATAAAATCTTCGGGAAAACAAGCGGAAAATCTGCGCTGTACGAAAAAACGGCGGCGGCGAACAACATTCACCACAACAATATGAATTATCAGCAGCCCGTTGGCCAGGCATCTCCGGCAACACCTGCTCCCAATGAGAACAGGAAGCCCAGAAAATAAATCAAACATTTTGAAATATTACCCAACTCATTCATCCGGATGAGTTTTTTTATTTTATTTTTGCAAAAAGATCGTTACGAAATTATGTCTCTTCAAATAAATAATTTAACCAAAAAATTCGGTGAGCAGACTGCTCTGAACACTATTAATATCTCTATTGAAAACAATGAGATTATCGGTCTTCTGGGGCCTAACGGAGCCGGTAAATCCACCTTAATGAAATCCATTGTCGGTGCCCTGAAAATTGACGAAGGGGAAATTATTTTTAACGGACAAAACATCACCGATCACGAAATTGAAACCAAGAAAAAAATCGGTTTTCTTCCGGAAAACAATCCGCTTTATCTTGAAATGTACGTGAAGGAATACCTGCAGTTTGTGGCCAACATCCATAAAATACCGGAAACAAGAGTTGATGAAGTAATAGAACTTGTAGGCATCACCCCGGAGAAGTCGAAGAAAATAGGCCAGCTTTCCAAAGGGTACAAACAAAGGGTCGGCCTGGCCCAGGCCATTATACACCAGCCGGATCTGCTCATCCTTGATGAACCGACAAACGGGCTCGATCCCAACCAGATTATCGAAATCCGGAATGTGGTAAAAGAAATCGGCCAGCAGAAAACGGTCCTGCTTTCTACGCACATCATGCAGGAAGTAGAGGCTTTATGCTCCCGTGTGATCCTGATCCACAAAGGCAACATTCTCCAGGACTGCCCCATCGGCGAATTTAAAGGAAAATTTGAAAGCCTTGAGGAGGCTTTTGCAAGTTATACGGCTTAAATTAAATTGATGGAAGATGGGTGCCGGGAAGTATCTGTAATTAAGATATTCTACGAGTCCTGAGATTAAATGCTTTTTTTATTTGGCAAAAAAATCTTATTGAGATTTTAATTATTTTTAAGTTCTTACGTTTGCCTGATCTAAACTTTTGAAAGCAAATAAATATTATCGTCTTCAATTACAACAAACCTCACAGGTTTTTGAAACCTGTGAGGTTTTAGAAACAAACATTCTTTTAAAATGCCGGTTTCCGGTGTATTATTTCTGTAGTCTTTATATTTTCCGTTATTTCATTCTTAATTAAAAGTCTGTAAAGATTTGTCAGCTGAAAAATCAGAATAAGATTGATTATCATGATTTCATAATAGCCGGTCGACTTTTTCTTATGAGCTTTATTGCTGATCTGAAGGAAGACGAAAATAAGAAAACAAATCATCAGAATTACAATAAAGAACGGAATGATCTTAAGCATTTTAAAAATATCAATATATAAACTAAGCATTGTTTTCCGGCTTTTCATCCATTACGACAGAAGTTTCCATATTTTTCTTCTGCACCTGTTCCAGAAGCTGAAGTCCCAAAAGCCCGCTGATCCCTCCGTTTGCAGCATCGCCATTCCCGCCGATCAGCACTTCCGGCATGATCCTTACATTTTGGCTGGCAATATTCTCCATAATTTTCAACTGGGTGAAATTGTTTCCGCCCATGGCTTCTACGGACAGTTTATAAGATTCGGCATTGGATTTACCGATCGCTAAGATCTTTTCAGCCTCTGCATTACCGGTAAGTGAAATCTGTTCTGCGCTTGCTTTTGCTAGCAGTTCTATTTTCTCAGCTTCTGCTTTTGCCAACAGCCTTGTTTTTTCGGCTTCACCGGTAGCCAGCAGTTTCAGCCTATCCCCTTCCGCAGTCGCCTGCAGCCTTACGGAATTGGCATCCCCGGTCGCCTTTTTCACGGAGGCATCGGCAATTCTTTCCGCAATCAATACACCCTGGTCTGCTTTTACGATCTCTTTCTGCATATCGGCAACGGCCGTTTCTTTTTCCAGCGCCTGGCGGGTTTCCTGCGCCAGCATTTCGGTCTCATAAGTAATTTTCTGCTCTTCGGCCAGCTTACGGTCTGTTAAAGTCTTCATCAGGCTTTCCGGAGGAACAATGGCTCCGATCAGCGTATCTACGGCATTTACATTATACTGCTCCAGGACACTGCTGATGTGGTCTTTTGCGGATTGCTGCCTTTCTTTACGGGTTCCCAGGAAAGCAATCACATCGCTGTCCTGCGCCGAGTTCCTGAAATAGTTACCGATGGTTGGCTCCAGCACCTGGCTTACCAGATTGATCATATTCCCGAAACGGGCAATCACTTTTGGCGCTTCATAGGTCGGAATATGGATGATCTGTGAAACATCGAGATTGAAGGGAAAACCGTCTTTACTTCGTACCGTGATGGTAGAAAGATTTTTATCGAGCTGATGGGATTCGCTTCTTTCATAAGCCCAGTTCAGAACAAGATTGGTCGTAGGAACCAGCTCTACCTTCATAATATAAGGATTAATCGGGTATTTTCCGGGACCGATAGGTTCTGCCCAGACGCCTTTATGCCCTTTCTCCACAATATTTCCGTGCTTGAAATCCACACCGCTTAAATCTTTTCCGTCTTCCCCTACATAGCTGATAATGACACCCACGTGTCCGATCGGGATTTCCGTCATTTTTACCATTTCCACTTTGGTAAACCATGGATTCAGGAAATAAGAACCGGCAAGGATGACCTGCTCCTGGAGCCCTTTGTAACCGCCACTGTTTAGGAAAGTATCCACGTCCTGGAATTTATTATGCCCGTTAATGATTTTTCCGGCGATCTGTCCTTCTTCCAGCGGGCTTCCTTCCATGGTGGTAATGATTCCGACAGCATTATCGGGGATCTGTGTCATATCCGTAAGCTCGATTTCAAACAAGAGCGTGTTGATCCTGTAGGATCCAGGAGCTATGATCGCAGTCTGGCGGCCTTTTCTGCCTCCGTTTTTCAGAAAAGCTTCGGCGTCCTGAAAGGAATCGCAGTCTACTTTCCGGCCTAAGATCCTCCCGGTCTCCAGTTCCACCCCGTCTTTTGCGAGCAGGAGCCCTATTTTACCGGTTGGGATTACCGTAAAAGGCTGGAAATCGATGGAATACTGCCAGATCCATTTGCCAAAATATACGCCGGGCGCCAATGTCTGTGCCTGGAATCCGGCTTCCCCATTAGTCGCAATGATCCGTCCTTCCGGAAGTTCCTGCTTGCCGACAAGCACGAATTTTTTAGTAACCAACCCGATCCTGTCCTGAGGAACAATGACAAGCCCAAAGAAAATTCTTAAGATGAATTTGTAAAAAATAACGCACAGCAGTGCCATAACGGCCGGAATCATCCAGCCATGAAAACTTAATTCCATAGTATTGTTTTTATGTTTAATTAAAATTGAAAACAGGAATGATGCTCTGTTTTTTAAGAAATTAAAAACAGAGTACAGGAATTACATGGTAATTCTTTCGGAAAAATTAAGAAACTGAAGGAGGAGAAGTATTAAAAATCGTAAAGGTGATTTCTGATACTTTCAATAGGAAAAACTTAAAGTTAATGAGTTTCATGCTGATCATAAAGGAACGAGATCCTTTTGTGGTACAAATGTACGCAAGAAAAATACTCACTTGTTGCAAAAAGTTTATATATTTTTAAAGCTAAACTATAAATTACTGAAAATCAAATTAATTATTTTATAAAACACTACTATATTCAGCAGAGAATTCTTAAATTTTAACAAAAAACCAACATCGTAAGGATGTAAAACCTGATAATTCCGGCTTCAAATTTGATAATGTTTAAGCCTAACCATTACTATTAAAAAATGATCAGAAAAATTGCAATAGGTGTTTTTTGTATCGCCCAGTTTTCATGGATGCAGGCCAACACCGCGAAAAACGGAATTCCCGTTTCAAAAGTTCATTACCAGAAAGTTCCGAAGTCGGTCATTATCAAAACCAAAAAATTCAAAATCAAAATTGACCAGCAGCCGAATGGCAATTATCTTTATCAGTCCTGGGGTGTCAACGGAAAAGTCACCTCCAAGCCGAATATGATCATTTCAAACGGCGAATTGATTCCCGACGGAACAGGTGGAAATTATTATTATGAGTTCAACAACAACGGTTATACCTACCAGATCTGGAGGAATTATTTGACGGATTCAGCCAAAAAAGCACCGTATACTTTAATGGTTACGAATGAGACCGGTAAAA
This sequence comes from Chryseobacterium sp. sg2396, assembly GCF_042610505.1. Taxonomy (NCBI): domain Bacteria; kingdom Pseudomonadati; phylum Bacteroidota; class Flavobacteriia; order Flavobacteriales; family Weeksellaceae; genus Chryseobacterium; species Chryseobacterium sp. sg2396. The sequence goes on along the minus strand of NZ_JBHGAQ010000001.1, from coordinate 97,438 downwards.
CAATAGTCAATCAGGACGGATACGTTGTTAAAAATTAAAATCAACATTGAATAGAGATTCCTGGCTTTACGGCCGGAAATTTTTTGTTTATTAAGTCAGGAAACTGTGTGAACAAATGATAAACCTAACGGGTTTTTGAAACCCGTTAGGTTTTGTGCGTCATAGCTTTAAAGTCAGGATTTTTTTTGCTGGTCAACAGCGAATTTTGTTTTTCTCAAGTTAATAGTCAATCTTTGGTACAATAAGAATTAACAAGCGAAGCGAATTGACCATTCATCTTTAAACGATGCGTTCCTCTTTTAATGCGGTGTAAAACCGGCTTTCATCAAAGCTGTCTTTCGCAGCCTGATACCCGATGTTGAATATCTGCTCCAGGCGGTCTTTCCGTCTTTCAAAAGTGCCGTAAGCCGAAAGTTCCTGGGAAGAAATAAACCAGTCGCAATGGTCGAATTTTATTTTCTCGATGCGGTAGGAAAGCAGGTCGTAGGAACGGGAAACGATGGCTTTAATGGATTTCAGGTCACTGATTTTGATCTCGTGAGGAGGTGATACGAAAACGCCGATCAGCTTGCCGCAGTCTTTCCGGATGATGTCTGCCGGAAAATTGTTCAGCACCCCGCCGTCACAGTACATTTCATCATCAATGATATAAGGCGTCGTTACTCCGGGAATGGAACATGAAGCGATAATGGCATCTACAATTTTAAAGTTGTCGTCAAAGATCTTTTCCGTACCGCCGACCAATTCCGTTGCTACGATTTTCACTTCCTTATCCAGGTCTCCCAATTTCATATCCCCAAAAATAGGATTCAGGTAGTTCCGGAAAATAACCGATGAAACCAGCCCCGGTTGATTGAAAGCAAAATGCTTCCAGTTGAAAAAGTACACCGAATTGAAAAAGTCCAGGATTTCTTGCGGCTTTTTGCCGATGGCATACAGGCACCCGACAATGGAACCTGCACTGCAACAGGACAGAATATCTACGGTAATGTTTTTTTCAACCAGGAATTTCAAAACCCCGGCATGGGCAATGCCTTTGGTTCCGCCTCCGGATAACACCAGTCCTATTTTCTCAGAATTCATGGATTAAATATAAGAAAACAGAATAAAATAATGGGTCATATTTTTCCAGATCCGGTGATTTTGCCATTTTTTAACACAAATAAAAATTAGATTAATGTAGGTTAAAAGACTAGAAGAGAGAAGCTGGATGCCGGAAGTTTTCCTTCAACGTACTTGTGGGTAATGTCTGATCTAACGCAATGTTCGCAAAGATTTTTTGCATCGGCTGAGTATTATTTCCGTTCGCCAGGGCGCTCTGCTCAGCAAGGCTGAGTATAGAAACATTTATACTAAAGCATTTGATGTTTAGGCTGCTGTTATTTAATTTTCATTTTAATCATCAAAAAAGCCCGGAATTTCCGGGCTTGCTCTATGTTTTTGAATAGTATGCTAATTATTAATATACTTTTCGAAGATTTTCGAGAAATCTTTCTGGTTATATTTATCGAAACTGTTGGTATTCCATGCGAAAATATACTCATTGATGGCTCTTAATTCCTGACTTTTAGAAACATTCTCCTGCTTTCCGGAAGCCACTGAAGTGAGGGCTTTCTGGATGCTGTCGTTGGAGAAATTCAGCAACGAATGGTTGTGATGAACTTCCTGCTGAATCGCCAGCAATGCTTTATACAGGTCCTTCAGCTGATCGATCTGCCCCTTCGCCACGCTTATCATCAGGGGAACATTTCCTATATGGAATGAAATTTCAACATCCAGGTCAATGGTTCCCGCCGTTTGCAGAGCAATATTGGAAAACGGAAACTGATAGTACTCGTATCTTTTCAGAACTCTTTTCTTATCCAAAGCACTTGCTCCATCGATGTGGATCAAAGCACGGTTGGTAAAGCAATACTCATCCCTCCTGGATTTGATCAGAAAGAAAATTTTCTCGTTGTCTTCAGACAGGATATAATCATCCGAGTCTACCTTGTCGTAATCCTGAGAGGAAATGATTTTCCCGATATCTCCCAGTCCTAAAGCTTCTGCTGCTAATTTTTTGAACATAATTTATGTTGATTTATTATTATTTTGTTTATTGAATAAAATTAAGAAAATAAGTGAGATAAAAATAAAAACCACAGACAAAATCTGTGGTTTAAAATATCTAAATTTATCTAGCTTATTAAATATGAATCACTTCACCATAAGCCGCTGCAGCAGCTTCCATAATGGCTTCGGAAACTGTCGGGTGCGGGTGAATGGATTTGATGATCTCATGACCTGTCGTTTCAAGCTTTCTTGCCACAACCGCTTCAGCAACCATATCGGTAACGCCTTCTCCGATCATGTGGCAACCCAGCCATTCGCCGTATTTGGCGTCGAAAATCACTTTAATGAAACCGTCGGTATTTCCGTTAGCGGTTGCTTTTCCGCTGGCAGAAAGAGGGAACTTCCCTACTTTGATTTCGTATCCTTTTTCTTTAGCCTGCTTTTCCGTAAGACCTACCGATGCTACTTCAGGGTGACAGTACGTACATCCCGGGATATTGCCGTAATCGATTTTCTCAACGTGCATTCCCTTGATTTTCTCTACGCAGGTAATTCCTTCCGCAGAAGCAACGTGTGCCAAAGCCTGAGTCGGGATGATATCCCCAATCGCATAGTAACCCGGTACGGAAGTTTCATACCATTCGTTTACCAATACTCTTCCTTTGTCTGTCTGGATGCCCACTTCTTCAAGACCGATGTTCTCGATGTTGGCAGCGATTCCTACGGCAGAAAGTAAAATATCCGCTTCTAAAGTAATGTTTCCTTTTGCGGTTTTTACGGTAGCTTTTACGCCTTCGCCGCTGGTATCCACGCTTTCTACGGAAGCATTCGTCATAATCTCGATACCTGTCTTTTTAAGGGACTTTTCAAGGTGCTTGGAGATTTCTTCGTCTTCTACCGGAACGATGTTCGGCATGAATTCCACCACGGTAACTTTTGTTCCCATTGTATTATAGAAATCGGCAAATTCTACCCCGATTGCTCCTGAACCTACAACGATCATCGATTTCGGCTGCTCCGGAAGAGATAAAGCCTGTCGGTATCCGATTACTTTTTTACCATCCTGCGGCAGGTTCGGTAATTCTCTAGATCTTGCTCCGGTGGCGATGATGATATGTGTTCCTGTATATTCGGTTGTTTTTCCGTCTTTATCGGTCACAGAAACTTTCTTACCTTTCTGAACCTTTGCGGTTCCCATGATCACATCGATCTTATTTTTTTTCATCAGGAATTCAATCCCTTTGCTCATTTTATTGGCTACGCCACGGCTTCTCTGGATCACGTTCGGGAATTCAAAAGTTCCTTCCACTTTATTTAATCCGTAATCTTCAGCGTGGTTGATATAATGAAAAACCTGCGCAGATTTTAACAAAGCTTTGGTTGGAATACATCCCCAGTTCAGGCAGATCCCTCCTAAGTTTTCTTTCTCGATAATGGCAGTTTTGAAACCCAATTGTGCTGCTCTGATCGCTGTAACATATCCGCCAGGACCACTTCCGATGACAATAATATCGTAGTTCATTATTATAAAAATTTTTATGCGAATTTAAGGAAAAATATTGGAAATGACGCATTCCCTGAAATTGGCAGACAGCGAAATTTCCTGGCCGTTTTCAGAAGAAAGGATGGTATTATAAGGCTGGACGAGGGAAGCTGGAGGTTGGAAGTACTTTCCGTTAATATACCCGCTAATTTGCTACTTATCAAATGATCTTGTTTGCAAACTATTGAATTCGTATTCATAAAAAGTCCGCTCCAATAGATGAAACGGACTTTTTTGTTCTTTATAAGTTAACGATTATGTTATCTTGCGCTTCTCAGCAAGCGTTTTTCATTGGCATATCTTTCGTTCAGCGCTCTCAGCTGGTCTCTCTTCATCTTTTTTGTGGCCAAAGGATGATTCAGGATCAGCTTCCTCTCTCTGTTGTATCTTTGTGCGAGCTCCTGAGATTTGCTGTTGACCAACTGACCTTTCGAAGGATGTGGCGGTGCAGGCGGACGTCTCTGCCCATAAACGTTCATCGATAATCCTAGCAATACGACGGTTGATATAAAAAACTTTTTCATGACATTTACTTTTTTGAATGATTTTAAAGAATACATCATTCTGATTATCAAATTGCTGATTGCATTTTCTATACCAAAATCTTATTATGATAAAAATGAGGACCTTTTAGAGGCTGTTTAAAGTTTTTAACATTAAGGAATTAATAAACTGAATTTGACGGCTTCGTACCTAAATGTTTCTTAATTTTAATTTAGAATAAACGTTGCTTATTTTGGATTAAGCACCTAAAGTAAAACTTAATAAAAATTATTAAATAAAATCTAAACAGGCTGTAAAATATAAACTTAAAAATCGACCATTCTAAATTTAAATTTTTACTTTTGAAATAGGTACAATTAGAATAAACTGGAATAACTGAAAACCCCTATGAAAGACAAATTAATTGTGAAATCAGAAAAAAGCCGGATAAACACATCTATTATCATTCTGGGAATATTTTTTACAGTTTTTATATCTTATCTATTCAATACTTCTTTCCAGCCGAAAAATATTTATGAAGAAAGGCTTAAAGCATTATCTTTTTTCGTATTCATCTCATTTATTATATATCTTATTTTCTCTTTGCTCAATCAAAAAGTTGTTTATGTCTATAAAGACCATTTTGAAATTAAAAGATTTTTTAAAACAAAGACCTACAAATTTTCAGAAATACAATCCCATTATTCTAAAAAATTTTCCGGCAAATATGATTCGTGGGGAGCATATTATCTTGTCTTAAATGCAAATAAAAAACTGACATTTGTTGATACAGAATACTTGAATTTTCACCAGTTTTATTTTAAAATCACGGGCAGGATAAAAATCAATAAAAAATTAAATGAAAAGATATCCCATCGAAAATATCTAAAATATTCAATTATCTGCGGTATTCTGGCAATATTGTTATTCTATCTTTCAAGCCATTTTTATAACTTCAAAAAAACTGAAGACCATAATTTTGTTTTTATTACAGGAAAACTGAATGCTGAAATCAAAACGGTAAAAGGAGCAAAAGGCAGCAGGAAATTTGAAATTAATCTGGTGGATTATCCTAACTTTTCATTTCTGATATCAGGGATAAATTATAACGCAATCGAAAGTGATGAAGAATTTTTAAAATCATTTAAAAAAGATCAAGATATAACGATTGGTATCCACAAAGAAGAATATGAGAAAAAAATATCAGAAACAAAAAAACCGAATTTTTTTGATAAATATTTCCGTTATTGCAGTATTGAGATTAGGCAGGTCCAATACAAAAATATTTCATTTATTGATGTAGAAAAAGTTACTGAATCACGAAAACGTAATAATTATGCTATGATCGTAATTTTATCTTTATTGGGCCTGCCATTTGTTTACTTTACGATTAGAAATTTAAAAATATTCAAAAAATACAATTAATAAAATCACTGCTTTTTGTAAAATTAATTTTGATTTATTTTACCTCAATATTCTGTTTCAGCGGAAGATTCTTTGAAGAATTCCCCACAAAAATCCGGTATGTCCCTTTTTCTACGGTCCAGTTCATCTTTTCATCCAGAAATTGCAGCTCTTTGACCGGAACTTCAATGGAAACCTGCTTTGATTCTCCCGGTTTTAAATAAACTTTCCGGAAACCTTTCAGCTCGATAACCGGTCTTGAGACCGAAGCCAGCAGGTCTTTTACATACAGTTGTACCACTTCACTGCCTGCTTTTGAGCCCGTATTTTTTACATTCACCTTTGTAACAATATTTTCATTCTCAGTAAATTTCGTCTGATTCAACTGTAAACCGGAAATTTCAAAAGTTGTATAGCTTAATCCGAAACCGAACGGGTACAGCGGTTCTCCGCTCAGGTCGTAATAATCGTTTCCTCTTCCGGTGGGATGATGGTTATAGGATAAAGGCAGCTGCCCCTCTTCCACCGGAAACGTAACCGGCAGTTTCCCTGAAGGATTTTCTGCTCCGAACAATACCTTGGCCACGGCATTTCCGCCTTCTTCACCCGGATACCAGATATCGAGAATGGCTCCCACCTCATCTTTCCAGTCTGTTGTTTTTATAGCAGAACCGCCTACAAGAATTACTGCGGTTGGCTTGTTCAGTTTTGAAACTTCATGAATAAAAGCTTCTTGGTTTCCCGGCAGGCTCAGCGAAGAACGATCCTGGAATTCTCCTTCATGGATTCCGGTGGTTACAATAACGTACTCTGCATCTTTTGCCTGTTTTAAAGCTTCATCAAAATCTTTTCTATAATCATTCAGCCCGTAATTCCAGACGAGTTCTATGTTGGCTTCTCCCCTGTTTTCGTGAAATTCTACTGCAATGTCATAGGACTGTCCTTTAACAAAATCAAGATCAACCGTTTTGGTGGAATAGCTGAGTTTTTCCCAATTGTCAATAAGCAATTTCCTGTTAAGGTACAACCTGAAACCGTCGTTTCCGCGAAGGCCCAGCTGATATTTCCCCGACTCCGGTGCCAGAAGCTTTCCGGTCCAGCGCACACTGTAGTTATCAGGCTGTAGCTTTTCAGGATCCGGCGAATATAAGGTCCATTTAAAATTAAGCTGTTCGTCCTGTTTTTCAAATGCAGGATTACCTTTTAAATCCGGGTTGGCAAAATAACTACCTTTCAGACCTTTGCCATTGACGGAAGATAAAAATTCAGCGGGAACAGTGACAAACTTTTTCAGGTTCCAGTCGATTCCTTTTGAATAGGTGATCTCAATATTTCTGTTTTTAACAAAGTTCCGGATTCCGTCGAGAATGCTTACTTTTTTATTTCCCGGCCCGGAATATCCACCGAGTCTTGCATCAGCCGCATCGGTTCCTACGACAAGAATTCTTTTCACATTTTCCGGAACAGGAAGTGTTTTATTATTGTTCTGCAACAAAACGAAAGATTCCACAGCGGTTTTTTCCGCCAACGGCTTATGGTTTATTTTTCTTAAATCCTGAATATCTTTATCGGAAACATAAGGGTTCTCAAACAATCCGAGTTCAAATTTTGCCCTCAGCACGCGTGCCACGGCATCATCAATACGTTCTTTTGAAATCCGTCCGTCCAGCAACGGCGGGATAAAAAGTTGATAATGTTTGTATTCGGTCTGGAAAATTACATCCAGTCCTGCATTGATTGCCTGCGCCGAAGCATCATCATAATCTTTTGCCGTAAAATGCAGCACATTGGCTCCGCCCACCGCACTCGCGTCACTGATGACAAATCCTTTAAAATTCCATTCCTTCTTTAATTTTTCCGTCAGCAACCAATGGCTGGCGGTCGAAGGTCTTCCGTCCAGCAGATTGTAGGATGTCATCACCGACCGGCTTTTTCCCTGATGGAAGGCTTTTTCAAACGGCACCAGATGCGTTTCCTCCAGATACCGCCTGCTCCAGTGGATCGGGTACGAATCGCGGCCGCCTTCCCCGACGTTTGCCAGGAAATGTTTCGGCGTAGTGATGATGCCCATGTTTTCAAAGGAACTGACAAAGCTTACGCCCATAACGGAAGTCAGGAACGGATCTTCACCGTAGGTTTCCTCGGTTCTTCCCCACCGGACATCACTCGCTAAGTTCACCACAGGCGTTAAAATCTGCCGGATTCCTCTCAGCTTAGATTCCCTGGCGATGGCTGTTGAAACCCGCTTCACCAGTTCAGGATTGAAAGTCGCTGCCAGACCAATGGCTTGTGGAAAAGCCGTGGCTCCCTCCCGCACCAGCCCATGCAGCGCTTCATCAAACGGAATGATCGGAATGCCCAGCCTTGATTCTTCAACGAAATATTTCTGGATGGCATTTATTTTTTGGGTCAGTTTCTCCGCATCCTCATTGGCGTTGTACGTGAGCATCTGTCCGGCCGCACCGCCGCCCTGGTTTCCGGCACTTACCTGCAGACCGAAAATCCCGTGTGCATACTGCCCTTTCGGGACATGATCCAGATCGCCAGGAATCATAAAGCACTGCCAGAATTTTTCTTCGGGGGTCATTCTTTTAAGCAAATCCTGAATCCTGGCCTCTACAGGTTGTTTCGGATCTTTATACAAAGGTTTCTGAGCGGATATAACGATGGAACCCAACAATGAGATTCCGATGGCAATCGTATTAAATTTCATTATTGTGTAAGTTGGATAACGGTTGCATATTTTAATGCGGCTCTCTGTTCCGGTAACTGAACGTCAATGGAATTCCCCGTTTTCTTCCACTGAATTTTTCCAGACAGCCCCAGCACTTTCAATGATTTCGGCTTATAGTTTTCCGGGATTTCAAAATGGAAGGTCGAAGGAGATTCGTACTCTGTTTTTTCATCCAGGTGGAAAACATTTACTGTTTTTCCGTCTTTACTCCGGGTATAATAAAAATTACCGTCGTGATAAGGGGCGATGCTGCGGGTAGCAAATACCGCCGACTGGTTTTTGTCCATCCAGCCTGCAATTTCCTTTAATCTTTCATAAACAACAGGATCATAATCACCGTTCGGGCCGGGAGCGATATTCATCAGGTAGTTTCCGCCCCTGGAAATGATTTTCACCAGCGTTTCTATGATTTTCTGGGAAGACTTGTAGTTGTCGTTGGGCACATAGGAAAAAGAATCGCCCATGGTGATGCAGCTTTCCCAGGGAATATCCAGGGCTTTTTCGGGAACGGCCTGTTCGGGTGTCACATAATTTTCCCATCTTCCGGGAACGGTGCGGTCTACCACGATAATTCCCGGCTGATTGTTACGGGCCATGGTTCCGACCTTATCCATATCGATGTCCTGCTCCACCTTAATCGTCCGCTGCCATTCTACTTTCGGATCGATGGTATTGAACGGGCGCACCCAGCCTCCGTCCAGCCAGAGGATGTCTATTTTACCATAGCGGGAAGTGATTTCGTTCAGCTGGTTAAAGGTGAATTTTTTAAAGTTTTCCCATCGTTCAGGGTATTTTTTCGGATCATAATTCACATTCCGGTCTTTCGGCGGGAAGTAGGACCACCAGTAATCATCGGAATGCCAGTCGGGCTTGGAAAAATACGCTCCGATCTTGAAACCTTCGTTTCTGAAGGTGTTGAAGATCTCTTTCGTTACATCCGCCTTCGGATTTTTAAAAAAGGGAGTTTTTGGGGACGTTATTTTATAATCAGACTCTTGGGTATCAAACATGGCAAACCCGTCATGGTGTTTTGTGGTAAACACTACGTATTTCATTCCTGCCTTTTTTGCCGCATCCGCCCATTTTTGCGGATTAAATTGTGTCGGATTAAATGTAGTCTGGAGATTTTCGTAATTTTTCAAATATTCGTAATACGATTTCCCATGCTCCGGCTTCCGCTGTGTCCAGGATTCGTCTTCCGGACAGAGGCTCCAGCTTTCCACAATTCCCCACTGGCTGTAGGTTCCCCAGTGCATGAACAGTCCGAATTTTAAATCCTGCCAGTTCTCCAGATTCTTTATCACCAGAGGATCCGTAGGCTTCTGATAACCTTCGGAGACATTATGGGCCTGTGAAAAAAAAGCGGAGGAAAAGAGTAATGAAGAGAGAAATAGTGTTTTCGTTTTCGGTCTGATGAACATTAAGTTTAGTTTTGGCTAATTTAATCATCATTTACGGAAACAGCAAAAGTGGTAGGTCATTTATTAGTCTTCCGCTATAAATCATTGTTTAACAAACAATTATTAGCTGTTCATTTTAACCACAAAAGTTACAAAAGATCATTATGCCGGATCATAAAGTTAGATAATGAATATTTGAAAAGTCCGCAGAAGTTTTTAAAAATTAAAGATTTTAATTTCAGGTGTTCTAAAATATATGCAAACCCAAATAATGCCTGGGAACACAATGAAATGCAATTTTTCACCTCATTTGTCATTCTGCAATAATCTAAACGCGAATCTTTCCATATTGTTCGTTAATACAATGTAGAGATTCCCTGCAGGAAATCATAGATTCGAAGCAGCCAATGACAAACGTAGCGTTGAAGTTTTTATACACTCCATAAATCAGGGACAATCCGGTGACTGAGCTCAATCAAAGTCCCGTCGTCAAATATGTGCAATTATCTGTGCAAATCCGAGTAAATCTGTGGCTAAATTATCCAAACACAGCAAATATGCGCAATCATCCGTGAAAATCAGCGAAATCTTTGGGAAATTTAAAATCTCACGAATTCTGATTTTTATGGATCAAATCGTCAAATGCCTTTTCAACAGAGGGATAGATAAACATGAAACCGCTTTTTACCAATTTCTCAGGATACACATTTCTGCTTTTTAGTAATAATTCGGTTTCGGTCTGTAAAAGTACGGAGGCGATTTCCAGCTGCCATACCGGAGCATTTAGTCCGAACGGGATTTTCATGGCCTTCCTCAGATTCTTCATGAATATTTCGTTTGGCCGAGGATGGGGAGCCGTAATGTTGATGGCTCCTGAGATATTCTTATTATTAATAATATGTTCCACCGCTTTACAGAAATCAGTGATATGGATCCAGCTCACGTTCTGATTGCCGTTGCCCTGTTTTCCACCAAGCCCGAATTTTGTAAGCATTTTCATTTTAGGAAAGGCACCGCCGTTGTTTCCGATTACAATGGATGTCCGTAAAGCGACTTTTCGGATATTTTCATTTTCAACTTTAAAAAATTCCTGTTCCCAGCTTTTGCAGATGTTCATCGAAAAATCATCACCAATGATGCCATTTTCTTCAGTATTCAATTGGGTTTCGGAATGGATGTAGAGGGTTGCCGAACTGGCATTCAGCCAGATTTTCGGTTTATGATTGCATTGATCGACCGCTTCCTGAAGCACTCTGGTACTGTCTATTCTTGAATGATAAATTTCATTTCTGCTTTTTTCGGTGTATCGGCAATCTACGGACTTTCCAGCGAGATTGATGAGAACATCGGTAGTTTCCAGAAGGTTTTTCCATTCGCCTAATGTTCTGGCATTCCAGTGAAACTCGTTTCTGCGTTTTGGGCTACGGGTTAAAATGTAGACCTGATGGCCTTTTTCCGTAAAATATTGTTCAAGGTTTTTTCCGAGAAAGCCGGTTCCGGCGGCGATAATGATTTTCATGGGAAAAGGATTTAGAGGTTAAAATTAAGGGTTCAAAGGTGGCTTTGCCACTTTACTTTGCTTCCTTAAAATAGCAATAATTACCATTGGACTTTGCGTCAGTTTTTCATGTTTTGCAGTAGGTGCTCATTTTTCATAACCATTCATTATCTCTGTAAATATTTCTTCGTTTTCACCCGTATTTTAGAACCTTCCGCCAGCATTACAGAGATAGGCCGCTGAAGATTCAGGTATCTAAAACCGCTTCCGTAGAGACTTTCAAAATCTACTTTAACATCATGATTTTTTACTTCGTAGTATTCCCATTTCGGATGGCATACTTCATATTCTGCCGTTTTATCTTTCTTTTTTGTAAATCCGAAATAGTGTTCGGTAATAAACTCAAATTCAGAATCGGGTTTCATGGGCAAAGGGTTATTTCCGGCAGTTACGGTAATGGAATGCCATGTTCTGTCTTTCCAGGAATACCGGATCAATACCTCATTATCTGTATGATGAATGGTGTTTTGCATGGGCATCGTCTCGTAATGTTCCTGATACACTGAATTGGCAACCAGGCTCAGCGCAGGTTTCGGAACGATCTCTTTCACAAAAACCACGCCTCTTTTACATTGATCTCCTTCTTTTTTCTTTACATAAAATCTCAGATTGACTTCTTCAAAGTTCCGGTGAAAGGGGATCGGAAATCCTAATAATTTTGTGTTTAAGAACATAAATCCGACAAGGCTGATGTAGCATTTGCCATAATAAAAATCCAGTTCCGTGCCTGCCGGAAGATAAGGTAAGAGAAGTTCCGGATTTATTTCGTAATTGATGATGGCCAGTTTCCGCCATTCTGCTGTTAGGAAATTCATAATGTTACTGTTTAAATAAAATGATAAAAATTTTTATTCTAAAAGTCTGCTTCGGCGGCACTTTTAATCATACGGTTTCTTTCCAAAAGGAATTGCTTCATATAATTTCTAAGGAATATGGCATTGAATATTTTACCGATGATTCCGAACGGGGATTCAAACTCGAAAATATCGGTCATAACGGTGTACCGATCTTCCTGCCTGAAAAGATGCTGGTGCTTCATGGATTTAAATGCACCCTTCAGCATAATATCGGTAAAATGATAGGGCTTGTGCATGCTAATAATTTGTGTGGTTAAAGTCTGTACGATGCCTAAATGTTTTGCTTTCCAGGTAACGGTTTCGCCTTGTTCGATGAGTCCGGCAGTTCTTCCGGCAACTGCTTTTTCACCTGTCCGGAATGTGGATTTCTGATGCAAATCAATATCTCTGGCCAGATCAAAGACGTTCCGGATGTCGGCCTGAATGGTTGTCTGTAAACGGATAATGGCCATTTTCAATTGTTTAAAGATTATTCAAGATTAAGATCGCTAAAACGGTCATCCTGAAAAGCGTCCAGGAAAGCGTCGGAACGATACTCAGCGCCAATATCCTGCATCTTCTGATGTGCTCCAGGAACATTACAGCTACTACAGCTCCGAAATAGATAAATGCAGAAGTAGCGTTCAGGTTCAGGAATACTCCGGGAATCAGCAGAACGGTTCCGATGAGGGAAACGGTCATCATATTTCCGAGGTAATCCCACAGCTTTCCTTTGAGGTACGTCTTCAGAAATACGGTCTGCCATAAGATCTGCCCGGCACAGATCCCGGCTTCCCTCCAGAAATGATGATGTAATCCCAATTTGGCTGAAAACACACTTAAAATGTATCCGGAAAAAATGGCTACGAAAGCAATATAAGCCAACCGGTATTTCAGATTAAAGTCAGGAATGCAGGCATCGGTTCCATGATCGTTTTTTGAAGGAATAATCTGCTTGCGGTTGTAAGAAACGAAAGAATAAAGCTTTTTGAATAAGGTATATAAAGGCTTAATCCTGGCTATTTTTTCCAGCAACGGAAAAGAGTTCCCGATAATCAGCAGCAGACTGTCCAGGCCGTAAGTAACATGGTTTTTCTTGTGATCGATCAGGGCAATCTCATTTTTTGCACGGTTGAAATCCATAAGGTTTTTGCTTTCAGTACTTAGTTCGGTAAAAGCTTCCCTCCCGTTTTGATCCAGCATCCCGGCGACAATAAAGCCTTGGGAATACAGGTTGCACATGGGGCATTCGCTGTCATAGATGAGGGTATGGTTTTTAAGGGTTTTCATCGTTACTGATTTTAAAGGTTTAAAAAGTCTCCTCTTGTTCTTTTTTTCTGAATTTTGAAGGTAAAATACATCCAGATTTTAAACAGCAGTGTTTTCATTTTTAATGATTTTATTTTTGCTCATGGCGTGTTTACGACCTTTCAGGAAAAGCAATAGGTTCAGAAGCATCATGATTCCGAGATAAATGGAAAATCCCCCGATTTTTTCGCTCAAAGCAACGACCAGCCTTTCTACGGTTTCGATTTGGAAAAATTCAACGATACAAAGTGCAAAACCGATATTTAAGAGATAAAACCCGATCTTGAATAAGGAATTGGTGGCCATGGCAATATCTTCTTTCTGATGAAAAATATCGATCATAAAGGTTCTGGAGTTTTTGAAGAGAAATTGGGAAACCAGCACGGTTAGCAAGATCACGATTGGCAGATAGATCATGTATGCCTCAAAATTGTAGGTTGTGGTAAGAATTGTTGGATTCATAGTCTTTATTATTTTATAGTTAAATTTTTTCTTAAAAAGTAAAGGGCAAAAATGTTCATAAAGTGTAAGACGCAAAGAATTAAAGTTATATACCCTATTCTTATAGCAGTGACGCTAAAAACCTCTTCCGGAGAATTTACTTTGTCCCAGTGGGTAAGATTAATCGCGATGTAACCAAGATTAATCAGATAATAACACCCTAAAAGAATCCTGTTAATCGTAAGACAAAGATCAGAATCATGAATGAGATAGTGCAGATAATGCTTTCCTGCATGGTAACATCTTCGCCCTACATCAATCGTTAGGTACGAGCTTACAGAAAGAAAAAGGATGTATGAAACCAGAGTAAACATTATATAAATATTATATTTTCAGTAATTTTTGAAATTTAATCTGAAAAAATTTTATTCCGCTGTCTTATTTTGATGCATTGTTTTCACCATATAAAAACCATACCCGAGATAGTACATATTAAAAAATATACCTCCGATTCCCATAAAGTTTATTACATAATCCATTTTAGAATCACTAAATAATACTGCCATGAAATACAGGATCACGAAAAACAGAATAACGCCGTAAAAATAATACCGGTGGAACCTGCTTTTGCTTAATGAAACCCTTACCAGGAAACCGACAATATTTGAAACACCAATAAAGAATAGAGCAATAAAAAATTCTGATCCCGATACTTTTTGGTAATAACAAGTAGCAGCGTACCATAATAATGTAAGACTAATAATCGTCTGAAGTATTACTTCTCCTTTTAAAATATTACTTTTCATGCTTTTAGGTTTTTATTGTTATTATATTTTCAATAATTTATGAAAGTTAATGTTAAATAAAAAAGGCTCCTTGCCTTGGTTCAACTTTGTCAAAATTCAGAATTTTGACAAAGTTTTCGTTTTATCACTTCAATAGGTTGGTAATTTTTCCTACCAGCCAGTGGTCGTCGCTTTTGATCGCAAGATCCATGATGTTGTTTATTTTTCCCGTTACCGTACTGAAGTCGTCCATCAGCCTGATAAATTCTTTCGCACCTTCCGAATCTTTGTCTTCAATGTCTTTCAGTTCTTCCAGAAACGAAATTACCGGTTCTATTTCTCTTTTTCGGCGTTCTTTGGTAATCTGCTTGAATAGGAACCAGACATCTTTTTCGGCTACGAAATACTCTTTGCGGTCGCCTTTTACAAGCTCCTTTCTTACAATTCCCCAGTCCATCAAAGCCCTGAGGTTCATATTGGCGTTTCCCCTGGAAATTTCCAGCTGCTGCATCACCTCATCGGTTGATAGCGGCTTTTCACTCGCGATCAGCAAAGCGTGCACCTGCGCCATCGTACGGTTGATCCCCCAGTTGGTCGCAAATGTTCCCCAGGTCTGGATGTATTTTTCTTTAGCCTCCGAAAGTGTCATTGTCTTGTTGTTTCAGTTTCTTATGACAAATGTAATTATATTTTTTGAATTTTCAATAATTTATGAAAATTAAATTTAAAATTATTTCCTTTAATTTGAGTAATGTTATGAACTTACCTATAAATTCGTACTGATCAGTGAATCCAATACCTGTATGTTCAAATCCCCCGAATAGATAACCACTCCGTTTTTATCAATCAGCACCATCTGGGGAAATGCTGATATCCCATAATTTTTGTTTACGGTTTCTTCTCCCGACAGGACGTCATAGTTTACCTGGTGTTTTAATATAAACTGTTCAATCGACTTTCGGCTGTCTGTTGTATTAACAGCAAGCAATTTAAACTTTGAAGGGTCGTACTTGCGGTGTAATCTGTTTAATTCCGGAACCGCATTTATACAGTAGCTGCAGTTCCTGATCCAGAATTCCAGCAAAATAATCTTTCCCCTATATTCATGTAAACTGACTTTTCCAGCGGTTGCGATTTTATCCAGCGTAAAATCCGGAGCACTTTGCCCCATGCTGATAATCTTTGGTACATTTTTCTCTTCCTGCCTGTATTCTTTTAAATAACTCGAATAGTACCAGCTGCTGTCCGACGGAGGTCCAGGATCAACCACAATATCTGAAAACCCGGTCCTGTTGACATCCCGGCTCCCTTTTTTAAGCTGTATAAAACTGACAGGCATAAAGCTTTTTCTGTCGACAATTAATTTGTTGTAAAATGTAATTTTTTCAGTGGTTGCCGTAAAACCTGTTCCAAGATAATTAGGGAAGCGGTTCTGCATAGTAAAGTTGAGAAGGTAAAAATGTTTTTTCCCAATGAGCGTATCCTTAACATCCTTTACAATATTCTTATCGCCAATTACTGCAGGCAGGATATTCTTTAAGGTGATTATCGAATTATACAAAGCGGACAAACCTTCAAAATCTGCCGCTTTCATCCTGTTTTTTATATGAATGGTCCTGTCAGCCGCAGAGGTTTCAAAAAACCCGGAATTATTGAAAACAGAAAATCCGTCCTGATCTTTATACTGATACCGAAAGCCCACCAGATCATTTTCTTTGCTGAAATCAATATACATTTCACCTTCCGATTTGCTGTGATAGTCTTCTGCGGGATAGGTGAATTCTCTTGTGTAGTGATAATTGACCTTTTTTAACGACTGCAATTTTTGAGAAAATTTTCTGAAGATATCCAGCCCGTTTTCAGGAGTTCCCGCACTCAGCTGTAAACTAATGCACGCAGATACCAGGATGATAAGCCTGAACAGATAGCTAAAGTTTTTCATGATATGTTTTTAATTCCTTCAAAAATACAAAATTTACATCAGATGTATACTTCCCCAATGTCTGAGACAGGCAGCTATTAAATAAAAAGCAGGCATTCCTGAGAATGCCCACTCCACCTAACTTAATTTTTAATAATTTTAAATGTGTCCCATTGTTTACCGTATCTGCATCGCATTAAATATACACTTTGGGGATAAGAAGTAATATCAATATTATTTGTTCCCTTCGGCAACTTTTCTTTTCTGATTAAAACTTTTCCGCTGAAATCGTATACATATAATTCATCAATAAGTTTATTGGATTGAATATGGAGTAAACCCTTTGTAGGATTCGGATAGATCTTGATCTTAGGATGTTCTTCATTTTCAAGTTCGGTTTCAATCTTCTTATAGATATACTCGTTTTTAGAGTTGGATTGACAGGATGGTATTGTTGAACGCTGTAAAATGAGTCTTAATAAAAGTTCATTTAATTTTTCTACTTCATAAGAATCTGTGGTCGGTTCAATATGATTGTTGCCGATTCCGCTGTGATTGGTAAGAAAAGTATAGGTTCCGTTCGTAAGCAGGGCAAAAGTTCTCATAATATATTCCGTTTCCTTATCGGTATCGCTGGCTGCCAATGGAATAATAGTGATCCCTTTTTCAGCGGCAAGCTTTACTTTTTCATATATCTTGTCAATGTTTTCCTGTGAATAGTGCGGAGGAGCATCCAGGACCAAAAACATAATTTTAGTGGAATTACTTTTGCTCCAACTCAGTTTTTCAATGGAAGAATCCAGAGCTTCCACCACTGCTTCCGGTGTATCTCCGCCACCACCGGCCTCCTGTTTTTTAATAAAGTTAATCAGGTTTTCTGCTTTGTCCGTAAAATTAAATTCCCTGGTTACATATTCGTCACCCTGATCTCTGTAAAATACGGAAGCGTAACGTACATCTGTGGTATTCTGAAGCTTCTTTTCCACTTTTTTAAGGACATCCAGCAATTCCGCCTGTAGATAGGAAATTTCGTCTCCCATAGATCCTGTTGCATCTACCACAAAGGCAAGATCAAGATTTCTTTTTGTAAGACATGGCGCATCTAAGGAAATGATATTTTGCCCGTTTCTGAATAATTTTACTTTATCCGACAGTATCCTTCCCTTATCATCTGAAATTGAATATTTCACGGATGAATATTTATAATCTATTCGCGGATTGATCCACAATTCAGCATTTCCTTTATTATCTGAAACTGCTTGCCAGACAACTTTCTTTTCCTCATTCAGAAGCTTTATTCTTTTTCCGATAACAGGTTTCCCATTTTTATTGACGAGTTGTACAGAAACTCTTTTATCAGGAAAGATCTTCCACTGATTTTTGCATTCCGACAAAACAGGAGCAGCCATATCCTCCCAGTAATTCCACTTAAAGAAATCATTTACTTCTCCGGCAGTAAGTTGTCCGGCTTCCGGAAAATCTTCAGTTATTTTAACTTTTCTGTCTTTGGTTTTGGATTTGGTAATTTTTACACCTGAAACTTTAGATGCCAGTTTGGCTGAAGATCTCTCGGGCGAATAAGAAATTTCCTCAGCCACTGCCGTTTTCGGCTTCGGGCAGCCGTTGTATTCCGGCAGTCCGGGAACGGTTGGGCAGGCATCATCTTTATCGAGGATTCCGTCGCCATCGGTATCCGGCCATGGGCAGCCGTTGTTTTCCGCAGGTCCGGCTACAGTCGGGCAGGCGTCGTCTTCGTCATTTATTCCGTCGCCATCCGAATCCGGTAACGGACAGCCGTTGTTTTGTATAGGTCCCGGAACCTCTTTACACTGATCGTCTTTATCAGGGATCCCATCCACATCCACATCCGGCCACGGACAGCCTTTGTTTTCTACAGGTCCCGGAACTTCCGGACATTTATCGCGTCTGTTTTTAACGCCGTCCTGATCTTTATCTTTTGAAAAATCTAATTTTCTTTCTTCCTTATTCTGATCCGAAGCTGTTCTGGTCTTACAACCTTCCAGGATGATCAGAGTCAGTATGGCTATTCCTGCTTTTTTCATGTTTATTATTTTGTATCTGCGTTTACATTTTCTTTTGTATAAGATGTACAAATCTGAAAAGGTTGCAGATAAATATTTTATTTGTTTAGATGATTTGTTAAGCTTACTTCATGGTTTCTGATCTCTACAAGAAATCTGGTTCTTCAAAAGGATTAAAAAAAGAAATTTCCGGAGAAATTTCTTTTTTCAGATGTATAGTGAATGGGCATTAGTTTAATGTAAACCCGATAGTATTCAATTCATTTCCAACGATTTAATAAATATAAAGAAAAAAAAATACCCCCGGAATCTTCTTCTTAATACAATACAGCAAATAAGATCATTTAATTTATAAGACCGCTGGCAATCTTTTAACAGAAGAAACTTCCGACTTCCGGCATCCGGCTTCCTTCTTCCAGCCTTTTGCTCTATTTTCTATTTCGAGTTCACGTTAGTTTAGAAGTCTATCATGATTATCGAGGTAACTTTTCTTTCAGAAGCCTTTTCAGCCTTCGTTTTTCCTTTTTGGAAATGTCTTTGGTTTCGACCAGGATCACGCCGTTTGCCGCTTTGCTCCCGAAGAGTGCAGTAGCTTTTTCCCCTTTGAACACCTGCATGAATTCAATTTTCTTTGGATCCAGCCTGATGAATACCTCCTGCGTTGCAGCAACTCCGTCGATAATAAACAACGGATTATTGTTTAATTGGGAAGAGCCCTGGCAGCTGATGGAAATATCCACTTTTCCGGAACCCGGTACCTCTGATATGGAGTTGATGTTTACTCCTGCCATTTTTCCCCGGATTACGGTGGCAACTTCTTTGTTTCCAAGCCTGTTTCCGGAACCGGACTGATTATTGGCAACAAAGTTGTCCTTCTTAAAATATCCTTTATTATAAGCCAGGATTTCAGGTTCCTGCAAAGGTTCGTTGCGGTTAAATACGGACGCCGGATATACAGCTTCAGCGGTATCGGCAACGGCATTGAGTTCGTATATTTTCTTTTTTACAGTAGAATTCGCTGCAAGGGCCTGAACCATAGAAGACTTTTCTTTTCTGATCCCGGTGGTAATAACTTCTTCTGCATGATAGCGTTTTTCGGTATCCGCTATGATTTTATCTTCCGCAACGGCTGTTGTTTCCTTGGGAAAAACCTGTGGTAAAGGCATGTCGGAAACACGGGCAACTGCATGGGGAACATCTATTTCCGGAACTTTCCGGTAAGCTATTTTTGCCGTCGGGGCTTTAAATATTTCCTTTTGGATATTTGCCTTTACCATACTGTCGGTTTTCCGGATATTGGCGGCTATTTCTGCCTGCTGACTTTTTGGGGCAACGATCTGTTGTGCCATAGCCTGTTTCGGAACTGCCGGAGTTTCGCTTTCAGAGGTAAAATAAAAAATCCCGGAACCGATCAGAAGACTTGCCGCAATACCATAGGGAATCCAAAGCCCCATGCCTTTTCTTTTCTTCTCTTCTTTCTTATCCAGCTTCTCCTCTACTTTTGCCCAGACTTTATCGAATCCCGGAAAAGTCGCAGGTTCTTCCAGGGTTTTGGAAGCTTCATTGAATGTTTTATCTATGCTGTTGTTTTCCATTGCGTTTTTAGTTTAAATGTTTTGGTTTACCATCAGTTCCTGCAGTCTCTTCCTTGCAAAATTGAGCTGGGATTTTGAAGTGCCTTCGCTGATGGAAAGCATATCCGCGATCTCTTTATGAGGATAGCCTTCAATAGCAAAGAGATTAAAGATGGCCCTGCATCCCTCGGGAAGAAAATTCAGGAGGCTTAAAATATCTTTTTCAAAGGATATGTTTTCCGTAGAAAAATCAGCGGAGAAGGCATGGTCTTCATCCAAAGGAATATGAAGTTCCCTCGCCGTGCGCAACTTCTGCAGACATTCGTTCACCGCAATTTTTCTGGCCCAGGATTCAAAAATATCCGGATTCTGAAGCTGGTTCATCTTCGTGAAAATTTTGTAGAAGCTGTCGGCCAGCGCTTCTTCAATATCTTCATCATTTTTAAGATAACGTCTGCATACCGAATACAGCTTCCCGGCCATCTTTTCATAGACTTTTCGCTGGGCATTCCGGTCGTTCCGCTGACATTCCAATAATAGCTCTCGTTCCATAGTCAGGCTTTATATCTACATAGATGCAGAAAGTTTCCAAAAGGTTGGAAACATCGTAAACTTTTTTTTAAAATAATTTAATTCGTGGGAGCAGACAAATTCCGAATATGATTTAATATAAATAAAATCAACACTCTACGCCATTTAAAAAGCTTTTTTACTGCATCGTAAATTTATTACATTATATTAAAAATTTCTGATCTGCCAAACGTTAAACTCCGTTTCGGGAATTTCATTTCCTGTCTTGTCATAAAATTTAACCTAGGGATTTAACCTTTAGTCCTGTAACGAATCTCTATTAGCAACGACTATTCGTATATATAATTTTTTACAGTAATGAAGAATACCAAATTTATATCATTACTTTTTGTTTTGTCTGCAGGAAGTATGATGTTTGCCCAGGATGACTTAATCAACAAGCTAAAAAACAATCAATCCCAGAATGCCAATTTCCAGTTTACCACACTGAAAGATGTAGGAGCCACTTCAGTAAAGAACCAGGGTTCATCCGGCACGTGCTGGAGCTATTCGGGAAATTCTTTCCTGGAGTCTGAAATGCAGAGGATGGGTAAAAAGCCCGTTGACCTGGCAGAAATTTTTACGGCAAGGAATTCTTACCATGATAAAGCAAAATTATACGTTCTGAACAACGGCGCGATCAGCTGGGGCGACGGCGGAGAGCTGCATGATGTCATCAATATGTATAAAAAATACGGTGCGGTTCCCCAGGATGCCTATACCGGGTTGAGACAGGGGCAGACCCTGAACAATTTCTCCGAGATGCAGGGTAAATTGAAGCCTGTGCTCGACAGCCTGGTTCAGGCCGGATCGAAAGGAAAGCTGACGGATAACTGGATGTCTTCCGTAGATGTGATCCTGGATGAATACCTGGGAAAAGTTCCGGCGAATTTTACTTATCAAGGGAAATCGTATACGCCGAAGACTTTCGCAAAAGAAGTCGTAGGCATTAACCCTGATGATTATGTGGAACTTTCTTCCTACAAGGATTACCCGTATTACCAAAAATTTGTTGTTCCGATCCCGGATAACTGGAGCCATGATTCCGACTGGAACGTGCCTATGAAAGATTTAACGGAGATCATTGACAATGCCGTAAATAAAGGCTATTCCGTAGGCTGGGCAACCGATGTGTCGGAGCCGTATTTTTCCTACAAAAACGGGGTAGCCTATGTTCCGGACATGGATCTGGACCAAATTACCAAAGACAATAAAGGAACCTTATTCACCGAGCCGAAAAAAGATAAAACCATCACCGAAGATATGCGTCAGAAGGCTTTAAACAACCTTTCCACAACAGATGACCATGGAATGCACATCGTAGGTCTCGCGAAAGATCAATCGGGAAAAGAATATTATATGGTGAAGAATTCATGGGGTGTAACCAATGATTTTGAAGGATATATTTATGTAACAAGACCTTATGTCGAATATAAATCGACGGCTATCCTGGTTCATAAGGATGCCCTGCCAAAGAGCATCAGAAAACAACTGAAACCGAACCAAAGCATCGGACTATAAACCGAATCATTATTGTCATTGAACGATGACAATTTTAGATATTTAATCTGTTAGAAGCCGTTTCCATATTTTGGAGATGGCTTTTTTGATATATTTAAGTTGTTTCTAAAGTGCACCCAAATGAAGCAGGATCCCATTTCCTTACTGTACTATACATGATTTCCGGCCACCGGCTTCATCTTTACAGCTCATTTATTAATCTCTTTTTCCAATACAAAACAACTGCTTTTATTACATTACGCCACAAAATTATTATTAATTATATACTATATCTTCAAAAAATACTTATACATTCGCTTAATTTAACAACCTCTGGAACAGCAGTAGAAACAGTCTGAAAATCACATAATTTTGATTTTATCTTCCGGGAAATGTTTAATAAGATGAATAGAAAAAACCTTTGATAAGATTACAACTCTATAAAATACAAACGAGGTATGAAAAATTATAAAAATATCCACCTGGGAAAACTCATCCGGATGCGGGTAAAGGAAAAAGGCATAGAGATACGGAAAATCTGCAGCTCCATGAACATCACCGAAGAAGAACTTTTTGCCACTTATGAGCTGAAGAGCCTGGATTCTGAACAGATTCTCCGCTGGAGCAAACTGCTGAACTATGATTTTTTCAGAATCTACAGCCAACACCTGATTCTCTACTCACCACCCGTACCCGATAAGGAAAGTGAAAACCTTAAAGAAGAAAAATCATCCCTGCCTCAATTCCGTAAAAATATTTACACCACGGAGATCATCGATTTCATCCTCGAACTGATAAGCAAAGGCAAAAAAACAAAAAGAGAGGTCATTGAGGAATATGGTATCCCTAAAACGACTTTGTATAAATGGATCAACAGCCGTAAGAAACAATAACATTCCTCTATCAGCCGTTCCGGCTGTTTGCCAAAAAGGAACCGGCAGGAAAATATAAACCAGGCATAAAATCCCTGCACCCGAGTAAATCTACAGACCTGTCGGATTTTAATATCCGAAAGGTTTTTCCTGTGAAAAATATTCCTGCAGCATTTGATCCGATCATCCCAATGGGATATGAAATCCCGATGCCGGATACGCTTTTGCAGTTTGTCCTGACCTTTATTTTCTTATTTTCAATAGGTCTTGTAATGATCCCTCTACAAGTTTTGTAGCAAAAATCCTACAGCTTTTGGTTAACGTACCTCAAAAAATACCTATAAATTCGCCTTGTTGAATGATCATCATTCCGGATATGCCTAAACAGCAGGTAAGCACTGCTCCGGTGTATATAAGCGGCAGTTCCGTGCCAAGGCTTAATTAGGGTTCAATACTAAAACGCCAGGTTGTTACAGGATCAGAATGATGTTTAAAATTCAACTATATAAGACAGTCGAATTATGAAAAATTTCAAAAATATCCATTTGGGGGAACTTATCCGGGCGAGGGTAAAAGAAAAAGGACTAGAGGCCGGCAGAATCTGCAGTTTTATGAAATGTACGGAAGCCGAGCTTTCGGAAATCTATGGGTGCAAAAGCCTGGATTCGGAGCAGATTTTACGATGGAGCAAACTGCTGGATTATGATTTTTTCAGGATCTACAGCCAGCACCTGATCCTTTACTCTCCTCCTGCGGCCTATAATCCTGATGAAAGCCTGAAGATGGAAAAATCGTCGCTGCCCCAGTTCCGCAAAAACATCTACACCACCGAAATCATCAACTTTATTCTGGAATCGATAGATACCGGTGAAAAAACCAAGCAGGAAGTGATGGAACATTATGGCATCCCCAAAACCACGCTCTACAAGTGGATCAGCAAACGAAAATAAAAACAACAGATTGATATCCGATAAACATTAAGACGATGAAAAAATCAGTTCCCGTAAATTACAACAGAATCTACCGCGACATCATCACCAAGAAATTTCCTGAAAAGGCCAAGTCCTGTGAGAAGCTGCTGACCAACAAATCGCTGTCGCCACTGGATATTATCGAAATCAATGAAAAAATATTCGGTAAGCCCGATCAGGAAACCTTTCATGACAACCAGCAACTTCGTTCCTACACAAAGAGTTCAATTCTGAAAATTCTTGATTACCAGAAGAAACATAACCTCAGCAACATGAAAACGGCTGAACATTTCCGCCTGAGCAGGAACTCTATCAGCAAATGGAAAAAACAGTTCTATTAAATACCTGAGAAAAACACAAATGATGCTTCCACTACTTACAAAAACACTGAAATTCAAATCTGATCATGACATCAGAAGTTTTCTATGGAAGAAATTTCCTGCATCCAGGAAATACTTTGTTCATAAGCTTGTTAAAAGCACGGAATGGACAGGCAAACATAAATCTGAAATAGAATCCTTTTTCGGCTCTCAAAGAAGTGTCAGCGATTTTACAGACCGCTGGAGCTATTATATAGAAACCAGAAATAAAAAAAGATATTATCTGATCTTTGATTTCGAAAAAGACCTGGTAACCAGTGTGCGTTACAAAGTCAAAGATCTCGGCAACTGAATTCTCTACTGTAAAGAAATCCTTCGGGAGTCAGGATAAAATAGCACTTATATAAGGTTCAATCTATATTCTGCTTAAACAGACAGCTATTTTAAATTTAAGCTAAACTGTATATACATACTGCCTGGCTTAGTCTCTCAAATCCCAAGAAGGAAAATGCCGATGGCTGAAGTTTTCCTCATTTGTCCTCATACAGATACGCACCACTCCAATCCAATCCAATCCAATCCAATCTCAAACACTATGTTTAGATAACCCTGCGGGAAATCGAAGATTCAACACATTCAATGACAAACGTTGTACTAAAATTTTTATAATGTTGTTTTTATGATCCTAAGCAATAAAATATGCGCAATCATCTGTGAAAATATGGGCAAATCTGTAGTTTAAATTTAGCATTTATTATTAATCACATTTTGTCATGAAAATAAAGCGCAATGATCCGCGTAAATCCATGCCATCTGTAGGAGGATTTTTTACCTACCGGCGGTAAAGGTTACCCGAAACCACAGTATCACTTATACACAATCATCCGTGAAAATCCGTACGATCTGTGGGAACTTTTTTATCATAAATCCCCCCAAACCGGATCAAATAAAAAGCCCGCGGCACAAAGGCGGCGGGCTAAAATATAGGTATTGTCAATTAGGTCATTAAAATACCTATCGGGTATAATGAACATTGTGTTTAATCAATCGTTATCCGATAAGATACGGGTCCGGTTTTCTATGAAAAAGGATTTTACCGCTGTCCGACGTCCGGTACTTCAACAATATTCCCCGAGGCATCGGTTTTAAACAGCCAATAATCGTCATTCTTGGCTATCCTGAAGAATGATCTTAAACGGACCGTATTCTGAAACAATGTATATTCAGCATTTGCCAGGCGATCCATAAGTTAAAATCACTACAGCATCATTTATTCACCCAGGTAAATAAAAGTGTTTACCGTAAGGTATTGTGGCAAAACAGAGAAAGCAGCTGATGATCCGCCGGTAGAAACTGACGCGGAATGGGTATGCTGCCCGGCTCCGCTGGTCACGATATCCCATCCTTCAAGATAGTGGGCGTAACTGCTTCCATCCGGCACCGTTTGTGTTCCGCTGGACGAAGTATGTTGGTCCTCCCAGCTATGGGTATGGTTCCCGACACCGTTCACGGCAGCGGTCATCGTATAAGCCGGTATATTTGCCTGCACCAGTACTGTCGTATTGTTGCCCCCAATGGTGCCGTTCGATTGGCCTGACGTCCGTGTTTTTATGATTCGATCTTCGGCATTTGGCAGGTTGGATGTGAATCCCAATGACAATGCGGCGTTCCGGGCACTTGCAGACAGGGAGTTGAGGCTTCTTCCGTCAAGCAGGTACCAGCCTTTGTGGTCCTGGGTTTCCAACCCGCTCTTCAAATCGCCTTTTACGACAATGCGATCTGCCCTGTAAAGATTGCCGTCCTGGTCTACCGTAACCACTCCCTTATCCTGCATATTCCCTGAAGGCAGCATCCTTATTCTGGTTTCTCCATTTATATCAAGGGTTCTGGTAGGGGTTTCCGTACCTATACCGACATTCTGTGCCTCTACGGTGCTTCCAATGACCATACAGACAATTATATAATATATTATTTTCATTTTATAAGAGTAAATTTAATTTCCTAAATAGATAAAAGTGTTTACACTGATATGCTGGGGAATAATGGAAAAAGCGGTTCCTCCTCCTTCCGAACTCCCCGAAAAGCTATGGGTATGATCCCCTTGTGTACTGGTGTATCTGGTTTCCGAATTATATCCGTAAACGGCACAGCAGGTAGGGGAATACCTGAAATTCAACTGATTGGCAGAGGTATTCTGATGCACTTCGTGAACGGAGTGGTTATGCTGCCCGTCCGCAGATGTGGTTCCCGTAAAATTATAAGAAGGAAGGTTGGCACGGCTGAGTGTTACCGTATTGCTTCCTCCGAGGGCCGCAAGCTGTTCTGAGCCGGTCTTTGTTTTCAGCAACCTTCCCCTTGCATCGGGGAGGCTGGTGAGCGAAAGGCTGTTTGCATTATTCTGTGCACCGGATGGCAGTGTATTCAACGGTCTTCCGTCGAGCAGATACCAGCCGTCATGGTCGGCAGACTGAAATCCTTTTTTAATGTCCCCGATATTCCGGGTAGGAATACTGAGGGTTGCAGAACTGATGTTGCCGTTTGCATCCACGGCAGTGAGCTGATAAGTACCACCGGAAGCCACAGGTAACAGGCGGATCCTCATATCCCCGTTTATATCAAGCATTTTCGTAGGCTGTGTGGTATTGATACCGACCTGGCCGCTCAATCTTTCGGAAGTAAGAATAAAACATGCCGTAAATATGGGCAAAATAAGCTGAAATCTGTTTTTTTTCATAAGTATGTTTTTAAAGTCCTAAATAAACAAAGGTATTTACAGCAATAAATGCAGGAGCGAGCGGTATGGCCTGCCCGGATCCGTTCGAGTTCAGGGAAAGCGTATGGGAATGAGCCCCGGCGGCACTGGTGGTTCTTATAGTATATGTCCACCAATTTACAGTACCTCCGGTGGTATAGCCCCAGATGGTTCCTCCTCCATGAGGTGTACGGTCGTTTGCATAATGGTTATGGCTGCCCGCTGCGGAAGTATTGCCTGAAAAAGAAAAACTCGGCATATT
Organism: Chryseobacterium sp. sg2396; assembly: GCF_042610505.1. Taxonomy (NCBI): domain Bacteria; kingdom Pseudomonadati; phylum Bacteroidota; class Flavobacteriia; order Flavobacteriales; family Weeksellaceae; genus Chryseobacterium; species Chryseobacterium sp. sg2396. The sequence goes on along the minus strand of NZ_JBHGAQ010000001.1, from coordinate 70,110 downwards.
CTGCTTGGTTATATTGTAAGAAGGGTTTCCCCCTACAGACGACAGTGCTTCACCTGAAGTCGCTTTTGCATACTTCCCCGCAAAATCGGGCAGGGTTGAGGTAAAACCGAGGGAAACGGCTGTAGCCTGAGCATTAGCCGGAAGGCTGTTGATATTTCTTCCATCAAGCAGGTACCAGCCGTCATGATCGCCGGCGTAGTAGGTGTCTTTGATGTCTCCTTTTGAAGGAAGCATTTCGGGAACATCCATTTTCAACATATTGCCATTGGAATCAGTAATCAGTAAGCTTTGGGAATTGTTTCCCTGAGGCAACATCCTGATCCTGAGATCACCGTTGACATCAAGCATTTTTGTAGGACTGTCGGTATTGATCCCCACCTGGCTTTTTACGGAAAGCCCGGACAGCAGCAGGGCAATAAATAAAATTTTTTTCATTGTGGTTTTTTTATTGTTTATTGAAAATTATATAAGGATACGGTAGTAATCCGCAGATCCTGCGTCGTCTGGTAAAGACGCCGGCAAGATAACAAAAGTGGCAATCCGGATTTTTCGAATTGCTGTAAAATCGCGGGTCCAATTGTTTTTACAGGTACGAATAATGCGTATAATTGCTGTAATGCAGAATTTTTTCTCATCTTAATCGTGTCATCATTATTTATGTTATTTGAAACTGCTTTATATTCTGTCAAATCAATACCGTATTTTAAGCAGTAGTATCAACCAATTCTAATGGCTGAATTATAATGCAAATGTACAGGACGCTTATTTTACTACCATAGGTTTTTATGTAGTTTTTTATCTACAGATTTTGTAATAAAAATCAAAGGCATTGTCGCGATTTTATGACATCAATTACATTTCGGATATAGGAAATAGGAACTATCACAACATGAATTCGATGATATTCATTTTGTTTTTAGCCATTCAAACAAAAAAAAACAGAAGACTTTAGTTTAAGCAAAAATCGTAAAAAAAGCTGGAAAAGGGGGGCCGGATGCTAAAGCACCTTTGGTTAGGGTATCGCCACGAATTTTGTATATCAAACATGATCCGTGAAAATCTGCGCAAATCCGTGGGAAATTTTCTAACCACAAAAGTTACAAAAGACAGGTATGCTATAAAATAAAGCTAAATGCCTGAGGCCGAATAAAGCACACAAAAGCTTAAAAAAAATCAAAGATTTTTCAATAAAAAAACCAGGCCTATTAATAACAGTCCTGGTTCCCATGCATCTATACTCATAAGCTGTTTAAAAAAAATATCTTAATAGCAATGCATATTGTGTGTTTTTAGAATCTAATGGGGGATTTGTTTTGCTGCCAGCCTGATCGGGGAGGGAGTTGCCGGCTGGCTGCTAAAATCCTATGAAATTGAATAATTATTATGGGCGTTTTCACCCTGTAATGATCCTGATAAATTGGGGATCAGTTCCCCAGATACACCACAGTGAACGAACGATCGGTAACATTATATGAACTGGTACAGCCTGAACAAGGAGTTGCACCGAACTGAATTACCTGCCCTACATTTAGGTACAAGACCACAACCCCACCGGAATTAAGACGGGTTCCAGCCACAATACTGCCTGCTGATGTATACTGATATGAATTGCTATCAAATCTCATTTGCCAGGAAAAAACGTTATTATTGGTGCTGGGCTGCTCTATAGCCTGTAGCGAAAGCTGGTAAAAGCCCGCTTTTGAGGTGGTATAGGTATTGTTGGTTGTATTCCAGTTCCCATCGTTGGTGCTAACGGTGAAAGTGAATTTATTATAACCGCTGCCATCAGTTAGCGTGACGGAGTTTGTCGCTTTACCAGACGCTACAACCGAAGGGACAAAGGTATTGGCCGGAGCTACCGGTTCCGAAAGCCTCACCCAGACATTACCGTCGAAAAAATAAAAGCCGTTGTTGGCAATGTTCACGGCGGTTCCCTGTGCAGTTCCCGTGGAGGCATCGTTTATATAGATCATGGTAGAAACCGGGACATTCGTCATGCTCTGTGCCCGCTGGCGGTCTACCCGCGGAAACAGGAAACCATCTACATTGGTAGAGGTACCGGTTGTATTTTTTGCGGCCACCTCAAGTGTGGACGAAGGCGCTGCGGTATTAACGCCAACCTGAGCTTTTACAGCCTGAGAAAGACACAGTATTGCCAATAAAGAAAATAATTGCTTTTTCATAAAGTGTAGATTAATGTTATCTGAAATTTTTCTAAACGGACCCTGTTTTATGAGTACGTTAAATTCAAAGTGTTTTGTAGAGTTTGTTTTGTATTCCTGAGCAAATATAGATTGTAATCAAAGATTTCAATCAGACAACCTGTAGCTTTTTTACTAAATATCCTTTAGCGGTATCGCTACCTACTACCTGATATAAAGCGGAAGATCAATATCATATCAATAGAATTCAGCTTGTCTGCATAGTGATAATCCGGATCGGTTGGCCCCAGGACTGTATCGGGGGATCTGCTTTGACAATTTTAATGCAGCACGGCTTCGATCGTTATATCCCGGACAAATGCAGGGTATTTACAATCAGTTCCCCAGATACGTTATACTGAAAGAACGATCGGTAACATTATACGTTGTGCTACCACAGCCTGTACAAGGAATCGCCCCGAACCTAATTACCTGATTTACATTTAGATACAAAACTACTACTCCACCGGAATTAAGACGGGTTCCTCCTACAATATTACTTATTCCCGCGTACTGATAGGAATTGCTATCATACGTCATGACCCAGCCAAAACTGTTATTACTGGTGCTGGGCTGCTCTATAGCCTGCATAGAAAGCTGGTAAAAGCCTGCTTTTGAGGTGGTATAGGTATTGTTGGTCGTACTCCAGTTCCCATCGTTGGTGCTGGCTGTAAACGTGAATTTATTGAAGCCGCTGCTGTCTGTCAGCGTGACGGAGTTTGTCGTTTTACCAGACGCCACGACCGAAGGAACAAAGGTATTGGCCGGAGCTACCGGTTCTGAAAGCCTCACCCACACGTTACCGTCAAAAAAATAAAAGCCGTTGTTGGCTATGTTTACTGCCGTTCCCTGCGCGGTACCCGTGGAGGCATCATTTACATAAATCATGGTAGAAACCGGAACGTTCGCCATGCTCTGTGCCCGCTGTCGGTCCACCCGCGGGAATAAGAAACCGTCTACATTGGTTGAGGTACCGGTTGTGTTTTTTGCTGCCACTTCAAGCGTGGACAAAGGGGTTGTGGTATTAACGCCAACCTGCGCATGTGCACCGAATGATAAAATCATTACTGCCAGTGGAGTGAGTACATTTTTTTTCATAAAATTGTAGATTAAAAGTTATCTGAAATTGTTCTGATTTAACCATTTTTTATGAGAACGTTAAATCCAGAGCGTCTTTTAGAATTTGTTTAGATTCTTGAGCAAATTTACAACGCGGTCAAAACATTGCAACCGGTAAACGTATAGCTATTTTTCGATATTTTTGTCATTAAATCGCTACAAAAAAAATTACATAGTTGGATAGAGGGGCTGAAAGCTGGATGATAAGATATGAAAATCAGGATCTTACACAGATTGGGCAAATTCCGTAGATTTTGGCAGACCGGATGCTGGAAGTTAAAGGTTCACGCAAATCGGGCAGATTACGCAGATTTTGATAAGTTGGAAAATAGGTGATAGAGACTGGAAATTTTTGGCTTGTAAAATAAAGTTATACTGAGGCGGAGACCCGATTGGCGAGAGTAAAGCCTGACTGTATTGATTACCGCATACAATTTTCTACCATCTTGGATAAAAAAGGTTAAAACATCGTTTTCTATAACCTACCATTTTTTTCTTTTTACTTTTGTTATTTTCCGGCAAAGATAAACGTTTGCTTCCGGCAACGATTCCGGGGGAAAAGAAATTGGCACGTATACCGCGAAGGTATATGAATATGATTTATGATATTAACGTGAATCCAATACTACTCGCCTTTTTTCCCAATGAATTAAACCGGTAAAACTGGTGGGCAAATCAGGATTATAAACAGAATCTTTCTTAACGGCTGACAAAAAATCCCATTTGATTCTTATATCTTGGGCTGTGATACCGATAGGAAAAACTTATTACTTACCGCTTCCAGGCGTTTAATCCGGTTGCTATTTAGGATTTATGCCTTGTTACTTCAGGCCGTTGTAGATTTTGGAAAGCTCAATAAGGTTTTTTACACCGAGCTTATCGTAAATTCTTTTTTTATGGGTACTTACAGTAGAATGGCTGATGTTAAGAAGTCTGGTAATATCATTCAGCCCTTCACCCTGGGCCAGCAACTCGAAGATCTGGAACTCCCTCTCCGAGAGATCATGGACCGCCTTTTTTGGATTCGCCGCTTGAATGGCTTCGCTGATAACTTTAAAGGGATAATAATATCCGTCTTTCAGAATGCAGTCTATTGCCCTAACAATTTTCTCTTGACCGCATTTTTTATTCAGGTAGCCGTCGGCACCCTGTCTGATATACTGTATCGCCGCATCGTCTTCATGTGCGGTGAAGATCAGAATCAGCAGGTCTTCCTGTATGGCCTTCAGCTCACCGATCATAGCGGTATAGATACTGCCGGGCATCTCAATGTCCAGGATCATAAGATCATATTTTTCCTGCCGGAGTCTATTTTCGGTATCCTCATAATTTTCCACGCAGTCTATCGTCACTTTTTCGAAATGTTCTTTGAGCATAAGAGATATGGCATAGGCCACCACAAAATGATCATCTGCAATCAGTATTCTTTTCATAAGCTTAATGTTTCCCTAATTATAGTTACCCGTGTTCCGGTCGGATTGTTTTTCTGAAACCTGATCTCCGCCCCTATCTTCCTTAATAGTCTAATGACCATAGGTAACCCGAGCTTTTCATTTTTAAAAGGGAGCAGTTCCTCCTCACCATTCTCAAACATCCTGTTGTAGTACAGGATCTGTTCATCAGACATTCCGTGTCCGGTATCGGTTACCTCGAATATAGTCATATCTGTGAATTTTTCTGCACTAATGGTAATTTTTCCGCCAATGGTATGCTTCACGGCATTATCGATCAGGTTGTGCAGGATGACAGCGAACACCGTTTTATTCACACGGGTTTTAAAATCAGCATCGCAGAGATTTACAATTACCGTATCTCTTTTCAGGGCGATTTCCTCAAAAAGTTTTGCCTTGGTATCGATAAGGCTGCACAATTCATATTCCTCCTTCTCAAAAACAGCTTCCGAATGAAACAGCTTTGTATATTCTTTGAGCCCGGAGGTAAACGTAAAGAGTTGCTCAGAGGTTTTGTGCAACATTTCGAAGAGCTCTTTCTGCTTGTCGGGATTTTCGGTATCGTTGAGCTGCTGCGTAAGGTAAGACATGTAGCTCAGGGGTGTTGTGATATCATGGCTGATGCTCTGGATGATCTTCGCTTTTTGTTCCGACTCATTCTTGAGCATATCTCTGGTGGCTTCAAGCACTTTATCCTTTATGTCTAGATTCTCCTTCAGGTTTCTATTTTTTCCCTGAAGAAAACTGGTTCTCACCCGTATGATCACCATAATGATGCATAATAAGATAAAACCGACCAGCAGCCTGAACCAGAATGTCTGGTAAAAAAAAGGGACGATTTCTATCGGAAGGATTTTGTAAGCAAAGGTATTTTCGGAAGTGAGGTATCTGATCTCCAGGCTGTAATCTCCGGGGCTGTCTTCATCCATTACATACATCCGGTTATTACCGATATCTTTCCATTGATCGTGGTTGCCTCCTTTAAGCCTGGCCTGCAGGTGGATGTTTTCAATATCTGAAAAGTACGGAATATCAAGAAAGATATTCAATAATTTAAAGTTACTTTTTATCTTTAATTTGTTCTTGAAAGCAAAATTTTCCTTACTGCTGTATGCCCTTTCTACAAAGAGCGTATTTTTTTTAGGATAAATCCTTTTTACTTCCTGTGGCCTGAAGAAGACAAAACCTTCCATGGACGGAAAGACGAAATCGCCGTCTTCCAGGATGTTGCCTCCCGGATAAGCCGTGTTGAACTCATTGTTCAGCAGACCGTTCAGCTTGGTGTAGCGGTAATAATAGACCGGATTGATTTTGTTGTCTGCATAATTGAGTAGTGTTTTTTCACGGACTCTGAATAAGCCGTTGTTGGTAGAGATCCAGAAAAAGCCGTTTTTATCTTCCAGAAAAGTATGGGCTCCGGAAATGGCCTGTTCCCTGTCTGCCGGAAGTCTCACAGGAACAAGGTTTTTTAGAAGATAGAAGCCCTGATCAGAATATGTAGTTAACCAATAGTGCCCGCTTGCCGACCGTATAACGTTTTTTATATTAATGTTTCCGGCAAGTTTTTTAATAATCTTTTTCTGCGATAAAGAGAGCAGGTACAATCCGCCGTAAGTTCCCACAAAAATAAGATCCCGGCTGTAGGGAACCACGGTAGTCATTTTTTCGGGAATTTTTACAGAGGCCTCCGCTTTTTTAAACCGGTCATCTTTAAAAATTTCTAATATCGAGGTATTATCATGACCCATTTTACCTACCATAAAGAGATCATTGATTTTATTGACGGATATTATCGCCTCATCCAACGATATGGAGTCGCCTTTTTTATAGCCTGTGCTCCGTGATTTCCTGTATATCATCCCGTAATCTACATACAGAACATTTTTTGAACGATCATATGCAAGGCGTCGGTCGTCGGAGAATAACTCTACCTGATATCTTTTTTTTACCGAATCCCTGAAGTATTCGGTGCCATCCTGGGCAATTATCGAATGGCGACTCAACGGCAGGGCAGCATAGCATATCTCATCGGTAAAAGGTACCTTCTTTTGAGAAATATAAAAATTTGACAGACTGAGGATATTAAGTCCTTTGAGGAGGCTCCCGATATAAAGCTTCTGATTTTCCTCATCATAAAACATAGATCCGATATAGTCTTTTTCAATATCTTTATAATCTGCGATAAAGCGGAATACCGGCCTGCCGTTATTCAGTCTGCTGCTCAGATAAATTTTCCCGTGATTAATCATGAATACCTGGTTTTTAGATTGAAACCAGTATATTTTTGTCTTGGGATCGTTACAAAAAGAAGGCTGGTTATCGTAAGAAATTTTCCCATCACGAAGAATTATGGTTTTTCTTCGGACAGGATCCGCAATATGTACCACATTCTCCAGTACAAATGCATTTTTAAGCATAGTATAATGGAAATTTTTCCCGATCACGATCCGCTCCGATGAAGGATCTTTTTGGTATTCAATCGTATTCTTTCCAAAGAAGTAACGTTCCTTACCAAGTGGAATAATGAAGAAATCCGCAATAGGGTAAAATTTATTATTGGCGCTGTTTTGATTCAGGAAAAAATATGTTCTGCCGTCCTCAGGGGCATACGGGCCTAAGAGATAGCTCTTATAAGTAAGAATATTTACCTGTCTTTCTGAAATCTTGATGTATTCCCTGATAAAGAAATTTAAAGAATAAATATCTTTTCCGAAACTTTTAAATTCGTAAAAATTTACGGTATTGATGTTCCTCTTTGGAATAAGGAATTGGTTACCATCATATCTTACAACTCCATTATTGGTTAATATCCATACAAATCCATACTCATCTTTGGTGATATCTTTAACCGTATTTTGAGGAAGACCATTGTCTACATTATACCATTGTGAAGTATAATGTTGTGATTTTAAAAATAATGAAATAACTAAGGCTGTAAGAAAATAAAATTTCATCAAAAGAATTTGTTTTTTTGTTTTGCAAATATAAGCAACCTCAATATAAATTAAGCATATAATTTGTTATTATCTATATTTATGAGTAAAAAATGAATCCATTTATTAAATTATATGTAATTTTTCAACTTTTAAAATCAAAATAATTTAATTATTACATATAATAAATCAGAAGACAGAGATATAATAGCAAATTATAGATTAAACATTCCCCTGCCTGTCGGTAAGTCTGATGAAATTTTTTTTTTTCCGGTTACTGTTTTTCATCATGCCGGGAGGTATTATTTTAATCATCACAAAAAAATATATTGAAAATTTAAAAAAATAAAGATCAGAATTGCAACGCGTCAACGGCGGACATCCCCCGGAATGTTCAGTAGATACGGTAGAATGTTATTACCCTCCCAAAAACAGAGAACCCGGCCACTGGAGATGCGTGTTGCCCGAATTAAAAAACCGCTTCAGAAAAATTTCCGGAGCGGTTTCGTTTAAATAATTGATAGGTAAAATATATGAATGGTAAATGGTCAATACGCTGCGCTTATCAGGCTATTTACGTGAACAATTAACCATTGATTGCAAGGAGTGAATGGTCAATACGCTGCGCTTGTCAGTTTATCTACATAAAACAATTGACCATTGACTTGCGATGGCAAAATTCACCATTGACCTTTTAATACAGGACAGCCATGCTTTCGGCTTTGAAATCCTGAAGCTCTTCGGTCTTTCCTTCCTTGATTTTTTTCACCCATTCCGGATCCTGCAGGAGCGCGCGTCCTACGGCTACCAGGTCGAAATCTCCTCTTTCCAGTCTTCTGGTCAGCTCGGATAAATCTGTTTTTTCCGTTCCCTGGCCGGCAAAAGCACTCATGAAATCCCCTTCCAGTCCTACGGATCCTACGGTGATGGTCGGCTGCCCGGTGATCTTTTTCGCCCAGCCGGCAAAATTCAGGTCGGAACCTTCAAATTCAGGTTCCCAGAAACGTCGCTGCGAGCAGTGGAAAATATCAACACCTGCTTCTTTCAACGGCAGCAGCCACTCTTCCATCTCCTCCGGTGTCCGGGCCAGCTTCGCCGAATAGTCCTGCTGCTTCCACTGGGAAAGCCGTATAATGATGGTAAAATCTTCGCCCACTGCGGCTCTGATGGCCTTCACGATATCCACCGCAAACCGGCTTCTTTCCTTCAGTGTTTTCCCGCCGTATTCATCGGTTCTGGTATTGGTTACTTCCCAGAAAAACTGGTCGATCAGGTATCCGTGAGCACCATGGATTTCCAGCACGTCAAAACCTAAGTCTTTTGCAGATTTTGCTGAAGCGGCAAACTGCGCAATGGTATCCTGAATATCCTCCAGCGTCATTGTCGAAGCTTTCTCCATCGGAACTTCCGGATAATCATCCGAACTCCGGGTATCTCCCACATGCCAGATCTGAGGCCCCATTTTGCCCCCGTTTTCATGAACGGCACCGATTACATTTTTCCAGCCATTCAAAGCTTCGGTTCCGTAAAAATCCGGAATGTTCTGCATGTTTTTTGATGCAGGCCTGTTGATGACCGTTCCTTCGGAGATAATCAGTCCGACTTCCGCTTCGGCTCTCCGGGCGTAATAGTCTGCAATCTGCTGCGTAGGAACTCCATTATCCGATTGTGCCCTCGTCATCGGGGCCATCACGATTCTGTTTTTCAGTTCCAAATTCTTATACTTAAAAGGCTTGAACAATGCGTCTGTGCTCATTTTTTAATATTTATTTTTATAATTGTTACACAAAGTAACTAATAATAGTTCATATTAGTATCTCACAAAGAAAAAAAGTAGTAACTTCGCGGTAACTGATGTTGGTAACGCGGAGGTAACTTGGGCAATGGAAAAGCTAAGGCTTCGACGGGCTCAGCCTGACAGAGCTGTAACATGGAGTTAAAAAATTTATGTTTGCTTTTCAGCTCTGTAAAACTTTAGAACAGTTAGTAGATAGAAAAGCTCTTTGTGAAATCTTCGTGTTCAAAAGACGTTAAGCAATAAACAGGGCTTTCCTTCGTCAGGCTCAGGATAAACTGGACTCAGCCTGACAATGCAAAAAATTAATTTTTATGAGCTTCACGTTCGTACAAAGCATATAAGTCGCAAATTATGAATAAATCGTTATGAAAAAAAACGAATTAATGCAATACAGCTGTCCTTTAGGCAAAGCCATGTCTGCTTTGGGGAGCAAATGGAAACCGATTATCGTACTGGTGATTAAAGACCGCAAACTTCGTTTCGGAGAATTAGCCGTACGCATCAATGTGATTTCCCGGAAAGTCCTTACCGACCAGCTGCGGGAAATGCAGAATGACGGACTGGTGATCCGGGAAGAGTTCAGGGAACTTCCGCCGAGGGTGGAATATTCGCTGACGGAAAAAGGGTTGGCCCTGCTGCCAATTCTGTACCTGCTGGAAGAATGGGAAATGAAATACCATGTATATGATCCTGATAAAGTGAAGGATTGTAAGATGATTCTGGAAGGGAAAAGGGTACAAAAGACTGTTATTTAATCATGAGTTAGAAATCATGGGAATAATATTCTTTTTGTTTTTCTAATTGTACCAATATCTCTTTAACAGCATCTTCGAGTTTAGCAAATTCCTTTCCGGGAAATCTTGTGTAACAGCAGATGCCATTTTCATCATGATATTTATAGTCACAATTACCAATATATTCATCAATTTCAGTTTTGAAATCAAATTTATCATAGTAATAAATAGCAATGCTGAATTTACCATCCTCCTTAAAAATTAAAGTGACATTATTCTCATCATTAAAAGGATAAAAGCGTATTGCATACTCAAAACTTCCCCAACTTTCAGTATACTTGTATCTGTTAATTTCTATTTCTTCTTTAACCTTTTCCGCTATATTGATAAAAAAATTTTTAAGTTGAGCCTTTGCAAAAATTATCTGAGAAAAATTCTTCTCATAAAAATCACAATAAGATTGTTCCATACTTATTAATTTACTGTTTGAAAATTGCATTAAAAAGTCATGCGTAAAATAATCCCATTTATTATCAAACACATGCAATTTTGCACTGATTATTTTGTCAAAAATGCTTCGGATGTTTAAATACTTCCAATTGTTAGGGCAGTTCTCTTTTTTATAAGAGAAAATGACATATTTTTTATTATGTAGTGGATATTTCAGATTAATGTCATTTTCATAATCATCAAATGGGTTGGCCATCCAATGTTTAATTTTATTTTCGAAGACCAGAATATTATTTTCATTGTATAAAATTAAATCAATACGTTTTCCATTTGAAGTTATAAACTGGGTATTGACTTCGCTGTCTGTAATCAAACTATTTAGGAAATCGTCGTCATTCAGATCAGCTAACAGTATTTTCATAAACTCATCCCGCCGCTGATATTCTGTTTTCTTTTTCAATAGATATGATAATACCTCTGTAAAAGGATTTTCATAAAAGCCTCTGGTACCGATCGAGAAAAGATTATTAGATTTTAGATTTGGATTTTCAGGAATATTATTAAATATTTCTTTAAGCTCAGATAGATCATTCTGCATTTCAGGGGTTATTAATTATTATGTAAAATACGATTATTTAATTAAAAAAATTTAAACCGCTTCCCAAAAGAAAGCGGTTTCAAATTTTATTTCAAATCTCAATTAAAATATCGCCGGATATTTCTGAGGATTGGTTTCATTGAACATCGCGTAGATTTTCTCTACCATATCGTCTGCAGACGGCTTGCTGAAGTAATCACCATCGCTGGCGTAGGCCGGTCTGTGATCGTTGGCTGCAATTGTTAACGGATCGGAATCCAGGTATCTGAAAGCTTTTTGTTTCTCTAAGATCTGCTGTAAGATGAAAGCAGACGTTCCGCCTTCCACATCTTCGTCGATTACCACCAAACGGTTGGTTTTCTTCACGCTTTCTGCGATTTCATGCGTTAAATCGAAAGGAATCAGAGACTGAACGTCGATCACTTCTGCCGAAATACCGATTTTCTCCAAAGCTTCCGCCGCTTCCATCACGATTCTCCAGGTAGAGCCGTACGTTACCAGTGTTACGTCTTTTCCTTCTTTTGTTACTTCGATTTTTCCGACAGGAACAGTGAATTCCCCTAAGTTGTCAGGTTGTTTTTCTTTTAAACGGTAACCGTTCAGGCATTCAACAATCACTGCAGGATCGTCGCTCTGAAGCATAGTGTTGTAGAATCCGGCCGCTTTGGTCAGGTTCCTCGGAACCAAAACCAGAATTCCTTTGGAAAGATTTAAGATCCCTGCCATCGGTGAGCCTGAATGCCATACACCTTCAAGCCTATGTCCTCTTGTTCTGATGATAACCGGTGCTTTCTGCCCGCCTTTTGTCCTGTACTGTACGGTTGCCAGGTCATCACTCATCCCCTGTAAACAATATAGGATATAATCCAGATATTGAATCTCGGCGATCGGTCTCAAGCCTCTCATGGCCATCCCGATACCCTGTCCTAAGATCGTCGCTTCACGGATTCCCGTATCGGCTATTCGAACATCACCGTATTTTTCCTGCATCCCTTCAAGCCCCTGGTTTACGTCACCTATATTTCCGGCATCTTCCCCAAAGACTAAGGTTTCAGGATATTTTTCAAAAATTTTATCAAAATTATTACGTACCACTACCCTTCCGTCTACATCTTCCGAATTTTCAGAGTATACCGGCTTGATTTCTTTCACATTTTCCGCCTTCCATTGAGACTGTGAATACAAATGAGAAGAATAATTGTCCTTTTCTACCTCAAAGATCTCGTGGTATTTCTGCATCAGCTGATTTCTTTCCGAAGTGTTTGATCCTCTGGTTGCCAGCAAAGCTTTTCTTACCAAATGGAATACATCTTTTTTCGCCTTGGAAACAAGCTTATTGAATTGACCAATATAACCTTCAATCTCAGTATTCTGTCCTTTCAGATTCTCCACCAATGGCAATACAGTCTGGCTAAGATCCGTAATGGTTTTCTGGTAGTTTTCCCAGGCAGCTTTCTGGCCGGCCTTTACCGTCTTTTTCGCCTCATCGTCGATGGCACTCAGATCTTCTGCCGTAGCCAGGACCTCTTCTTTGCCGTCGATCTCAATGGAATAATTCAGGATCCATTCTCTGAATTTCACCAAACCGTCAAATTGGGATTCCCAGGCCAGACGTTCTTCATTTTTATATCTTTCGTGGGAACCCGATGTCGAGTGTCCCTGCGGCTGTGTTACTTCCACCACATGCACCACTACCGGAATGCTTTCCACCCGGGCAAACTGTTCCGCGCGCGCGTAAGCATCCAGCAATGCCGGATAATCCCATGCTTTTACCTGGATGATCTCACAGCCCTGAAATTCACCTTCTTTTCTCTGGAAACCGCTCAGCATTTCGGCAATATCCGCCTTTGCCCGCTGTTTCATCGTCGGAACCGAAATTCCGTACCCGTCGTCCCAGATCGATACGATCATCGGAACCTGAAGGGCACAGGCCGCGTTTAAGGTTTCCCAGAAATGGCCTTCCGCCGTAGAAGCATCACCGATGGTTCCGAAAGCGATCTCGTTACCGTCTTTCGAAAACTTCTCCGAGCCCTCAAATTTTACGGATTTATATACTTTGGAAGCCTGGGCCAGTCCCAATAATCTCGGCATCTGTCCCGCAGTAGGAGAAATATCCGATGAAATGTTTTTCTGGGCCGTTAAATCTTTCCAGCTTCCGTCTTCATTTAAACTTCTTGTGGCAAAATGGCCGTTCATCTGTCTTCCGGCAGAAGCGGGTTCTCTTTCTACATTGGTATCGGCGTACAGCTGTGCGAAGAAACTTTCCACCGTAAGTGCATCTACAGACAACGCAAAAGTCTGGTCCCTGTAATATCCGGAACGGAAATCCCCGTTTCTGAAAACCTTTGCCATTGCCAGCTGGGGAAGCTCCTTACCATCCCCAAAAATACCGAATTTAGCTTTTCCTGTAAGCACTTCCCGTCTCCCCAAATAGGACATTTCACGAGAAATCCTGCCTAATTTATAATCTTCAAGTATCTGATTTTTAAAGTCCTGAAAGGAAATTTGCTGCGTTTCAATATAGGTAGTCTGCATAGCCAAATATTAAATATTTTTAATGTTGAAGTATTTTGCTAATATACACTTTTTAAATTAATTTTAATTTTTAATAATCTTTTTTAAAAATTTGATAATAAAAAAAAATGTGTCTATCTTGGGATAAATTTGTAGGTAATGGAGAAAAAGTCGACCCATATTCTTAATGCTTCAAGCAATCTTCTGGGATTTTCGCTGGTGATTATTACTTCATTAAAGATCTCGAGAATCAGCCGCAGCACGCATTTGGACGAATTTGCAGGATTGGCGTGCACGTTTTTTGCCTTAAGCTGCTTCTTTTCTTTTCTGGCCATCCGCACCGCCCATGAAAAACGTGCGGGCAGGTTTGAAACCATTGCGGATTATTTATTTTTAATCGCTTTATTTTGCATAGTTGCAGCCGTTATTATCGTAACCCTGAAAATAATTTAAACTAGAATTTCCTTTCAATCACATAATCGAGCATAATGTGCAGCGACCTTTTTGCTTCGGAATCCGGAAATTCATTCAGAATATCTTTTGCTTTCTGCTGGAAATTTTTCATTACCGTAATGGCATAATCGAGGCCGCCGGAACTTTTAACAAAACTAATCAGTTCCTTCACCCGCTTCTGGTCGTTGTTGTAGCGTCTGATGGTATTAAAATAATACTTCCGGTCCTTTTCTTCCGCATTTTTTAAGGTATGAATCAGCGGAAGGGTCATTTTCTGCTCCTTTATATCTATTCCCACCGGCTTACCGATCACGTTGGAGGTAAGATAGTCGAAGAGGTCGTCTTTGATCTGAAAGGCCATCCCCGTATAGGTTCCGAAGTCCATCATTTTTTTGGCCAGCTGTTCGTCCGCATTGTTCGACAACACGCCGATTTCACAGCATGCAGCGATGAGAGTAGCTGTTTTCTGCCGGATGATTTCATAATATACATCTTCCGTAATATCCAGCTTCCTTGCTTTTTCCAGCTGAAGAAGCTCCCCTTCCGACATTTCGCGGATGGTCCTGGAAATCACACCCAGCAGATCGTAATCTTTATGATCCGTAGACAGCAGCACCGATTTCGACAGAAGGTAATCCCCTACCAAAACGGCAATTTTGTTCTTCCAAAGCGCATTGATAGAAAAGAAATTACGGCGTTTGAAGCTTTCATCCACCACATCATCATGGACCAGCGTCGCCGTATGAATCAGCTCGATCATGGAAGCACCGCGATAGGTTTTTTCATTGACTATCCCTACAAGCTTTGCACAGAGAAAGACAAACATCGGACGCATCTGCTTCCCCTTTGTCGTAACGATAAAACGGGTGACCTTATCCAATAAAGGCACTTTGCTCTGCATGGATTCATAAAACTTCTGCTCGAAAAGTTTCATTTCCTCATTGATCGGTCGCTTGATTTCTTCTACAGTGTTGGCCACAGTCTTTGAATGATGGATAAATTATTAATTCCCACAAAGATAATTTTTTTCAGGCAAATTCAAGGGAATTTAATTCCCGAGTTTATCTTTCGGGATAAAATAGAGGCTCTGTTTTCCGCCGCCTACCGGAGAATTGAATTTTTCCCCGGAAATATATATCCCGCTATCATCCACTGCTATGCCTTCAATCTGCCCGATCGCCAAGGCACTTCCGAGATAGTATCTCTTAGGATTTTCTTTAAAAAACATCCCGGCTTCTGTTTCGTTAAAAACCTCCAGAAATACCTCGGTCTTTTTGGTATAGCCGACCAGATAGAGTTTTTTATCGAAATAGGAAGCATCTGTCACCATAAAGCCGGTTTTGTAAGTTTCCGTTTTCCGGGCTCTCTGCTTTCCGGATATTTCCGGATCAATAAGATAATGGGTTGTTGATTTGGCGCCCCATTCTTTGGTAAAAAGATGGATCTTCCCATCCAAGTACGCCATGGCTTCCGCATCGAAATCGGTTTCGGAATATTTCGGGACGAATTCCTGCTGTTCGGGATATTCAAACGAAATCAGCAGAAGCGAATCTTTTGAGGAAGCTTCCATGGGCACTTTGTAGATCTCCAGGTCTTTCCGGGTTCCGCCGTTATTGCCGAAGTCGCCGATATAGAAATGAGTTCCATCGTTTGCCAAAGCTTCCCAGTCTTTATTTTTACCGTTAATTTTCAGAGTACTGATGATCTTGCCCGTTTTTTTGTCCAGTTCAAAAAGCTCCGGCGTATTGCCGCTGTCGTTGAAAGTATATAGTTTTCCGTTGATAAGGCTCAACCCCGAACTTTCTTTAATCCGGTTATCCAGATAGCCGACTCTGTATTTCCTGATTTTCAGCAGTGTGGATTGCTGGGAAAATGATAAAGTGGAAATAGCCAAGGCAATGATCACGAGTGTTTTTTTCATCGGATAAAGTATTATTTAAATATAAACGGGAAGATAATGACCAAAATTTGTTCCTACCTATGATCCGATGAGATTAAATTTATTGGATCTTAAACGGTATGTTAAAGCATTAAGGAATAACAGACCGTGTATGAAAATTTTTGCAGACCTGATGTTATCCTTTGTGGTCTCAATGAAAATCAAACCTTTTGACTGAGGAACTCACAGCCCTTACTAAAGCTTTGCGAAATCCATTGGGAGCCTTAGGATGACGTTACGCTGTCATTAGCCTGAACCTATTTAAGCCGATTTCTTTTGCTTTCCTTCCTTCTGTTTGTTTTTTCTTTCGAGGTAATCCTTTTGGTACTGCCTTACGGTTTTCCCGGTTCCGTCATGCCTCCATCCCGGCGAATTGAAAATATAATTAATACGGTCTGAAAGTTTCAGTCCCGGCTGTTTGATGTCTTTCCAGATTTTCCGCCATTCGTAGAAGAGAACGGTGTCCGGTTTGTTGTCCGGCATTTTAGGATAGATTCCATATTTTACAGGAACATTCGGGTCTTCCTTTTCGAAAGTTCCAAACATTTTATCCCAGATGATCAGGCACATTCCCATATTCCGGTCCAGGTATTTAATGTTGCAGGCATGATGTACCCGATGATGTGAAGGAGTAACCAGGATGTATTCCAGGATGCCCATGCTTTTTACGGTCTGCGTATGCACCCAGGTTCCGTATACCTGACCGATGGCGTATACCACCATGATATGCCACGGATCAAAGCCTAAAAAAGCCAACGGTGAAAAGTAGAGATACCGGTATAAAGGCTGGAGCACCGGGCTTCTGAAGCCGGTCGTCAGGTTAAAATATTCAGAATTGTGATGGGTAATATGAACGGCCCAGAAGGCTCTGGAATGATGATCCACATAATGCAGTACAAAATAGGCAAAATCGGTTACGACGAAACACAGCAGCCAGTACCAGAGGGTAAAGTCCCACGTAAAAAGCCTGTGGTTGTAAAAGAAAAACATCACTGCCATGGCAAAAGCCTTCATCACAAGATCAAGCCCGAAATTGAGCACCGCCAGAAAAATACTTGTTGCAACGTCTTTTCCGTTATACAGCTTGGCTTCAGAGATATGACTGTAAATCATTTCTGCCAAGATAATCGCAGCGAGGATCGGGATAGACCAAGCATATACACTTTCTAATCCGTCTTCACCTAAAAAGTAATCCACCATCACTTCAAATTTGTCCTGCAAATTTAAGGTTTTGAGAATTTGTTAAGAAAAATTTTTAATTTTTTTAATAAAAATTTAATCCGTTGTTTTATTGGCCAGCTGGCCGCAGGCTGCATCGATATCGCCTCCGCGGCTTTTTCTTACCACACAGACGATTCCGGCATTTTCAAGCTGACGGATATAATTTTCTTCCGCCTGCTTGTTGCATTGATCATATTTTCCATCGCCAATCGGATTATACTGGATGAGGTTCACTTTGGAAGGAACCTGCCTGCAGTATTTAATTAAAGCTTTGATGTCTTCATCACCGTCATTGATGCCTTTCCATACACAGTATTCAAAAGTAATAACCGAGCCTGTTTTTTTATACCAATACTGAAGGGATTCCATAATTTCCGTTAATGGGAACTTATCGGAAAACGGCATGATCTCGTTACGCTTGGATTCAATAGCCGAGTGCAGCGACAATGCCAATTTCACCTTCAGTTCTTCATCGGCCAGCATCTTTATCATTTTAGGAATTCCCGAAGTGGAAACGGTAATTCTCCTTGGTGACATGCCCAAACCTTCCGGCTGGGTAATCTTACGGATGGCTTCCACTACATTTTTGTAGTTCATCATCGGCTCGCCCATCCCCATAAAAACGATGTTGGAAAGCGGCCTGTCGAAATACATTTTGCTTTGGCTGTCGATCAGGGCCACCTGGTCCACAATTTCGGCTACTTCAAGATTTCTCATTCTCTTGAGCCTTGCCGTCGCGCAGAATTCGCAATTCAGGGAACATCCTACCTGAGACGAAACACAGGCTGTTGTTCTGGTTTCTGTAGGAATAAGAACGGATTCCACTAACAAACCGTCATGCAGTTTTACCCCATTTTTAATGGTTCCGTCCGTACTCTTCTGGAGCTGGTCCACCGAAACCGGATTAATGGTATATTCTTCGGCAATTCTTTCCCGAAGGGTTTTCGAAAGATTCGTCATTTCATCAATCGAATGAAGATTTTTACTCCACAGCCAGTCGTATACCTGCTTCGCGCGGAACGGTTTTTCTCCCAAAGAAGCAAAGTATTCTTTAAGCTGGTCAAGTGATAAAGTCCGGATATCTTTCATATATAGGTAAGAGCCAAGTTAAAAGTAAAAATTCAAAAGTTTTACAACTTTGTGTTGTTAACTATTGCTGCTAAAATATTTTTTAATTCAGCGCTTTCATTTAACAATAATTGAAATTCTTCTGAATTATAACTGTCTAAATTTTTTAAAATCCGAAGTCAGAAATTGCTTTCCCGAGATTCTCTTAAGGCAATTTTCACCTTATTTTTAAAATTAGCTTTCGAAGATCCTGCTTGTGATTCTTCATAATTTGCCCCTATCGAAGTGGCTGATTTTCCAAGTTAAAACCTAATTAATTTACTTTCAGGATCATTTGGCAGTATTCTTAAAAACTTAAGACAATTCACTCCAAACAAAAAAGTTCTTGTAAGTAAATCATTTTGTTTCATATTGTGTTCTTTAACTTTTTACCTTTAACCTGGCTCTTTTTACTTATTTTTTATAAAATTAACATCGCATCCCCGTACGAGTAGAATTTGTATTTTTCTTTTACGGCTTCTTCGTAAGCGTGCATGATGAAGTCTCTTCCTGCAAACGCTGCAATCATCATAATCAGGGTAGATTTCGGCGTGTGGAAGTTGGTGATCATACAGTTGGCTACTCCGAAATCGTGCGGCGGATAAATGAACTTATTCGTCCATCCGTGGAAAGCGGAAATTTTCTTATTGGAAGAAACGGAGGTTTCCAGGGTTCTCATCGTGGTGGTTCCTACTGCACAAACTCTTCTGTGAGCATCAACGGCATTATTGATGATCTGAGCATTTTTCTCATCTATGAAAATTTCCTCAGATTCCATTTTGTGCTTGGAAAGGTCTTCTACTTCAATCGGATTAAAGGTCCCCAATCCTACATGAAGGGTAACTTCAGCAAAATCAATCCCTTTTATTTCCAGTCTTTTCATCAGATGTCTTGAGAAGTGAAGTCCTGCGGTAGGAGCTGCAACGGCACCTTCTACTTTTGCATAGATTGTCTGATATCTTTCGGCATCTTCCGGCTCAACATCTCTTTTGATATATTTAGGAAGCGGCGTTTCGCCAAGTTCCTTCAGTTTGGCTCTGAATTCTTCATAAGAACCATCGAATAAGAATCTCAGGGTTCTTCCTCTTGAAGTGGTATTGTCGATAACCTCAGCCACCAGAGATTCGTCTTCCGTGAAGAATAATTTATTTCCGATTCTGATTTTTCTTGCAGGATCTACCAGAACGTCCCAAACACGCGTTTCCTTGTCTAGCTCTCTCAATAGGAAAACTTCGATTTTCGCTCCGGTTTTTTCTTTGTTTCCGTAAAGACGGGCCGGGAAAACTTTGGTATTGTTAAAGATAAAAAGATCTCCTTCGTCAAAATAGTCTACCACATCCTTGAAGAGTTTATGCTCAATCGTTTCGGTTTTTCTGTCCAAAACCATTAGTCTTGCTTCGTCTCTGTGTTCGGATGGGTGCTCTGCCAATAATTCTGCAGGAAGATCAAAATTAAAATCTGATGTTTTCATTTTTTAAATTACGGTTTAAAAATTACTGAAATTACAAGGTGTAATTTTCGGACTGCAAATATACGACATCGGACACCCCTTTGTCAAGTATTATTTAAACAGATGTTAAATTAATTTTAAATCGATTGAGAAACCGTTATTTCACGGGGATCGGTCCCCTTAAAAAACTATTTGTAGAAACCTAAAAACTTTAGACGTATCAGTAAATATTAAATCGCACAAACTTTACTGGTGACGCATGATACAACGGTTTTTAAGGATCCGGATGCTATACTCGGAAACCTCAGCTCTAAATTGAAAACCAATATTTTTTCAAAATCCTGATCGGAAAAAGCATCGGTTAAGAATTCCAGATGAATTTTTTGGGCTGTTTCCTTATTCGGCCGTATATGGAAATTTACAGGATGAAGAAATAATGATCATTATGTTGGGGAATAAGCTATTTCTGAAATTCATTAAAGAAATCATATTCTTTTATGATCAGCTTTTCAGGAAGCTTTAACAAGAAATCGACGTTTGTTATCTTGTATGAAATCTCTGAAGAATACCCTTCTGAATAATCTAATTTTATGTTTGTTATTATGTAATGATTAGAAGTAAGATCCAGATACTGTTTAATTTTATTTTTCATCTCATCTGTTTTGGAATGCTCAATGTACATTTCCAGATAATTAAACTTTGATTTTTCCAATGATACGATTGCAGTTAATCTTCTTTTTGTTTTCTTCTTATTTTTAAAAACGACAACCTCATAATGCAATGAATCAATTTGATTCACCTCTATAATTTCGTTCTTAGAAAAACTGTAATTTTTACTCTTACTGAAATCATTTGTATGAGTATATTCAAATATTACGGATCCTTTTGTTTCGGTTACTTTAAAAGAATGCCTCAAATACTTATCTTTATCATAGATTGAAGCTCTTAGCCTATTATCGTATTTTGCCAATTGTAAATAAACATTATTTCTAGTATCGTAAAAAGACGTAGATATTCGTTTCTCTTTATTTGGTTTTGTCTGATTTTCCTGGCTTTCTACTGAGTAATCAAAATGATATTCCTGGGAAAATATCCGCATACAGATGAAAATAAAGAATAGCGGTATTAGTTTTTTCATAAATATATTTTTATTTCCTTCCATGCTTCCAGTTTCTTTTCAAAAGAAACCGTGTGAAGCGGGCTGGTGGAAGGCAGTAAAAATACAGGAATTTTATAGTTTTTTCCTAAGATTTTCTGCAGATTTTTATACGATTTTCCACCGTTGCAGAAGACGGCTTTAATATTGGAATGGCTTTCCAGCAGCTCATCGATTCGGTTGGCTTCTTCGTTCCTAATCTCGGAATCGAGGCTCCCTTTTCTTTCGCAGGAATCGATGACATCCCAAAGCGCAATATGGTGCTTCTTTAGGACCTGAATTCTTTCAGCATAATCCTCCGCGAAATCCTCATTCAGCAATTCAAATATAATTTTCCAGAATTTGTTTTGCGGGTGGCCGTAATACTGCTGCTTTTCAAGGGATTTCACACCGGGAATCGAGCCTAAGATCAGGATTTTGGAATCATTATCGATGACGGGCGCAAAGGATGAAATTCTATTTGACATAACGATTATAATTTGGGGCTAAAGCCGTTTTCTTAAATGAACAAAAAGCGGGCTAAAAGCCCGCTCCTGTTGATATTGTTATCTTTATACGATGTAATTCATCCATGTGAATTATAATGTTTCTTTTAACCAATCGAAGAACTCTCTCTGCCAAACCAATCCGTTCTGCGGGTGAAGTACCCAGTGGTTTTCGTTCGGGAAATACACCAGCTTGGATTTCAGTCCGCGGAGTTGTGCTGCCTGGAAAGCTTCCTGACCCTGCTCGTAAGGCACACGGTAATCGATTCCGCCCTGTACGATCATGATTGGTTTGTTCCATTTGTCTACAAAATTGCTCGGATTGAATTCCGTGTATGCTTTCGGCAAAGGTTTTTCCCACGGTGAGCCCAGGTCCCAATTGGCAAACCATAATTCTTCGGTCGTCAGGTACCAGGATTTCATATCAAACAGTCCGTCGTGTGCGATGAACGTCTTGAAACGGTTCTGGTGAATTCCGGCCAGCATGAATACGCTGTATCCTCCGTAGCTCGCTCCTACCGCTGCCACCCTGTTTCCGTCAACATACGGTAATGTTTTAGCATAATCCGTTGCAGCCAGGTAATCGCGCATCGGCTGTCCGCCCCAGTCTCTTGAAATTTCTTCATTCCATTTCGTTCCCCAGCCCGGCATTCCTCTTCTGTTCGGGGCCACAACGATGTAGCCGTTGGCTGCCATTAAAGCAAAGTTCCACCTTGTGCTGAAAAACTGGGTAAGCGCAGATTGCGGACCACCCTGACAATACACCAGGGTAGGATATTTTTTATTCGGATCGAAGTTGGGCGGATAATGGAACCACACCCCCATTTCTTTACCGTCGGAAGTCTTTACCATCTTCAGCTCAGATTTTCCCTTGGCCAATTGGGCATATATTTCTTTATTGGCTTCCGTTACCTGCTTCATCTCTCCGTTTTTAACGTTTACTGCAAACAGATCGGTCGCATGATTGATATCAGTTCGTCCTACCACAAGCGAATTTTTCTGATCGGCAAATATTTCATTCACATCAAATTCACCTTTGGTAATCTGCTGAACTTTCGCATTTTTAGGATCTAAGGAAAAAAGCTGCTTCGTCCCTCGGAAAGCTGCCGTAAAATAGATCATTTTAGAATCTCCGCTCCAGAAAACGTCACCGGAAACGCTTTCGTCCCAGCCGGCTGTAAGATTGGTGATTTTCCCTGATTTCCAGTCCATGATCTTCACGTCATTTTTATCCGCTTCATAACCGTCTCTGGCCATACTCTGCCACACCAGAGATTTCCCGTCGGGGCTAAATTTAGGATTGACATCATATCCTTTGTTGGCTTCCGTTAGATTCTTTGTCGTTCCCGAAGCCAGATCATAAGCAAAAATATCCGTATTGGTGCTTGTCGCATATTCTTTGCCGCTTTTCGGCTTGGTTACATATAAAAGCTGTGAAGAATCAGGACTCCAGATGAAATCTTCCGCTCCCCCGAAAGGCCGTTGCGGCGAATCCCACATTTTCCCTTCCAAAAGGTCTTTGGCAGCCTCTGCCTTTTCAGAAACACTGACTACGAAAACATGATTGTATTTTCCTTCATTAAAGTAATCCCAGTGCCGGTGGTTAAGGTCGGTGTATACCTGGGCCGTGGTTTTAGGCGTGTCGGGATATTTGTCTTTTCCCATTACCTTTTCCATCAGCACCTGTTTGCTGAATGCCACTTTTTTACCATCCGGAGAAATCACGATATTATCAGCTTCTCCAATGGTATAAAATTCCGTCCATGTTTTTCCGCTGTCTTTGGAGAGGAATATATTGTCTCCTTCCTGCGCATAGATTCCGTTTTTATCCCACTGGATCAGGGATTTTTTACCCAGATCTATTTTAGTGGACTGGTGATTGAGAACATTCAGGAAATAGTTCTCATTTTTGGTCTTTTCTGTTTTGAGATCTACCTGTCCTACTTTATAGATAAGTGAAGAATGATCCGGAGAAACGGCCTGTACACCCACTTTTTTCAAAGTCCACAGGATTTCAGGCGTCATTAGTTGTTGTGCATTCATTAAAAGCGGAGCTGCCATAGCGAGCAGGCTGTACTTAAGTTTCATATGTTGATATTCATTTTTACGGCCCATCAAGCTTCAGGAATTGCAGGCCTTATTCAGTTCAAAGATTGCCAAAGTTAATTATTTAAAATAAAACAGGAAGCGGGAATCGGGATTAATTTATCAGAAGGCTGGAAGAAGGATGCTGGATGCAGGAATTTTTACAGTCAATATCAAAAAATAAGTATCCTAAGTCTGAATGGAATTGTTCGATATCCGGTCAATAAAATTTCTTTCCAGATCGGATTTAAATACCCGAAACTTTTCACCTTACTAACTTACTGAAAATAAGATGTAAAGACTAAACCTAACAGATTTCGAAAACCCGTTAGGTTTATTAAACCCGGTTCCTGAATTTTGAAAATGATGATTTGATCCGTCCAAAAAAAGAACGAACCGAAGTTCGTCCAAGTTGATTGATATGTAACCTTTGTTTGATTGATTCTAATCTTTATCTGAAAACATAGAATTAGCAAGCGAAGTAACAACAGATAACAGGATGCTGAAAATAAGGGCCCATAAAAATCCGTTGACTTCCATACTGTCGATGAAATAATCCGCGATCAGAATGATGATCGCATTGATGACCAACGTAAATAAACCCAATGTAACAATCGTAAGCGGCAATCCCAGAAGATTCAGCACCGGTTTTACAAATAAGTTCAGGAGTCCGAGAACGATGGAAAAGATGATCGCCCCTCCAAATCCGGAAAACTGCACGCCCGGTAAAATCCAGGTAAGCAGATAGGCTACTATAGCGGTTACCAGCAGGCGGATGATGAGATTCATACTTTTGATTTTTATTGTTGATCAGGTGTTGGGCAACAAAATGCATTCCATTTCCTAGTGAAATTTAATATTCGTCGGGTTGAATGGAACAAATGTTGGCTGGTTGTTGAAATTATGGCTTCTGTTATTGCATTCTCTTCAATAATTCGATTGCCTTTCAGTCATCGGGTTGCACCCGATCCTGTTTTAAGCCGCCCCTTTGGGGCTCGATAATTGTTGAATTTGGATGAAATTCTTTCTGCTGTTATTTGATGGTATTGAACATCAATCATCGGGACACGCCCAATCCTGTTTTAAGCCGCCCCTTTGGGGCTCGATAATTGTTGAATTTGGATGAAATTCTTTCTGATGTTATTTGATGGTATTGAACATCAATCATCGGGACACGCCCAATCCTGTTTTAAGCCGCCCTTTTGGGGCTCGATAATTGTTGAATTTGGCTGAAATTCTTTCTGATGTTATTTGATGGTATTGAACATCAATCATCGGGACACGCCCAATCCTGTTTTAAGCCGCCCCTTTGGGGCTCGATAATTGTTGAATTTGGCTGAAATTCTTCCTGTTGTTATTTGATGGTATTAAACACCAATCATCGGGTTGCACCCGATTCTGTTTTAAGCCGCCCCTTTGGGGCTGGGAAATTTCTGAAGAGATGTTTTAATATTTAAGACTAATCGAGCAATGCTGACAAAACAACTTCCAGCACCCAGCATCCATCTTCCAGCCTACCTTTACTTTATTTTCATCATCGTTACCAGGGAAGTCGCTACATGGCTTTCAGATTCTCCTTTTTCATCCACCGTATAAATTTCCGTCCGGATCACACTGATCTTCGCACCGCCTTTCACCACATAAGATTTGGAAACCAACGCATCGCCAATGGCCGGCCTGAGATAATTGACTTTCAGTTCGACTGTTACCACATAGCAGTCTTCTTCATAATGGCTGACGGCGGCATAACCTGAAGAAACATCCACCAATGAAGCGATCATAGCCCCGTTAAACATTCCTGCTTTCCGGGTCATCAACTCCATTTTCGGGATTTTCATCGAGATAAAGTCGGTTTCCGCTTCCAGGAGTTCGGCTTTATAGAATTTTAAAGTTTCGGAACGGTTGAAGCTGTCCGTAATCAGCTGCTTTTTTTCTGGGGTCATATTTCCGGTTTGTTACAAATGTAGCGCAATGAGGAAAATCATGAAAATTTTTTGATGAGAAAAAGTGGAGTCGGAATACGCAAAGTCGCAATTTTTTTTAATACTTTGCGTGAAAGGTCGCAAGGATTTTATCTTTGATAAAATTGAAGGCCGCTTATTTTGAAAAGAAAAATTTCAGAGATTAGTTTTAGCGGTATGAAAATTTGACTTCTTCAAATTTTTTGCGCCTTTTCCCGCAACACATTTCGGAAACGTTTGCACCATTGCGCTTTCCAACAATGTATTTGGATGAAAGACACAAAACGTAAAACGGTCTTTTATCTTTAAGGCTCCTTTATAAATTCAATAACATCTTTACTGAGCTCTTCCGCCCTTTCAACAGGAACCCCGTGAGAAGCACCTTTATAGATCTTTAGCTTTGAATGCGGAATTTCTTTGGCGATGTATTCGGTGTGGAAACGGAGGATGAGGTCGTTTTCTCCGGCCGCTACGAGAACTTTGGCTTTGATTTGGTTAAGCTGCCCTTTCGTAATCTTAGGTTCATCAATCATCAGCTGGAGAAGGCGGATTTCACTTTGGGGTTTCTGCTGTGCGATTTTTTCAGCCACTTCATTTTTCATCGACTGCACTTCGTTTTCCCCAACTCCTGCAGGAAAGACATTGGCCCCGCTGGTAATAATCTTATTTACCCGGCCAGGATATTTAATGGCAAACTCAAGTGCGGTATTTCCGCCATCACTCCATCCGAGAATGTTGATTTTCTTCAATTTCAATTCATCAGCCAGCATTTTTACATCGTCCGCGAATTTCCTGTAGGTCAACGGTTCTTTGGAAGCATCCGTACTTTTTCCCTGTCCTCGAGAATCCATCGCAATAATCATGAAATGTTTTGAAAGGATCGGAATTTCTTTGGCAAAGGCATCGATGCTGCCTCCGTTTCCGTGAAGCAGGAACAGGGGTTTTCCTCTTCCGTAGACTTCGTAATAAATGTCAGCGTCTTTCAGATGCAGGATTTTTCCGGCAGCGGGATTTTTTCCGAAATTCTGGTTTTGTGCAAAGCCGAGGGTATACATCAAAAAGAGGAACAGTCCTGTTATTTTTTTCATGCTGTTAAAATTTTAGCTGAGATTAAAGGTAGGAAATTTACCCGTATTAATCCTGTAAT
The DNA here is from genome assembly GCF_042610505.1 of Chryseobacterium sp. sg2396. Classification (NCBI taxonomy): domain Bacteria; kingdom Pseudomonadati; phylum Bacteroidota; class Flavobacteriia; order Flavobacteriales; family Weeksellaceae; genus Chryseobacterium; species Chryseobacterium sp. sg2396. Next base: position 43,308 of record NZ_JBHGAQ010000001.1, on the reverse strand, counting down.
ATAGAGGCGAAAGAAAAATTTACCCAAGAGTTACAACAAACTTTTCATCCATGGACAAAATACCTTCAGAAAGGGTTTCCGGATGAGTCGTAAAGCCTTTCAGTTTTGAACTTTTCCCTTTTACGACCAGGTCCATCAATTGTTTATCCGACAGCTTTTTACCGAAGATTTCAAAGGATACTTTGAATCCGCAGTTTTTGAAATCGGAACAGCCGACTGCGGTTTTTCCTTTCAGCAGATGGTGTTGTCTGCATTTCGGGCATTGGGTTTCCTCCCAGGCTGCCAGTTCTTTTTTTACCGCCGGCTCCCGTTTTTTCTTTTCTTTAACGATCTCCGTTTTTTCTTCTTCCAGGGAAATTACCTTTCCTTTTCCGTCCACCACCTTTTTGGTAAGTTCCGTCACCATCTGGATCAGCTCTTCCTTAAACTGGTTGGCTTCGTACTGACCACTTTCAATTCTGCGGAGCTTGGATTCCCATTCTCCGGTAAGTTCAGGGCTTTTCAGCAGTTCGTCTTCAATGGTGTCGATCAGCTGGATTCCGGTTTGGGTTGCGATCAGGTTTTTCCTTTTCTTTTCGATGTATTTCCGTTTGAAAAGGGTTTCGATAATATTAGCCCGGGTCGACGGCCTTCCGATCCCGTTGTTTTTGAGCATTTCGCGGAGTTCTTCATCTTCCACCTGTCTTCCGGCCGTTTCCATGGCTCTCAGAAGAGTTGCTTCGGTATATGGTTTCGGCGGCGACGTTTTTCCCTGGTGGATCATCGGATCGTGCGGTCCGGTTTCACCCACAATAAATTCAGGGATGGTCTGTTCCTCCTCCTTTTCTTTTTCCTTGTCGGTGGTTTCTTCTTTCGGCTCTTTGGCATACACGGCTCTCCAGCCCTGTTCCAAAACCTGCCTTCCGCTGGTTTTAAAAGGGATGGTTTCTACTTTTCCTTCCACCAGGGTATTGGAGATCTTACATTCCGGATAAAAAACGGCAATAAAACGTTTGGCTACCAAATCATATACGAGCTTTTCCTCACGGCTCAGATTCTGGGACGGCGGAACTTCCGTCGGGATAATCGCGTGGTGGTCGGTAACTTTCGTATCATCGAAAACCGCCTTCGATTTCGGGATCGGGGCTTCCAGCAACGGCGCGATCAGCTCCTGGTAGAAATACATCTTCCGGAGAATGCCGTCTATTTTAGGATGCAGGCTTTCGGATAGGTAGGTCGTATCCACACGCGGATAGGTCACATGCTTTTTCTCGTATAAGCTCTGAATATAGTTCAGCGTATTTTCTGCAGAATAGCCGTATTTCTTATTGGCTTCTACCTGAAGTGCCGTTAGATCAAAAAGTCTCGGATTTTTTTCCCGGCCTTCTTTAATTTCAAACGAAACGATTTCAAAAGGATTCTGCTTCAGATATTCCAGCCCTTTTTCCGCGCGCTCCAGGGTTTTAAGACGGTCAATGGCCGCATTGAAAATGACGTCGCGGTATTTGGTTTTGAGTTCCCAGTATTCTTCGGTGGTAAAAGCGTCAATCTCTTTCTGCCGCTGCACCAGCATGGCCAGCGTAGGCGTCTGCACCCTTCCGATGGAAAGGACGGCTTTGTTTCCGCCGAATTTTTTTGTAAAAAGACGCGTGGCGTTGATGCCCAGCAACCAGTCGCCGATCGCTCTGGCATTTCCCGCGAGGTACAAATTTTTATATTCTTCCGCCGGCTTTAAATTTGAAAAGCCTTCTTTAATCGCCTCTTCGGTCAGGGATGAAATCCACAGCCGCTGTACCGGCTTGTTGCATTTGGCTTTCTGCAATACCCACCGCTGGATCAGTTCCCCTTCCTGCCCGGCATCCCCGCAATTGATCACCTCATTACATTCTTCCACCAGCTTTTCAATGACTTTAAATTGATTTTCAACGCCTTTGTTCGGAATTAATTTGATCCCAAAATTAGGAGGAATGATCGGCAGCAGGAAAAGATTCCAGGATTTGTACTGCGGACCGTAATCATGCGGTTCCTTGAGGGTGCAGAGGTGCCCGAATGTCCACGTCACGCAATAGCCGTTTCCTTCCATATAGCCCTGCTTGGGCGTCGTCGCGCCCAATACTTTGGCAATATCTCTGGCAACACTGGGTTTTTCGGCAATACAAAGTTTCATGAAGTTCTCGGGATTTTGAAGAGGGCAAAAATCGGGAATTTTTTTGGAATTTGCTAATTTGTTAAAATTGCTCATTAACTGCCAACCAAAACTGACAATTTATCATATCTTTATTTCCTCTTCAAATGTCTGCTCATTGCTGTAAAAACAACATGCTTTCTTTTTAGAATCTGATTTATAAATACTATTCCCGAAATACAAGATTTTTGCTAATGCATGAAAAAGAAAAGCTTCCTTTGAAAGAAAGCCTTACCAACATTTAGGTATTTTATTTTTCATTGATGGTATGAGCTGTACATTCCTTCCAACAACAGTCAGATTTCTTATTTCACCATCGGCACATCCATCAAAAGAATCTCCGTATTCTCCGAAGTCACTTTGATTTTTAAGTCAGAAATCCCGCTGATGCCGAAACCGTCTTTGGCTCCTAAGTGTTCGCCGTCAATTTCCGCGCTTCCTTTAATGATGAAGGCATAGACTCCGTTTCCTTCTTTTTTAATCTCGTAAAGAGTTTCCGTATGATTTTCAAAATATCCCAGGTGAAACCAGGCCTCCTGATAGATCCAGATTCCGTCGTCTTCGGGATCAGGCGAAAGGATTTGCTGGAAGCGGTTCTTACTTTTGGCCGGGTCCAGCGTCATCTGGTCGTATCTTGGCGTAACGTTTCTTTGATTCGGGTAGATCCATATCTGCAGGAATTTCCCGAAACCGCTTCCTTCCTTGCCGAATTCGCTGTGCATCACGCCGGTTCCGGCACTCATCACCTGCACATCGCCGCCTTTTATTTCGGTCCGGTTCCCAAGGTTATCTTCATGAATCAGCGTTCCTTCCAGGGCGATGCTGATGATCTCCATATTGTCGTGGGGATGGGTCCCGAAACCTTTTCCGGCTTCTATGGAATCATCGTTTAAAACCCTTAAAGCCCCGAAGCGGATGCGTTCAGGATCATAAAATTCGCTAAAGCTGAAGGTTTTTTCACCGGAAACCCAGCCCATATCCGTGATTCCTCCGGAACCGGCACGGTGAACAACCCTTTTTTCAGGATCTCTGCGCTCAGCATAAAGTTCTTCCACTTCACTGCGCAGCAGGCCGCTTCCGCCACCGTAATGTTCGATCACGTTAACCTTTTTATCCAGATTTTTACAGAAAGCTTTGATGTCTTTTTCAAACCGGTCTTCCAGTCCGGAACTCAGCAGTACAATATCCACTTCATGGGTGGTGATAAAATCCCGGCTTTGCTCTTCATCAATAAGAATATTTGCATTCCAGCCTTCATTTTTTTCAATCACCCTTTTCAGGGTATCCAATATTTCCTGGTTCTTTCCGATCACTAAGAAGTTCAATTTTTTCATTTGATTTTAATTAAAGGTTAAAGGTGGTGTGAAACAGTACTGTTTTTTTTAACATTTTAAATTAATTTTAACGCAAAGCCCACAAAGCTCTTTTTTAATGCTGAATGTTTTCTAGGTTCACAAAGCCGTAAACTCATAAAAGCTCACTGAGTTTTTTTAATATGTTCCGGTTTAAAAACAGTTTCGTCATTCGGACCATTTCCTACATCTGTTCTTTCAGCCAAACATCGTTGTATTCATCGGGATGCCTTTTGAACTGTGCATGAACGTACGGACAGAGCGGAACAATTTTCAGATGATGCTCCCTCGCATAGCCTACCAGTTTTTCAAGAAGGATCTTCGCAAAGCCCCGGCCTTCAAATTCTTCATTCACTTCCGTATGATACACGGTAAGCTTATCGCCGATTACTGAAATATCCATTTTCCCGGCTTTTTTATCATCTGAGAAAAGCTGAATTTCCCCTCTTACGTTTCCTAAAACAACTTCCGTTCTTTCCATAATTCTGATTTTAATGTTACCGTAAAATTAAGCGGTTTAAAATTTCCAGGTCATGATCTATGATAATTTTTTATTTTTTTAAAGAATCCGTCATCAACAGCAAAAACTCAGAATCCGGCCGTATTTATAATTAAGTCTGGAAGACCTTTCATTTCTTTTTAAAAATTAAAACCTTAATTATCAATCAATTAAATACAACAATCAGAATTCACTACAAAAAAGTCTACTTTTTTAGTAGACTAATAGAAATTTATGCCTTATATTTGCAACCGTAATCAGACAAAGAAATAAAATGAAGTCAGTATTCAGAACCCATTCCATAACAAAGCAAACCATCAATACCATGATGATGTATTGCTGTATGCCTGGCATACGAAATTGCGGTGGTTGACCTTACTTTTATATGACATATTTTTTAAAGGCTTTACCACGTTGTAGAGCCTTTTTTATTTACCCAGACCAACATTAACATGATACAGATCAAAAATATTTCCAAAACCTTCCATCAGAAAAACCAATCCTTCAAAGCACTTGATGATGTAAGCCTGAATATTGAAAAAGGCGATATCGTAGGAATTATCGGGTTTTCCGGAGCCGGAAAAAGCACGCTGATCCGGACGATAAACCTGCTGGAAAAGCCCGACAAGGGTGAAATCATCATTAACGGAAAAGATTTTATGAAATTGAATTCCCGGCAGCTGGCCAGCGAAAGAAAAAAGATCGGAATGATCTTCCAGCATTTCAACTTACTGTCTTCCAGAACGGTTTCTGAAAATATTGCGCTTCCGTTAGAATTGGATAACCTTGATAAATCTGAAATCAACCGGAAGGTTAATGATTTACTAAAAATCGTCGGCCTGGAAGATAAAGCACACGACTATCCCAAAAGCCTTTCGGGCGGGCAAAAACAAAGGGTAGCCATCGCGAGGGCTCTGGCAAACAATCCCTACCTCCTGCTCTGCGACGAGGCGACCAGTGCACTGGATCCGGCTACCACACAATCGATCCTGCAGCTGTTGAGGGATATCAATCACAGGCTGCGCATCACCATCCTGCTGATTACCCATGAAATGGAAGTTATTAAATCGGTCTGCAACCACGTTGCCGTAATCGATAAGGGAAAGCTTATTTCCAAAGGCACTTTAAGGGAAATTATCTCCGATAAGGAAAACCCGATTATCAAACAATTTTTAAACTCAGGCGTTATGACCATACCCCAGGAACTGAATAAAAAACTACAGAAAGAACCGCAGGAAGGATTATTCCCGCTGGTTGAAGTAGAACTTAACGAAAAGATTTCCGTTGAAGAACTGCTTTTCATCATCTATGAAAAATATAAAATCCCTTATAAACTGCTGAAGGCTGACGTCGAATATCTCGGAGATTCAAATTTCGGGAAACTGCTGCTACAGCTGCAGGGCGAAGAGGAGAAAAACCAGCAGGCGATCTATTATTTCAATCAGAATAAAATTCAAAATACGGTAAGAGGATATGCTTAGTGAGACGGTAATTTCCCTCTTATCAAAGGGTATCTGGGAAACGGTTTTTATGACTTTCGTGTCGGGATTTTTCGGTTTTGTTCTGGGTCTGCCCGTAGGAATTCTGCTGTTTTTAACGAGAAAAGAACAGTTGCTGGAAAATATGGTGTACAACAGGATACTGTCTGTTCTGGTTAATATTTTCCGTTCGATTCCTTTTATTATCCTGATCGTGTGGATGATTCCCTTTACGAGAAGCCTGGTCGGGACCTCCATCGGAGTGAATGCCGCATTGGTACCGCTGAGCATCGGTGCCGCACCATTTATTGCCCGTCTGGTAGAAAACAGCCTGCTGGAAGTCCCGCAGGGCTTAATCGAAACCGCAAGGGCTTTAGGCGCCACTCCCTTTCAGATCGTCCGGAAAATTTTACTGCCGGAAGCTTTGCCTTCACTGATCAATAATGCAACGATTACTTTGATTACGCTGGTGGGCTATTCAGCGATGGGCGGTGCGGTCGGAGCCGGCGGATTGGGACAGATCGGGTATCAATACGGCTATATCGGCTATGACGCTGTAATTATGAACCTTGTTCTGGCTTTGCTGGTGGCCATCGTTTTTATTATCCAGTTTTCGGGAGACCGGCTGGCGAAAAGGTTTGATCATCGGTAGATGGGGTTGGAGAGTATGAGAGTGAGAGTGTGAGAGTATGTGGGTAAGAGAGTATGTGAGACTAAGGATTATAAGTGATGGTATTAAGTGATTTTAATATAGTGTGAATGTGAACTCGTGTGGTGGTTTGGAGATTCCGGCCATCAGTCGGCGGAAAGGAAGCCTTGAAGGTAAAAGCTATATTTTATTAGTTTATTAAAGATCCCTTTTTCCTTTTCGCCGTTTTTTGAAATGAAAATAATCAACAATGAAAAAAATAAAGATTTTAAGTTTTGTAACAGTTGTTCTTTTTCTGTTAACTTCCTGCAATTCTTCAAAGAAGGACAATCCCAATTTTATCCGTGTCGGCATTACTTCCGGACCGGAACAGGAAATTGCCGAAGCGGCTAAAAAAGTAGCCAAAGAAAAGTATAACCTCGATGTGGAGCTGGTGTCCTTTAACGACTATGTGGTTCCCAACGAAGCCCTGAATAACGGCGATATTGATGCGAATGCTTTTCAGCATGTACCTTATTTAACGGAGCAGTCCAGGCAGCGGGGCTATAAGCTTGCGGTGGTCGGAAATACTTTTGTTTACCCTATCGTAGCCTACTCAAAGAAGATCAGAAATATCAGTGAACTGCAAAACGGAAGCACGGTTGTGATCCCCAATGATCCTACCAATGGCGGACGTTCCCTGCTTCTACTGCAGAAAAACGGTTTACTGAAATTAAAAGACGGCATCGGCCTGCTTCCAAAGGTAACGGATATCGCCGAGAACCCGAAGCAGCTGAAAATCCTTGAAATCGAGGCTCCGCAATTGCCGAGGGTATTGGATGATAAAGAAGTTGTTATTGCCATCATCAACAATAATTTCGCTGCCCAGGCCGGACTGGATGCCGAGAAACAGGGAATCTTCAGGGAAGATAAAGATTCTCCTTATATGAATGTAATCGTTTCCAGAGAAGATAACAAAACCTCGGAAAAAGTGAAAAATTTCGTAAAAGCCTACGAATCGGATGAAGTGGCGAGAAAAGCCGAAGAGATTTTCAAAGGCGGTGCGGTTAAAGGATGGAAATAATGTCGCTGGTGAATGGTCAATCCCCTTTGCTTGTCAATTCTTTCAAGTTAAAATTAACAATTTGACGTGAATTCGATGGTTTTTAAATCATTGTCAATATTTTAAACCCGATAAAGAGCGCGTCCGGTTCTGTAATGGTGGTATTAACCCCGGGCGTCGTCTGGGGTTAAATTATTTACAGATAAAATCAAGCCTTGCAGGAATAATTATTAAACCCGGGTTATTGTTCAGATGCTCCTGCGGTATTATATTTTTTTGTATGCAGGACCGGTAGCAAGATGTTGATAGAAGAAACATCCATGTTCCATCTTCAGGCTTTTAAGTTGCTTTTTTTTCAGAAAAAAAGCTGGTCATTAATAACCATTTAACATAAATATTTATTTTCTCAATTTGAGACTATAAATATTTTTGCTATTTTTGTTACCAATCAAAAAAGGCTTTTTATGTTAAAGAAAACCGCCATTGTAAGCTTATTCACTCTTATTTCGGCTTCTTATATGGCTCAAAATACCTCGCTTCCGGTATATCTGGATGAATCAAAACCTGTGGAACAGCGTGTGCAGGACGCACTTTCAAGAATGACGCTGGAAGAAAAAGTGGCAATGCTTCATGCCCAGTCAAAATTCAGTTCACCCGGCGTTCCGAGACTGGGAATTCCTGAATTCTGGACCACCGACGGACCACATGGCGTTCGCCCGGAAGTAATGTGGGACGAGTGGAACCAGGCAGGCTGGACCAACGATTCCATTATTGCCTACCCTGCCCTGACCGCTCTTTCGGCAACCTGGAACAAAAAAGTGTCATGGAATTATGGAAAAGCACTCGGTGAAGAGGCCCGTTACCGTAAAAAAGACATTCTTTTAGGGCCGGGCGTTAATATTTACAGGACTCCCCTGAACGGCCGGAATTTCGAATATATGGGCGAAGATCCTTATCTGACCTCAAAAATGGTGGTGCCTTACATCAAAGGAGTACAGTCTAACGGCGTGGCCACCTCTGTAAAACATTTTGCCCTGAACAACCAGGAAATGTTCCGTCATACGAGCAATGTAAAAGTAGACGACCGGACACTCTATGAAATTTATCTGCCGGCTTTCAAAGCAGCCGTAACGGAAGGTGATTCATGGACGATCATGGGCGCATATGATATGTACAAAGGCCAATATGCCAGCCAGAACCAGTATCTCTTGAATGATATTTTAAAAGGCGAATGGAAATACAAAGGCGTGGTGGTTTCCGACTGGGGCGCGGTAAACAATACGGAACAGGCCATCCACAACGGACTGGATCTCGAATTCGGAAGCTGGACCAACGGGCTTTCAGCCGGAACTAAAAATGCCTACGACAACTATTATTTAGCAAAGCCATATTTAGATTTAATTAGATCCGGAAAAGTAGGAACCAAAGAACTGGACGACAAAGTTTCAAGGCTCCTGAATTTGGCCTATAAAACAACGATGAATCGTAACAAACCTTTTGGCAATATTGCTTCCGAAGAGCATAAAGCGATTGCCAAAGAGATCGGGGAAGAAGGAATCGTATTGCTGAAAAACCAGGGCAGTGTTCTTCCGGTTGACATAAACAAGGCGAAAAAGATAGCCGTAATCGGTGAAAATGCTATTAAGATCATGACCGTTGGCGGCGGTTCTTCGTCATTGAAAGTGAAATACGAAACCCTTCCTCTGGATGGAATTAAGGCACGATTCGGGAAACAATCCGAGGTGCAGTATGCAAGAGGATATGTGGGTGATATCGGCGGCGAATACAACGGCGTAAAATCCGGACAGGACCTGAAAGACACCCGTTCTCCACAGGAACTCCTGAATGAAGCGGTAGAATTGGCACAAAATTCAGACTACGTCATTTTCATCGGCGGCCTGAACAAAGCAGATTTCCAGGATAGTGAAGGGAACGACCGTAAAAGCTACGGGTTACCTTATAATCAGGATCATGTAATTTCCGCTCTTGCCAAAGCCAATAAAAACCTGGCTGTGGTATTGATTTCCGGAAATGCAGTAGCCATGCCATGGATCAAGGAGGTTCCTACGGTGGTCCAGGCCTGGTATCTGGGCTCCGAAGCAGGAAATTCTATCGCTTCTGTTTTAGCAGGAGATGCAAATCCATCGGGTAAACTTCCGTTCACCTTCCCGGTGCGGTTAGAAGATAATTCTGCGCATAAGTTGGGAGAATATCCCGGTAACAAAGAAGAGCTGGCAGCAGATAAGGGCAAAGACCAGAAAAACCCGATCAATATTGCTTATAACGAGGGAATCTTTGTGGGTTACCGATGGCACGACACCAAAAAAATAAAACCCTTATTCAGTTTCGGACATGGATTAAGCTATACGACTTTTGAGTTCGGAAAGGCTAAAGCCGATAAGACAACGATGTCTCAGGACGATACGATCACCTTTACGGTTTCCGTGAAAAACACCGGAAAAAGAGCCGGTGCAGAAGTAGCCCAATTATACATTTCGGATCTGAAATCTTCCGTGGAAAGGCCGGTCAAAGAACTGAAAGGCTTTGAAAAGGTGTACCTGAACCCCGGCGAACAGAAGGAAGTTACCTTTACCATTGATAAAACGGCTTTAAGTTTCTTCGACGCGCAGAAGCACGACTGGGTAGCAGAGCCGGGAGATTTCGAAGCACAGATCGGAAATTCTTCCGATGCCATCAAAACCAAGGTGAAGTTTACCCTGAAGTAATTTTACTTATATATATTTCTAAAACGTGAATGCCCGGGCTTTAGCCCGGGTATTTTTATTCCTTTAATGCAGAACGAATCCTTTGGGTATAATACTTAGCATTCAATTTCAATGTTTCAACCAGATCCCACAGGTGATCTCCTTCCTGATCCGCTGTCTCTCCAATAAATTTTACAATCTCATCTTCGGAGATCTCATCCAAAAATATTTTACAGCAAAGGATCAGCTCTTTGATTTTGATTGCCCTGTCATTCAATTCCAGATCCTGAAAATACCGGATGTCAATTTCCGAAAACACAGATTCTGCTTTTAAAAATTTTCCCGTATCGTAAAGATACAGACCATACAGATACTGTAAAGGGGGATTATATGTATCAATGTCCAGCGACCATTTAAAAGGATTCTCCACCACAGGATTCCCGGGAAGCAGATTCTGATAAGGGGTATTTTTCACCTTCGATTTACAGATGAAATAGGCCAAAGTTCCCATTAACTGATAATAAGCAGAATTTTTTACAAATTTCTCATTTTCAGCACGATTCAGGAGATCGGTTAATTCTGGGTTTGCCTTTTCATAATCATGGCTGTAAGCGAAAATAATTTCATAAGCCTGATCTAAATAATCGAACGCTTTCTCTGTTATCTTTTCCGGTTTCAAGATATCATCAAATTAAATCAATATAAATTCTACACTATGTAACTTGTTTTCAGTGACTTAAAAATAAAAAAGCAGAAATATGGTCCTGATTTTAGATATAGTTCTCTCTTAACAGCACACAAACAATATCATTTAATATATAGGACGCCAGCAATATATCGACAGAAGAAACTTCCAGCATCCAGCTTCCTTCTTCCAGCCTTTTAAACCTTGTTTTTACTTAGACTCCACATTAATTGGTTTTAAATCTCCACCATCAACTCCTTTTCATAGCTATTATACTTTTCACTGATATAGCCATACGGATTGCAGATAACTTCCGTCTCTCCTATTGTATACCGTTTCGGCGTATGGATATGGCCGTGGATCCAGTACAGCGGCTGGTACTCCAGAATAAAACCCTCAAGATCCGAAGCATAAGCTGAACTAAGCGGATCTTCTTTAAAATGTTCCGGAACCGACTGAATGCTGGGTGCATGATGGGTCACCACGATATTTTTCATGTCTTTTGAATTCTCCAGGCTTTCTTTCAGCCATAATTTTGAAAACTGATGAATCTTAAAAATATCGATGGATCGCATTTTTGAATAGGACGGATCGCGCCGGATCTGCTTATAATCGTTCATCCCGTTCTGGCAGACAAATCCGTAATACCGCGGATCCCCGAAAATGGAAAAATCAGTCCAGAGCGTTGCCCCGTGAAAACGGATCCCCTCGATATCCACGGAATCATTTTCCAGTACAAAAATATTGGAATTACGGGCAGCTTCTTTTATCTTGTGCAGTGTTTTCGGATAGGAACCTTTGTAGTATTCATGGTTTCCGAGAACATAGATCACCGGTTTATCCCTGATCTTTACTTTGATCCATTCGATTCCTTTTGTTCCCAGATTTATATCGCCGGCCAAAACAACAACATCCGCACGGTCAAACGACAGTTCGGTAATTCCGAATTCCTGGTGAAGATCGCTGATGATCTGTATTTTCATCCCGCTAAAATAACAAAAGAACCGGTACATTGCACCGGTCCTTTATCAATATAATTCAGTTAAAGGAAAATTCGCCTGAGATCCTTTTTAAAATTTGGAATTTATTTTTAAAGTTAATAAATTAATTTATTTAGTTAAAAATCAACATATTGTACATTCAATACTATTCACTAAAATCATTGGGATCATCATACTGAGCGAAGAATTAACAAAGTTTATTTTAAGTCAGAAAATTAAGAGGTATAAAGGAAATTTCTGACTTAAAAATTTAAACATCCTCTAAGAAACAGCAACTTCCCGCGGTTCATTTCTAAGGCTTCTGATCATGAAGTAAAACAGCATGCTCAACGCAAAAACCGCATAGCCAATTAATATCGTGATGCTTAAATCGCCTACAGCCAACACCGAAGGGAAAACCTGGCTCATCAGCGTCATGAAAGACAATCCGAGGCCCGCCCCCAGAAAATAACTGGTGGAACCCAGACTGGAAGCTACTCCATAATCTGCAGCAGCCACCTCATGAATTCCCAGCACGGATAATGCCGTAAAACAGAAAGTCATCCCAATTCCCGATATGCAGGCTGCGCCCGATAAAACCAGGGGCAACGGATGACCGGAATGTATGGAGATGAGCAATACAATGGCCCCTGTCAGCATAAATACCCACCCGAAAATTCCCATCTGTGCCGAACTCAGTCTCTTAGCGACCAAAGGCAATACAAATTTCGCAACCAAGGCCGACATAATGCTGAAAGGAACAAGCATCAGCCCCGCCGAAGCCGCACTGTGGCTCATGTCTTTCTGCAGCATCAGAGAAATCAGGAATAAGAATCCGATAAAAAAGGCACCCAATGCGACGAATGCAAAATTGGAAACCATGAGTGAACGGTGCCTGAATATTTTAACGTCGATCAGGGGTTGCGCTGTCGATTTCAGACGGTACATGACCAGCACCAGCAACACGGCAGCCAGGAATAAAGCACCCGCCACCCTAAAGGGATATTCTTTGATATGAATCAGCTCATGGGTCCCATAAGTAAGTCCCAACAGTCCCAGCACCAACAATACGCCTGAAAGCAGGTCCGTTTTTTGGGTTACCTCCTTTTTATCTTTGGGAAGATACCGGTAGGCAAAAATCAAAGTGATCAGTAAAACAGGAACATTGATCAAGAATACCCAATGCCAGCTCAGATACGTGCTGATGATTCCTCCCAATGACAGTCCGCTTCCGGAACCTATCGCAGCAAAGGAACTGAAAATCCCTACGGCACGGCTCCGCTCCCGCTCTTCCCTAAACGTATGGGTGACGATCGACATAGCCGAAGGCATGATGAAAGCCGCTCCCAATCCCTGCAATGCCCTGAAAACCGCCAGTGTCCCGAAACTTGTGGACAGTCCGGCTCCTAAAGATGTCAGCATAAAGATCAGGGAACCCCAGAGAAAAATTTTCCTGCTTCCGACCTGGTCGGATAATTTTCCACCGATAATCAGGAATCCTCCGAAAAACAATACGTAAAGGGTTTGCAGCCACTGAACGGTTTCGGTGGTGATCCCAAACTGCTCCTGGATGGAAGGAATCGTTAAGTTAATAATGGCAATATCCAATGCTTCCACAAATGTGCCTGCCGATGCGATCATCAATAATAAATTCTTCCTATCCATACTATTTAATTATGCTGCAAAATTAAAAATAACAGGACGTATGTAAAAATTATAGATTAAATTTGGAACATATTTAATCTATAAATTACTTAAAAAGAACGATTGTACTTTTATTAAGCTTTTAACCCCGATAAAAAGAACAAATGGCCGCAGAACAATATACCGTCGATGAAAAAGACCTTTCCATACTCCGGATTTTACAGAAAGATGCAAAGCTGAGCGTCCGTGATATTGCCGCAAGGATTAACCTCAGCCCTACTCCAACCCATGAACGGATCAAGAGAATGGAAAAGCTGGGCATCATAAGGGAATATACAGCCTTGGTCGACCGGAAAAAGGTAAACAAAGGGATGATGGTGATCTGCATGATCGCCCTGAATGTTCATAACAAAAAAACCGCAGGACATTTCATCGCAGAAGTAAGTAAACTGAAAGAAGTGGTGGAATTTTACAACATCAGCGGAGATTTCGATTTCATGCTGAAAATACTGGCCCCGAATATGGATAAATTCCACGAATTTTTCGTCAATACTTTATCCGAAATCGAAGGCATCGGCCAGACGAAAAGTATTTTTGTGATGAACAGCATTAAGGAAAGTTCGCAGATTTTGTAAAGGCATTTTTAATATACTTAAACATTATAAATTAACGTGAACCCGGCGTAAAAACAAGGTTTAAAAGGCTGGAAGAAGGGAAGCTGGATGATGGAAGTTTCTCTTTAAGTCAATCTCATTTAAAATTCCTGTTATTCTTTAATTTTTTTAATTACTAGAAACAAATTACATATTATCAAATTCACGTTAAACTAATTAAATTATTAATCAGGAAACATTCCGGACTTTTTATTCCATTTAAATCCGTACCTTAATTCAGCCAAAATAATTCAGCCATGCCGTGGAATCCCGAGATTTACAACCAGTTTAAAAATATCCGTTTTCAGCCGTTCTTTGATCTTGCAGATCTCATTGCGGATGACCAATCGATGAAAGCGATCGACCTGGGATGCGGGACGGGTGAACAAACGGCCATTCTTGCCGAAAAATTTCCGGAATCAAATTTCACCGGAATCGATTCTTCGCCGGAGATGCTCGAAAAAGCAGGGAATTTTCAGCATGAAAGGCTTCACTTTAAACAAATGACTACGGAAGAAATTCTGGAAAGTGACGAACGCTGGGACCTCATCTTCAGCAATGCCGCATTGCAGTGGTCTGACCGTCATGAAGAATTATTCCCGAAACTGATTTCAAAATTAAATCCGGGAGGTCAGCTGGCGGTGCAAATGCCCTATCAGCCAGGGAATGTCCTGAATCAGATTTTATCCGGTCTCGCATCGGAAGAGCCTTTCAGCAGCCAATTGAATGGCTGGAACCTCCATTCTCCGGTTTTAACCCTGGATGAATACGCCCGGATCCTTTTTGATAACGGCATCGGAGAACTCAATTTATTTCAGAAAGTATATCCCCTCATCGCAGAGGAGCACAAAACCCTGTTTAATTTTATTTCAGGATCGGCATTAATTCCTTACCTGGAAAGGCTTACCGAAGATCAGAAAACCATTTTCACCACCGAATTCAACAGGAGGATTGCAAAAGCGTTTCCGAAGCTCCCGGCGATTTATTCTTTTAAAAGAATTTTAATATATGGACGAAAGATGTAGGTGAAAAGCGATTCAGGACTTGTGAAATCGATCTTTACCATAAGTCATTGTGATTAATTAAATAAAGTGGACATTGCATCATATCTTATAAAAAATAAGCAATGTATCGTGTTGCGCAATCCTTTGACAGGCTCAGGATGACATTGCTCATACTAATGGTTTTAATTTTAATAAATTGTTAATTTGAAATAGATTTTGAAAAACTTTGACAAAGTTGAAATGCAATATGTTGTTTTAATTTTTATAGAAATTAAAACGCATCGATTTTAGTTTAACCATTCCTTAATTTGCAAGCTGAGTTTGTCAAAGCAGTTAAGCTTAAAAAAACTTACGGTCTCCCGCTTTCTCCATCCAGCCCGTAACTTCCGTTTCAAACCAGCATATTCAGCACATCAGGGTTGTCGTTGAGGTAGGATTCGAAATAGCCCAGCTCTTGCATCCGGGTTCTGAGGCCGCTGAAGCCGGAAGGATCGGAAAGTTCGATACCGACAACGGCCAGGGCGGTTTCCCGCGAATTTTTTTTGGTATATTCAAAATGGGTAATGTCGTCATCGGAACCGAGGACGTTCAGCACAAAATCCTTGAGGGCACCGGGACGTTGCGGAAATTTAACCATAAAATAATGCTTCAGCCCTTTGTACAGCAACGCCCGTTCCTTGATCTCTTCCATCCGGGTAATATCATTGTTGCTGCCGCTTACGATGCAGACCACGTTTTTACCTTTGATCTGATCCCTGTACTGATCCAAGGCGGAAATCGACAGGGCACCGGCAGGTTCCAGCACAATGGCATCTTTGTTATACAGCTGGAGGATCGTATCACAAACCCGGCCTTCATCCACCGCGATACAGTCGTAAAGCGCATCCTTGCAGATCTCGAAATTCAGGTCTCCTACCCTTTTTACTGCAGCTCCATCCACGAAGCCATCAATTTCCGGAAGTTCCGTATTGGCATTATTGAACAGGGAAGCTTTCATGGAAGCAGCTCCTTTAGGCTCGGTACCGACAAGCAGAGTTTCCGGAGAAAGCGCCTTAAATACCGTAGCAATCCCGGAAGCCAATCCACCGCCACCGATCGGAATGAATACAAAATCGATCTTCTCCTGCTGCTGTTCGAGGATTTCCAACGCCAGGGTCGCCTGCCCTTCAATAATACGGACATCATCGAAGGGATGAATAAAAGCCGCACCGGAAAGGGCTGCAAATTCAAGGGCTGCTGCTTTTGAAGCGTCGAAAGTGTCTCCGGTCAGCCTTACCTCCACGGCGTTTCCTCCGAACATTTCTACCTGCTCCAGCTTTTGCCTTGGCGTGGTAACCGGCATAAAGATGGTTCCCCTGATACCGAGCTGGCGACAGGAAAAAGCAACCCCCTGGGCATGGTTCCCAGCGCTGGCACAGACGATACCATCTGAAGTTTTTCCTTCCAGAAAAAGGCTGTTGATCTTATTGTAGGCGCCCCGCAGCTTGTAAGAACGTACCGGCTGCAGGTCTTCCCTTTTCAGGAAAATACGGGCCCCGAATTTCTCCGACAGCCGCTGGCTGTATTGCAGCGGCGTATAATTGACAACGCTTTCTATGCTTTTCCGGGCTTTCTTTACTGCTTCCAGCGTGGGAAATGTAGCCGTCTCACTCATTTTCTGTTATTTTAAACGGTTTTGATGGATTTCATGGCC
This sequence comes from Chryseobacterium sp. sg2396, assembly GCF_042610505.1. Lineage (NCBI taxonomy): Bacteria > Pseudomonadati > Bacteroidota > Flavobacteriia > Flavobacteriales > Weeksellaceae > Chryseobacterium > Chryseobacterium sp. sg2396. The sequence goes on along the minus strand of NZ_JBHGAQ010000001.1, from coordinate 26,760 downwards.
GTCATAGCCTGGCGCAGTTTTCTGCCTACGACTTCTACCGGATGGTTTCTCAACACTTCGTTTACGTGTACCAACTGTGCGTTGTCTACCGTGCCATCCTTTCCTTCATTGAAATTTTTCCCCGCCACATCCGTATCGACTTTCTTCATAAAATCTGCGAGCAACGGTTTGCAGGCCTGGTCGAAAAGATAGCAGCCATATTCCGCCGTATCGGAAATTACCCGGTTCATTTCGAACAGCTTTTTCCGGGCAATGGTATTTGCGATCAGCGGCGCTTCATGCAGAGATTCGTAATAAGCGGATTCCGGTTTGATCCCCGCTTCCACCATGGTTTCAAAAGCCAGTTCCACTCCGGCTCGGATAAAGGCTGGCATCAGCAGGTAATGGTCGAAATATTCCTGTTCAGAGATTTTTATATCGCCAGCCGGTGTTCTTTCAAAAGCAGTTTCCCCGGTTTCCGCGCGCCATTTCAACAGATTGGCATCATCATTCGCCCAGTCTTCCATCATCGTTCCGGAGAACTCCCCTGACATAATATCATCCTGATGTTTCCTGAACAGCGGACGCATAATGTCTTTCAGCTCTTCCGAAAGTTCAAAGGCTTTCAGCTTGGCAGGATTGGACAGCCTGTCGAGCATTCCGCTGACACCACCGTGCTTCAGGGCTTCGGTAATTACCTCAACGCCGTACTGCACGAGTCTGGAAGCGTACCCTGCATCGATTCCCTTTTCCACCATTTTGTCGAAAGAAAGGATGGAGCCGGTTTGCAGGAGTCCGCACAGGATTGTCTGCTCTCCCATCAGGTCAGATTTTACTTCTGCCACGAAAGAAGATTTCAAAACTCCCGCTTTATGGCCGCCGGTTCCCGCACAGTAGGCTTTGGCCTGTTCCCAGCCTTTTCCCTGCGGATCATTTTCCGGATGTACGGCAATGAGCGTCGGAACCCCGAAACCCCGCAGGTATTCGGCGCGGACTTCGGAACCGGGGCATTTTGGGGCCACCATAATGACCGTCAGGTCTTTGCGGATCTGCATGCCTTCTTCCACGATATTGAAACCGTGGGAGTATGACAACGTGGCACCTTCTTTCATTAAAGGCTGAACGGCGTTGATTACGGCAGTATGCTGTTTATCCGGTGTAAGATTGATCACCAGGTCTGCCGTGGGAATCAGTTCTTCATACGCTCCCACCGGAAAACCGTTTTCGGTAGCGTTTTTCCAGGAATCCCTTTTCTGATCAATGGCTTCCTGCCGTAATGCGTAAGAAACATCCAGCCCGCTGTCCCTGAGGTTCAGCCCCTGATTGAGTCCCTGTGCGCCACAGCCTACAATGACGATTTTTTTTCCTTGTAACGCTGAAACGCCCTCGGAAAATTCCGAATTGTCCATAAATTCCGCCTGACCTAACTGGTGAAGCTGTTCTCTGAGTGATAAGGTATTGAAGTAATTTGACATATCTGATGATGATTGATAAATGATGATTGATGAAATAACTTTGTCAAAGATTTTAACTTTGACAAAGTTTGTGATCTTTTTTACATGGTAAAAACATTGTCCCGCTGATCGAGATATTGGTTTTCTACGATATGCGGAGAAGGTTCCCGGTTTTCAAACTGAAGCACCTTTTCATGGATCCCTGCACTGTTTTTAATGATGGCAATCCGGGCTCCGCGTACGAATTCGATAAGCCCGTATTTATTGAGTTCTTCGGTCAGCCGGTCGATTTCTTCCCGGTGTCCCGCGGTTTCAAAAACAATATAATCCTGGCGGATAACCACCGTAGAAGCCCCGTACTGCCGGAGCAGCCTTTCTACATAGACTTTTTCCGTGACAACATCTGCCGGAACTTTGTACAGGGCCTGTTCCTGCCATACGATCTCGTCATCGGTATTGTAATAGGATTTCAGGACATCGATCTGCTTTTCCAGCTGACGGCAAAGTTTTCTGACGATGTCTTCATTTTCGGTAATGACCAAAGTAAACCGATGGATGCCTTCCACTTCGGAAGGTGAAGTATTCAGACTTTCAATGTTGATTTTCCTGCGCGAAAAAATTCCGGCGATCCGGCCGATCAGTCCGACGGAGTTTTCGGTATATAAGGTGATGGTAAATTCTTTCTTTTCCATGAATGATTGATTTAAGATGAGATTAAAGCTTAGGTTGAGATTCAGATATAAAAATTTTTGTTTTAAATGGATTACCTGAATGTTTCTCAATGCCTTAATGATTAATTACTTTCCCGGGAGCCTTACTTTAAGCGGATTTCTGAGACGGATGAACCTTGCGTGACCATCGGGAATACATTATTCTCTTTTCCGACCATCACTTCCAGCAGGTAGGCTCCATCATGACTGAGCATGGTTTCCATAGCCGTTTTCAGATCTTTACGCTCCGATATTTTTTGTCCTTCGATATAATATCCTTTTGCTACGGCTACGAAATCGGGGCTGGTAATATTGACAAAGGAATACCGCCGGTCGTGGAACAGCTGCTGCCATTGCCGTACCATTCCTAGGAACTCATTGTTGAGGATCAGGATCTTTACTTTGGCACCGAACTGCATGATGGTTCCCAGTTCCTGAATCGTCATCTGGAAGCCGCCGTCACCGATAATGGCCACCACGATTTTTTCCGGTGCACCATACCATGCCCCGATGGCAGCAGGCAGTCCGAATCCCATGGTTCCAAGACCGCCGGACGTCACACTGGACCGTGAATGGTTGAAATCTGCATAACGGCACGACACCATCTGGTGCTGACCGACGTCGGTGGCAATAATGGCATCACCATTGGTCAGCTCATTCAATACTTTAATCACTTCACCCATGGTCATCGTATCGGTAACAGGGTTCAGTTCATTCTGAATAACTTCCCTGATTTCTTCTTTTTCCAGTTCGCGGAATTGCTGCAGCCAGTCCGAGTGATCATTTTCCTGAAGAAGCGCTGTAAGTAACGGAAGTGTTTTTTTGCAATTGCCCCAGACCGGAACTGTGGTCTTCACATTTTTATCGATTTCAGCAGGATCAATATCCAGATGGATTACTTTCGCCTGTTTGGCGTATTTATCAAGCCTTCCCGTTACGCGATCATCGAAACGCATCCCCACCGCGATAAGCACATCGCATTCATTGGTCATGACATTCGGGGCATAATTCCCGTGCATTCCCAGCATCCCGACATGCAGTGGGTGATCGGTTGGCAAAGCACTCAGTCCCATGACCGTTGCCGCTGCCGGCAGATTAACTTTTTCAATAAATGCCTTGAATTCCTCTTCTGCATTTCCTAAAATGACCCCCTGACCGAATACCACAAAAGGTTTTTGGGCCTGGTTGATCAGTTCCGCTGCCCGTTCTACATATTCATTTCTGATTTCCGGTTCGGGACGGTAGCTCCGGATATGGCTGCATTTCTTGTATCCTGCGTATTCAAACAGCTGCAGTTGTGCGTTTTTGGTAATATCTATAAGAACCGGGCCGGGCCGCCCGGCAGCCGCAATATGGAAAGCTTTGGCAATGGCTTCCGGGATTTCCGTAGCATCGGTCACCTGGTAATTCCATTTGGTAACCGGTGTGGTGATGTTAATGACATCCGTTTCCTGAAAGGCATCCGTTCCCAGGAGCGAGGCAAACACCTGCCCCGTGATACAAACTATCGGGTTGCTGTCGATCATTGCATCTGCCAGTCCGGTCACAAGATTGGTAGCACCTGGACCGCTGGTTGCAAACACGACACCCGTTTTTCCGGAAGTGCGGGCAAATCCCTGGGCAGCATGTATCGCACCCTGCTCGTGACGGACCAGGATGTGCTTCAACTGTTCGGAATAATCATACAAAGCATCATAAATCGGCATGATCGCCCCGCCGGGATATCCGAAAACCGTGTTTACGCCTTCCGCCAGCAAAGCTTCCAAAAGGGCTTTGGAACCGGATATTTCTACCGTTTCCTGTTGCGTTACTTTATTGTTTTCTTTTTTTGATAGGATCGTATTCATTTTTGTTGTTTTTTATATCATAAACCTGTATAAAATAAGTTTTGAATTTTTGCTTTATTAATTTAATCGCAACGACAGACAAAGGATTAGATGATCTGAGTGCATATTTTTAGGCAGGCAAAAGCATTCATTTAACAGGGTAAAACAATATTTCATTGTATTCTGAATATTATTTAACACAAATACATAACAGATCCGAGATTTACAGATCCGTGACACAGCCTTGGGAAGCATCTGCAACCGATTTGGCATATTTGTAGAGGATTCCCTTTTTCACTTTGTATTCCGGCTGTAAGAAAGCGGCTTTGCGCCGGGCAATTTCTTCATCGGATAATAAGGCATTGATGGTATTTTTTTCGGCATCCAGCTCGATGAGATCACCGTCTTCAATAAGTCCGATCAGCCCTCCGGAAAATGCTTCAGGCGTGATATGGCCTACAACAAAGCCGTGGGTTCCGCCTGAAAAACGTCCGTCGGTAATCAGCGCTACATTTTTACCTAAATCTGACCCCATTAGTGCGGAGGTCGGTTTTAGCATTTCGGGCATTCCCGGTGCGCCTTTCGGGCCTTCGTTTTTAATCACGACTACATTTCCTTCGTTAATTTTACGGTCTTCGATGCCTTTGATAAATTCTTTCTCGCCGTCAAAAACAATGGCCGTTCCCTTAAAATAGTTGCCTTCTTTTCCAGTAATTTTAGCTACAGAACCTTTTTCCGCAAGATTCCCGTACATGATCCGGATATGACCGGTTTCCTTGATCGGATCTTTAATATCGCGAATGATGTTCTGCTCTCTGTCGATGATTGAGGTTACGTGTTCTAAATTTTCAGCTACCGTTTTACCCGTAACCGTTAAGCAATCGCCATGAAGCAGTCCCAGATCCAGCAGGTATTTCATCACCGCAGGAACACCGCCTACTTTGTGCAGGTCTTCCATCAGGTATTTTCCGCTGGGCTTCAGATCGGCCAGCAATGGGGTTTCGTCGCTGATCCTTTGAAAATCGTCTAGGGTCAGATCATAACCGATCGCTTTTGCAATGGCAATAAAATGGAGAACGGCATTGGTACTCCCACCCAGGATCATGATCAGCCTGAGAGCATTTTCAAAGGCTTTCGGCGTCATGATGTCTGAAGGCTTGATGTCTTTTTCCAGCAGGATTTTCATATAATGCCCGGCAAATCGACATTCCTCTTTCTTTTCTCGGCTGAGTGCGGGATAAGAGGACGAATACGGCAGGCTCATTCCCAATGCTTCGATGGCAGAAGCCATGGTATTTGCGGTGTACATTCCGCCACAGGCTCCTGCGCTCGGACATGAATTTTTTATCACCCCCTGAAAGTCCTCTTCGGAGATTTTGCCGGCAATTTTGTTTCCCAACGCTTCAAAAGCAGAAACAATATTGAGGTCTTCGCCTTTGTAATGTCCCGGGGCAATGCTTCCGCCGTAGACCATGATGGAAGGCCGGTCCAGCCTTGCCATGGCGATCAGGGAACCCGGCATATTTTTGTCGCAGCCCGGGACGGTAATGAGTCCGTCATAATACTGTCCCGCGCAGACGGTTTCAATGGAGTCGGCGATGATGTCGCGGCTAACCAGCGAATAGCGCATTCCGTCGGTACCGTTGGTCATGCCGTCACTGATCCCGATGGTATGGAACATTAATCCTACAAGATCTTGATCTTTTACCCCCTGTTTAACGGTTTCCGCCAGGCTGTTGAGGTGCATATTGCAGGTATTCCCGTCATAGCCCATGCTGGCGATGCCCACTTGTGCTTTATTGAAGTCTTCCTCCTGAAATCCGATCCCGTAGAACATAGCCTGGGTTGCCGGCTGGGTAGGATCTTTTGTCAGGGTTTTTGAATATTTATTTAACGTATTACACATATAGGGCTTGGTTTTTCAGGTAAGCATAATCCTCTTCCAGCACGAGATGGCGATAGGCCTGCTGTACTTTGGCGGAAAGGCTGTTTTCCCAATCCAGTTTAAAAGGGATATTGTCTAAAGAATCCAAAGCGACAATTTCAGCTGCGGTCCCACAGAAGAATCCGGCATCCGCACCCTGCATTTCTTCCGGTTTGAAGAATTTTTCCTCTGCCGGTATTCCCAGGTTATCACATATCTGAAAGACCGTAGCCCGTGTGATTCCCGGAAGGATATTGCCTTTGGCCGGCGTGAACAGTTTTCCGTCTTTTTCGTAAAATACATTGGCTCCGGAGCTTTCCGCCACATTCCCGTTTTCGTCCAGCACCAGCGCTTCATCAAAGCCTTTGTCCTTGGCTTCCTGGCAGGCCAGAATGGAGTTTACATAATGGCCGCTCACCTTTGCTTCCACTTTGAAAGCCTTTGGATTCGGACGTTGGAAAGAAGAGGTCATGATCCTCATTTTGTTGGCGAGATAGCCGTTGTCCCAATTCCAGACTTCGATTACAAGATAGCTTTTCTGCCCTTTGGATAATGCCATATTCGGCGAGCAGATCACGATCGGACGGATGTAAGCATTTTCCAGTTTGTTCATTTCCAGCAGTCTGTACGTCGCTTCTACCATTTCTTCCGTGGAATAATTGAAAGGCATCATCATCGCTTCGGCTGATTTCCTGAGCCTGTCGTAATGTTCTTCTGCTTTGAAAATCCGGGTACCGTTTGCGGTTTTATAAGATTTGATCCCCTCAAACACGGCATAGCCATAATGTAAGGATTGCCCGTATAAGTCGGTTTTTGCATCTTTTGCTTTTACATACTCTCCATCGAAAAAGAGAACACTGTCATCATTGTAATACATGTTGTACTGGTTTTTTTATTTTATTTATTCTTTACATTCAGGAAATAAAAAAAACCATTCCCGTGATGAGAATGGTTTGTGTTATTTTTTCAACAATTATCACGAGCCATTACTCATCACCGGCAGTCCGATAATGATAAAAATGACAATAATGATAATCGTGTGGTTCATTTTTTATATTTATGGTACAAATGTATAATTAATTTTCAAAAATTTTAAATTTTCATCAAAAATTATTCGTTTAAGCTACAGAATATTGTAAAAAACCAATATATTTTACGATACTCATCAATTTAATTATTGTATATAAAATATTGATTTTCAATAGATGGAACTTACAAAAACTACGATGTCTGAATTTTGATGACTATCTTTTCGTTATAGAACCTTAATAATAAATTTTCGTGTTATCAATCCTAACAATGTTCAGTTTTTCCATTTTTTTTACGGTTCGGATGAGGGTTTCTACGCGCATTCCGGTAAGGGATGCCAGCTGGTATCTTGTGAAGGGAACGAGAAAGCTGTACTTTTCCTGATATCCGAAATAACTTTTGAGATGGTCAAGAAGCTTCTGGATCTTGATCTGGGGATCGAGAATGGCCAAGAAAGAGGAAACCAGATACCGGAAATGCAGCCTTTCCGCAGTATAACGGTTGATTTTGAAAAAAAGCTGTGGATTTTCATGAACCATTTTCAGGTATGCTGTTTTATTCAGTTTGATTATGGTACAGCCTGTTACGGCAATGGCGTTCATGGCATACTGCTTTTCCGTCAGCAGATAGATTTCACCAAAGCAATGCCCATCGTACGGAAAACCGTGTACGAATTCTTTACCGTCCTCAAAAAAATTATTGAGCTTTACCACGCCCGTCCTTATCTGAAAATAAAATTGAGACTGCCCTCCTTCCCTGAAGATATATTCATCCTGCATAAAATCCTGCAGTACGGCTCCGTATTCAAATAAAATCTCTTCTGATATAATCATATAGTGATTATTGCTGTATTTTTTAGGTAAAATTAAAAAAATTACCTGATATTATCAATCTAAAGCAATAAAATTAACGATATTAAGAATAATCAGCTAACCATAATCGGTATATTTTACATGAAATGAAGCAAAAAACTGATTAGAAAATGTATACTTTTTGGTTTCTTATCAACCTCCTGATTTAAAAAAGGAGACGGATTGGTGCTACCTTGCTCCTGGATATTTTTGATGATCCATGCTGATTATTTTCAATAAACAAATCGTGTCTTCGCCCAGCCCGATTGCTTTTATCCTTCTTCCAAAAGAATTCCGTATATTTATAATTCATGAACAGAAACGAATCCTTATATTGATATGATTTCCCACAATATTTATCTCGATCATAACGCGACCACGAAACTTGACGGAAACGTATTGGAAGCTATGATTCCTTTCTTCACGGAACATTACGAAAATCCCGGTAGCAGCCATCTCGCGGGACTTACCGTTGATGAATATATCGAAGAGGCCTTCAGACAAGTAGCCGATCTTATCGGATGCCGTACGAATGAGATTATATTTACTTCCGGAGCAACGGAATCCATCAATCTTGCCATTCGGGGGATTTCTCATGGCGAAAGAAATCATCTGGTGACTTTGTGTACGGAACACAAAGCGGTTCTGGATACGGTGAAAGATCATGCGGAAAAAAGTCATTTAAACTGCTCCATTCTTCCGGTTCAAAACGATGGGCTGGCTGATCTTGACCTTCTTGAACAGGCCATTACAGGTAAAACCCTTCTTGTCAGCGTCATGTTGGTGAATAATGAAACGGGAACCATTCAGTATATTAAAGAAATCAGCGAACTCGTACACGCTAAAGGTGCTTTTTTATTGTGTGATGCCACTCAGGCTGTAGGAAAAATCCCGGTAAATGTCCAGGAGTTGGGAATCGATCTGATGGCTTTTTCCGCTCATAAGTTTTACGGACCGAAAGGCATCGGTGCCCTGTATGTTTCGAAAGACGTAAAAAAGTATTTGAGTTCCCAGATCACCGGCGGCGGACAGCAGAAAAACAGGCGAAGCGGCACTTTGAATGTGCCGGGAATTATCGGGATGGCGAAAGCATGTGAAATAGCCAAAGAAAGCATGGATCACCATGCCGCTTATGTAAAAAACCTCCGTGACAGACTGGAAAACAGACTGCTGGCTATTGACGGGACCTCAGTAAATGGCTCCCTCAGGCACCGGATTTTCAATACCACGAACGTGGTATTTAAAAATGTATTCTCAGAACAGCTGATTATGGCTTTACAGCATATTTCAGTATCCAGCGGATCGGCCTGTTCTTCGGCAACTACCGAACCGTCGCATGTGCTTAAAGGTTTAGGATTAAATGACGAGGATGCTTTGTGCTCCATCAGGTTCAGCCTGGGAAAAGATAATACAAAAGAGGAAATTGACGTTGTGGTCAGGAGAATTTCGGAATTGGTAGCGCAGTTCAGGTAAAATGATCGGAAAAATTTTACCACAAAAGATTTAAAAAGACATACATTCTGTTTAGTAAAGCTGAATATTACACTCCGGATAAGTTCGCAAAAGCTTAAAAAAAATCTTTGATTTTTAATCTTTTTTCTAAGACATACGCAATGCATCAAAGTCTTTTTCTGTGACCTATGTGTTAAATTAAAGCAGTATAATGCACAAAATCTACAAGTTTCTTTCAATTTAAATATCGTACATAAAAAAGGGCCGAAGCCCGTTTCTGTTGATTATCGAAATTATTACTCCAGCAGGTAATCAAAATGGATCGGCAGGTCGTAAATTCTTTTGCCGGTGGCATGATAAACTGCATTGGTAATTGCCGGCGGCATGCCGACCCCACCTATTTCTCCGACCCCTTTTATACCTAGATCATTTACGAAATTATCCTCTTCTTTGATAAATAACACCTGCAAATCATGAATATCCGCATGAACAGGAATATGGTATTCCGCCAGGTCATCATTCATGTATTTACCAAGTGTATGATCGGTAATCGTCTCTTCGTGGAGCGCTTTGCTGATTCCCCAGATCATCCCTCCCAGCAGCTGGCTTTCGGCCGTTTTAGGGTTGATAATCCTTCCGGCAGCTACTGCCGTTAAGGCTCTTTTCACTTCGATCACGCCCAGTTCTTCATCCACTTCCACTTCTACAAAGACCGCACTGTGAACGGCCCTCGCCTTTTTTCCGGACGTCAGGGGATTAGGCATGGCCGAATTTTTCGTGCGGATTTCCTTTCCGTCGTTGTGCTTCATAATTTCATCATAACTGATTTTCTTTTCAGGATCACTTTTAAGCATAATATAACGGTTCATGAATGCCACCTCTTCCAGTTTTGTGTCGGCAAACACCGATTTTTCCATCGATTTTGCTATTTTCAGCAGTCTTTTATTTAAAGCTTCGCAGGCGGCCTTCACAGCCGGACCCACCGTCGCTGTGGTAAAAGATCCTCCCTGGATCGGAGCAAATGGCATTTTGCTGTCAGCATAAGAAAAGGTAACTTCTTCCACCGGCAATCCCAGCTGATCGGCCGCGATCTGCGTCATTACGGTTAATGTTCCCGTTCCGATATCGGTAACGGCACTTTTAACCTCTACCTTTCCATCTGCAGTAAGGATGGCTTCAGCTCTGCCAAGAATACGGTTGGCATCCCAGATACCGGTGGCCATTCCATACCCTATGAGCTTATTGCCACGCTTCATGCTTCGCGGAACCGGATTGCGCTGATCCCAGCCGAACTGCTTTGCACCCTGCAGATAACATTCTTTCAGTTCCTTGCTGGAATATTCCTTTTCGCTGCTTTGGTCGACCATCGAATAATTGATGAGCCTCAGCTCTACAGGATCAATATTCAGCTGATAAGCAATTTCATCCATGGTAACTTCAATGGCATGCATTCCGGTACTTCCTCCAGGCGCACGCATGTCCAGAGGACTGTATACGTCCAATGGAATTACTTTGTGTTTTAATAGTGTATTTTTTGCGGGATACAGCATATTGGCCCAGTTGACCACAATTTCCACATAATCTTCAAACTGTGAGGTTTCACCGGTTGCTTCGTGAAATATGGCATTTACCTTTCCATTTTCATCCGCTCCGAATTTGGTATGCTGCATCGTGGGCGGACGGTGACCGATCATGTACATCTGCGCACGGTCCAGCGTTACCCTAATATTCCTTTTTAAATACAGAGAAGCCATCACCGCCATAAACAGCTGGTGCTGCGGCCGGAGTCCGGATCCGAACCCTCCGCCGACAAAGGGCGAAATCACCTGTACATTTTTCATTTTAAGCCCGAAAACATTCGCTACGTACATCTGGGAATTAATGGTCCCCTGGGTTTTATCGTAAATTTTTAATTTGCCTTCGCCTTCGTAAATCACCGTAGATGCAAAAAGTTCCATCGGGTTATGATGTTCTGTACCATGACTGAACCGGCTGTCTGTTTTTGCAAAAGATTCTTTGTAGGCTTTATCAAAATCGCCTTTCGGTTTTGGCGGAGGCGGTTTAAGCAGAGAAGCGAGCCCTTTTTTAGGATCGCGGGCTTTTTCAAGATTGGCAGCCATTTCTGTACTAAATCCTTCGGTTTCATATTCAACAGTGATTTTAGCTGCCGCATATCTGGCCATTTCAAATGTTTCGGCAATTATCAGGGCAATCGGCTGCCCATTATAGCGGATAATATTGTCTTTCAGTGGTTTGAAAACCGTTCCCGGAGGAGCATCCATATCCGCATACTGGAAATCGAACCAGGCAGTAGAGGGTCTGTTCTCATGCGTTAATATTTCAATGACCCCGTCCAGTTTTTTAACTTCCGAAGTGTCGATGTTTTTAATTTTCCCTTTGGTTATGGTGCTGTTGACCACATAGCCGTATAAAAGACCGTCCGTATTGTAATCGCCGGCATATTTTGCGCTGCCGGTAACTTTAAGAGCGCCTTCCAGGCGGTTATGCGGCTGTCCTATCGATGGTAAATTTTTCATAAATGATTTCTGGTTTGGTGTTGGAATAACTACAGGGATGGTTTTGCGCCCGGCCTCTGAGAATCAGGTTCCAGGGCCATCATACAGTTCCGGATGATGGCTTTTCTGGCAAGCTTAATTTTGAAACGGTTATGTTTAAATCCTTTGGCATCTGCAAGAATAATCTCCGCTGCCTGGGCAAAATGTTCCCTGTCCGGCGATTTTCCTTTAAGATACTCTTCAGCTTCATACGAACGCCACGGCTTATGTGCCACGCCACCTAACGCAATCCTTGCTTCAGTAATCCTATTATTTTCAATCTTGAATGCAGTTGCTACGGAGACCAGTGCAAAAGCATAGGAGCTTCTGTCCCTTAGTTTCAGATAGGAATAATTTTGTGAGAAGTCCTCATTGGGGAGTTCGATAGCGGTGATAATTTCTCCTTCTTTCAGATTATTATCGATTTCCGGACTGTTTCCCGGCAGCCGGTGAAAGTCTTCAAAGTCGATCTGTCGCTTTCCTTCTGCGCTCTTCACATGCACGGTTGCGTTCAATGCCGCCAACGCCACGCACATATCGGAAGGAAATACGGCAATACAATCCTGAGAATGTCCCAGAATCGCATGAATACGGTTATATCCTTTAACAGCAGGACATCCGGAGCCCGGTTCTCTTTTGTTGCAGGGCACATGTGGATCGTAAAAATAATAACACCTTGTTTTCTGCAGTAAATTCCCACCGTTGGTCGCCATATTCCGGATTTGTCCGGAAGCACCCGCCAAAATTGTTCTGGAAAGCAAAGGGTATTTTTCTTCGATCACAGGATGATAGGCCGTTGCAGCATTGGTCATTAAAGCACCAAGAAGTACACTGCCCGTCTCCGTTTCCGTAAGTGCATCCATTCCTGAAATTCCGTTGAGATCTACCAGGGTATTTGCTTCTACAACGAAATATTTCATCAGATCGACGATATTGGTACCGCCGGCAATGGCTTTGTTGCCCTTATGGTCTTTCAGCAATACCGATGCATCGGAAAGTTCTTTTATTTTAGTGTAGGAAAAGTTGTTCATTCTGTTTCGTTTTTTACCGACATGATCGCATTGATAATCCCTCTGTTAGCTCCGCAGCGGCAAAGGTTTCCGCTCATCAGGTCCTGCACATCTTCCCTGGTTTTGGCCTTGCCTTCTTCGAGCATACCTACTGCACTGCAAATCTGCCCGGGTGTGCAATAACCGCACTGGAAAGCATCATGCTCTATAAATGCTTTCTGTACCGGGTGTAAATTGTCCGGACTGCCAATGCCTTCAATGGTCGTTATTTCAGAACCATCTTTCATCACCGCCAAAGTAAGACAGCTTAATACTCTTTTGCCATCTACCAATACCGTACACGCCCCGCATTGTCCGTGGTCGCATCCTTTTTTGGTTCCGGTAAGATTGAGGGTGTGTCTGAGGGTATCCAGAAGAGAAACCCAGGGCCTGAGCTCAAGCCGGTGCAGGTGTCCGTTTACCGTTAAGGCAACCGACTGATTATTCTGATCAAGCATAATGTTGAGTTTTGATGTTGTATTGGGTATGCAAAAAAAGAACCGTAATCGGGGATTACGGTAAAGTGAGGTATGTAAAAACGGACAGCTTATAACGCAGTGTTCCGTTACACTTAAAATCTTTTCATATGCCTTACGGTTACGGCTGTGACAGAGGGATTTTAGCTTATTTAAAAATATGCATTCCGGTTATTAAGAATGTATCTAAATTTAATTTAAAACAATCTGGCGCAGATTATGCAGATTTTTCCGGGTGAAATCAAATGGTTCAGCAGTATCAACAATAACACTATCACTCATGGCGTTTTCCCTTTTTCACTTCAAAAACGTGGAGCACCTGCGGAAATAGAGATTGCATATATTCGGTGGCGCCTTTCTCGGAGCCGGGGAATGTAAGGACGAAAGTATCTCCGCTGAAACCTGCAATTCCTCTGGAAAGCATGGACGTTTTGATACGTTCCTGCCCGTAGGCCCTCGCCGTTTCCATGATCCCGGGCATTGGCCTGTCGATCATAGGCAATAAAGCATCAGGAGTAATGTCCCGTGGTGAAATGCCGGTCCCACCGGTGAAAATCACCAGATTGATCCCATCATTTTTATAAGTGGAAAGTGCCTGCTGAATTTCTTTTACCTCATCCGGAACCACAAGATAATCAATATTACCCAATTCAAGTTCCTGTAGTTTCTGAACAATTATTTTTCCCGAAGTATCCTCATTCTCTCCATTGTAAATACTGTCTGAACAGACCACCACAGCCGCTTTCAAAGTTTCGGTACTGTATTTTTTATTACCGGATTTACCCCCTTTTTTTTCCAGCAGCCTGATGTTATGGATTTCCACATTTTTATCGATCGGCTTCAGCATGTCATACATCACGAGTGCGGCTACCGATGCGCCGTGCATGGCTTCCACCTCCACCCCGGTTTTATAAATCGTATGGACTTCTACCGAAATGATAACCGACAAATCCTCAATCTGATAAGTAATGGCCGTATATTCTACCGGCAGCGGATGGCAGTCGGGGATGACGTCACTTGTTTTCTTTACGGCAAATAATGCGGCGGCCCTGGAAAATTCAAATATATCCCCTTTCGGAACCTTCCGCTGCCGGATGGCTTGGATGGTGGCTTCGGATGAGGTTTTTACGGTGGCAGTAGCCATCGCCTTTCTTAATGTTGATGATTTATGGGTAATGTTGACCATTTTAGAAGTTTAAAAGTTTTTGGTTCAAAGTTCAGAGGCTAATCCGTAAATGTCGGAGATTAATTCTTCATGCAATCATTTGCAATTGATGTTGTTTGGTAATCTGATCCTGTTTTAATGTTGACTCTATAATAAGCCACAGGGATTTATTCTTTTTTAAAGACGGGCTAAAGCCCATCCCTATTGACATTCATAATACTTTTTATCAAACTGATCTGAATTCATTCAACTATTTATCGATTGATTTTCCATTGATGGGAATTGTCTCCGAAAATTTCCCGGCCCCAGATCGGAAGCTCTTTTTTGATGCGCTCCACGAGTTCATTGCAGCTTTCCATGGCAGCGACTCTGTGCTTTGACGATGTGAATACGAACAGGCAAATCTCTCCTGTCCGTATCATACCCAGGCTGTGGTAGATATGCATGCAGGTAAGATTATATTTGGTAAAAATCTCCTCACGTATCTGGTGCATCTTTTCCAGTGCCATTTCTTCATAGGCTGTATATTCAATCGCTGCTACGGGTTTTCCGCCGACCACATCTTCCCGGATCTGGCCCAGAAAAATGCTGTGCGCACCGATCTCTTTTTTCGCGGAGTGTTTTGCTATGCTTTCAGAAATGAATAATGGGTCAATAGCTCCTTGTCTAAATATGTTTTTAATCTCTCTGTTCATTTTTTTTCTGTATTAAAGCCAGTATTCCGCCTTTAAGATGACTGGGTTTCGATGATGCCTTTCTAAGGCGAATAAAAATTTCCGCAGCTTTAAGGCTCCGATTTCCGCCCTGACAGAAAAAGGCTATTTCCGTTTCCGGGATTTCGGTAATGGATTCTTCCAGCCGCGATAAAGGAATATGGAGATGGGTAAAAGCAGCTACAGGGAGCTCCTCTTTTTCCCTTACATCGATGGCAGTAATTTTACCATTCTTTATTTTGTTTAAAAAATCTTCAGGATCTAAAGCCTGGATTTCAGGATGAGACCATCCGCAAAGCCATTGGTAATCTGTTTTTTCAAGTTCTTCCCTGTTTTTCGGCATCAGCTTTTCGGAATCTTTAGTTTTGGACAGTTCAAGAATCATTGTTTCATACGTGAGCATGCTGAACATCAGGAGACGACCAGTTAAACTTTCGCCAATTCCGGTAATCAGCTTGATGACTTCATTGGCCTGCATCATCCCGATCATCCCAGGAAGTACACCCAATACGCCCGCGACATTACAGTCCTGGACTTCACCGGGAGACGGAGGTTCAGGAAAGAGATCGCGGTAACTGATGTACTGTCCCCGGTCATTAAGTCCGAACACCGCCACCTGTCCTTCATACTGAGAGACCGCTCCGAAAACCAAAGTCTTTTGCAAGAGATAGCAGGCATCACCGATCAGATATCTCGTGGCAAAATTATCCGTAGCATCCACCACCAGGTCATATCCTGAAATCAGATGCCAGACATTTGAGGTGGTAACTTCTTGGGTATACTCCGTAATGGTAATTTCGGGATTTAAAGCGGCAAGTTTTGCTGCTGCCGTTATCGCTTTCGGTTTTCCTGTTTCGGCTGTTGTATAGAGGGTCTGTCTTTGCAGGTTGCTCAGCGAAATCCTGTCATGATCCGCAATCCCGATGGCTCCTACACCTGCAGCTGCAAGATACTGCAGAACAGGGCAGCCCAATCCGCCGGCACCGATCACGAGGACCTTTGCCTTCAAAAGTTTTTCCTGTCCCGCTTTTCCGAACCCCGAAAGGCTGAAATGCCGGGAATACCTGTCGTTCGGCTGCTCCATATTATCCTCCGGAATAAGGCGGCATCAGGGCCACCGTATCACTATTGTTAAGTACCGTATTTTCTTCAGTTATTTTTTTATTGACTGCAACGGCATATTTCATATCAGCAAGCTGCGGAAAAAGCCCAGACAGCTGTTTTTTTAATGCTTCGGTATCGGATGCGGAGACAGAAAACTCTTTCCCTGTAATCTCGGCGATCTTCCCGAAGGATATTACTTTTACTTCCATATCAATCCACTTTTTTTATAGTAATTTCGGAAATATTTTTAACATACCTTCTTCCTGTAGCGCGGTCTCCCGGTGTAATTAAAGTAATCCCGTCTTTTGTACCGGAAGTCGGGATTCCGTTCTCGCCTGTTACCAGCATAGTGCGATCACCGGCTTCCGTGTTGAAGACCTCGTTCCAGGAATAGACCACTTTGTAACCGTCATCTGCCGTACACACCATATAGAAAGTGCTGAGCTCCTTTGGTGAAGGGGAATTGAAGGTCACCTGACTTAAAACATCCTTTAGCAAAACGCCTTTCAGATTTTTAAGGTTTTTCTTAAATTCCATTTTATGGTTCAGGATATCGATGCTTTTTACTTCATGCTCCGTATATTTTTTAAGATCTTCGTAGGTAACGGTTACCGGATTGCTGATCGCCCCTTTAATTCTAACAGAGCTTTTCTGTGCCTGCAGGAATACGGTGAAAAACACGAATATAGTTGCGAAATATTTCATGTTTAAGCTTTTGTAAATAAGAGTTTATAAGAGGCCATCAGTAAAACGGTTGCCAGCACATATTTTAAGACATTCTGATTGAATTTTTTCGATCCCAGGTAAGCACCTAAAAGTCCTCCTGTAAAGGCAACGATCACATACATCACCATATTGTCGGTAAATTTGATCCCCTGTGTGAGCATTCCACCCAGTCCGGAAAGCGAGTTCACGAATATAAATGCCGCGCTGATGGCTGCCGTCTGTTTCTGGTTGGTCCATTTAAGCAACAGTAAAATCGGGGAAAGAATGATGCCGCCCCCAATACCGATCATCCCGGATAATAACCCGACAATACCTCCGATAACTACTGCTACTGCAATATTCTGATCCTTCAGTTCATGATCCTCCGTATTCCTGAAAAAGAAAAACCGGATGACCGGGAACAGCAGAAGAACGCCCAGAATACGTTTATAAATATTTTCTTCCACCGTCATCATTCCGCCGATAAAAGCAAGCGGTATGGAAGCAGCGGCAATGGGTATAAACAATTTTTTCGAAAAATATCCGCCCCGGTAATATTGGATGAACGACGTAAGTGATACAAACAGGTTCAGGACCAGAGCCGTGGGTTTCATTTCTTCGGGGGCCACCCCATACAGCGCCATGAGCGCGAGATAACCGCTTGCTCCGCCGTGGCCGACCGCTGCGTAGAAAAATGCGACGATAAAAAGGATTGCATAAAACAGTTCTATACTCATTAATTCTTTTTTAAATGTAAATTATACGGGCAACAAATGGATTTCTACGGAATCATCTTTCTTACATCCTGTTGATTCTTCAGGCAGTACCAGAAAACAATTGGCATGGGCGAAAGAATGCAGCCTGTACGATTCCTGGGCGTGAAGCGGCGTTACTTTGCCTTCTTCATAAAAAGCCTTGAGAAAATGCGTCAGTCCGGTAGGTTTTGTGTAATCATGGGTTGCCACTGCACGGAGTTGCTGTATTGAATTTTTTAATCCTGAAAGCTGCTCAACGGCCGGCAGAACATATTCGTAAAAACAGGTCAGTGACGAAGAGGGATTTCCCGGCAGTCCGAACACAAGCTTTTCTCCTTTGATTCCGAAGAACAAGGGTTTTCCGGGTTTCTGTTTTATTTTATGGAATTTTTCTTCGATTCCGCATTGTTCTGCAGCACGGGTTACGAAATCGTAATCGCCGACGCTCACGCCTCCGTTAAGCAGAACCATATCACTTATTGCCAAAGCCTGTTCCAGAATCTGCTGTAGCATTTCGGGATCATCTTCAGCCCTGAAAATATGAATTTCTTTAACCCCCGTTTTTTCCAGTGCCGCTCTAAGCTGATAGGAATTTGCTTCATAAACCTGTCCGAAAGCCAGTCCGTTCCCCGGATTCTGAAGTTCGTTTCCTGTTAAGATGATCGCGACTACCGGTGGACGATACACCTCAACCTGATCCTTCCCTATTCCGGCCAGAAATCCGATGGCTGCCGGACTTAATACCGTTCCTGCAGTCATGGCAACTGCGCCCTGCTTCACTTCCGATCCTTTCGGACGCACGTTGAGTCCCAGGCTAAGGTTTTCATCGTTAATGATCAGCTGATGGTTTTCTACCGTTATTTTTTCCTGCATCACTACAGTATCGGCACCTTCCGGCAACGGTGCTCCGGTAAAAATCCTGGAAGCCTGGCGATTTTTTATGTGTAATGCTGTTGTAGTTCCCGCCGCCATGACGCCACTGATCTCCAATGGCACGTCTTTATCTTCAAATTTTAAAGCATAACCGTCCATGGAGGATTGCGGAAAACCGGGAATATCCGTACCGGCAATTACCTCGGCAGAAGTAACCAAGCCCGCTGCTTGATAAAGTGGCAATACTCTTGTTGTCCGTTCCGGTAGATTATTAAGAATGATATTTTTTGCTTCTGTAACTGAAATCATGAGTTGATTAATTTTTTATAGTCTTCCGGGGTATCAATATCCCACCGGCCCTGCTCAAAAGGTATGGAATCCGTATCATCTAGGTAGTGCAGAATCAGCTTCCGGGCTCCTTCCTGGCCTTTCAGGGTTAATAATTCCTGTATATACGAACTACTGAAAAGCACCGGAACGCCTAACGTTTCTGCATAAGCCGATGCTATAATTCCTTTCGGTGAAGTATTTTTTTTCTCAATTAAAGCTTTAAAAACAGAAGAGGTGATAAAAGGCTGATCACAGACAGTAAAAATAAGCTGTTCCGTTTCCTGAAAACGTTGTAAAGTTTTCTTTAAGCCTACTTTGAGGGAAGACGCCATGCCTTCTGACCAGTTTTCATTTCTAACTTGATGAAGACCGGTGATCTGTTCCGCAATCTGCGGATTTTCTTCTCCTGTTACCACTACTACTTTTTCAGTGATGAGTAATGCTTCGTCTGCGGTATGCCTTAACAGGGTTTTGCCTTTATAATTCAATAATTGTTTGGGTTCGCCCAATCTGGATGAGCTTCCTGCTGCGAGAATGATGACTGCTGTTGTATTTTCCATTATCCTCCGATGGTTATCATACTGCGGTTTTCGATTTTGGCAGCATCAATGTTCTGAAATATTCCCTCAAACTGTCCGCCTAAGGCTTTTGCTTTGGACAGAATGGTGGTTTCAATTAAAGGAATAATATTTTCTCCGTTTCGTAAAGCTGTCAGGAGATCGGTTTCCCCTTTGGAAAACAGGCAGTTTTTAAGCTTGCCGTCTGCCGTTAACCGGATCCTGTTGCAGGATGAACAAAAAGGTGCACTCATCGTACTGATCACCGCAAAATTGCCGGTAAATCCCGGAATTTTAAATCTTTTGGCCGTATCGTGTGCTTCATGGGGTAATGTGATAAGATCGTACCTGGTTTGTATTTCACGAAGAATTTCCTCCAGCGTCACGACCTGGTTGCTCGTCCAACGGTTACCGCTGAACGGCATAAATTCAATAAACCGTACTTCTACATTATGATGTCTGGTCATTTCAACAAAATCGTTGATTTCATCGTCGTTGAGGTCTTTCATCAGAACCACATTGATTTTCACCCGGAAATTATTTTCCAGTACAACCGCAATACTGTCCTTTACTTTATTAAAAAGATCCCGTCTTGTAATCTTCTGAAATTTAGCGGCGTCCAAAGTATCCAGGCTGATATTTACGGTGCTGACATTCGCTGCCAAAAGCTGCGGCAGTAATTCTTTCACCCGTATCCCATTGGTGGTAATGGCAAGTTCGATGCCCAGTTTCCCTAATTTTTCCAGAATCAGTGGTGCATCCTTCCGTACCAACGGCTCTCCACCGGTCAGGCGGATTTTTTTAACTCCTGCAGCCACAAAAATCTTGGCAATTGCTTCGATTTCACCGGGCTGCATCAGCTTTGCCGCAGGAGCAAAGGCATACTTCTCATCGGGCATGCAGTAGAAGCACCGAAGATTGCAGTTGTCGGTGAGAGAAATCCTGAGATAGTCGTGTATGCGTCCGAAGGTGTCCGTTATCATATTTTATTGGGCATCACCATTGATGGCTTGGTGAATTTTATTTTTTTTATACCGTAATGAGTTTCCTTGTTTATTTTCGAGCACCGCTTTTATTTCAGCAACGATGGAAAGGGCAATCTCTTCTGAAGTTTCCGCTCCGATATCGAGTCCGACAGGACCGTAGATCCTCTGCATCTGTTCTTCAGAAACCTCAACACTTTCTTCTGTAAGATCACTGAGCATTCGGTTGAGCTTTGATTTCGGTCCAAGGATACCGATGTAGCGGTTGTTACGGTTCAGCATATTTTTTAAGACTGTAAGGTCGTACCGGTAATTGTGTGTCATTAATACCACAAAGGTATGTTCGTCCACAACGATTTCGTTTAAAAAATCTTCGGCACTGACCACTTTTACCGTTTTCGCTAAAGGAAATCTTTTTTCCGTGGCGTGGCTTACCCGGCCTTCTGCCACCGTCATTTCCCAGCCCATGACAGATGCGATTTCAACCAATGGCTTCACATCATTTCCGGCCCCTGCAATCACCAGGGATACGGCAGGCGGAAGATATTCGATTAACGCCTCAAAGGGAATATTATCATGAACAATGCTTTTAACAGCAGACAGCCGATTTTCCAAAACTTTTTCTACATCCTGAATTAAGTGGTCAAAATGATGGCTTTCCGGAAAGGCGGCATACTGACTGTAAAAAAGAACCGTGCCGATCTGAGGGGTTCCTCTTTCTAATGAGAAAATACAGGTAAGTACTGAATCCCGGCGTTCTTCCGCCGCTTTTATCAAAAGATCTACCGGGTGGCCCTGATCGTAATTGATATATTCGAATAAAATATGCACAATCCCGTTGCAGCCTAACTGTACGCCGAAATCCGAATCTTCATCATTGCTGGTATCATAAGTAATCAGCTTATTCTGCTCCTGATGAATGGCAAGCAGCGCTTTTTTCAGGGCATCTCCTTCCAGGCACCCTCCGCTGATGGCCCCGGTAAGCTCCCCGTCTTCGGTGATGAGCATCCGGGCTCCTGGTTGCCTGTATGAGGAACCTTCCACCTTCACGACTGTCGCTAAAGCCGTTTTCTTACCTGCGGCTTTCGCTTTTCGGTAAGCTTTTATGATATCATTGATTTCCTTCATACCTCATCCGGCATTATCCTGTTTATTTTTTCTCCATTTTTCCGGATTATCTCAAAGTATCAAAAATTAAGCTAATCATTCATATTCTCTGAAAAAAGCGTAAAATTTAAATCAGAAAAATTTAATATGTACCACGCTAAATCAGCATTCCGCTGATCCTTACCGGCTTTTATGTAAGCTTAAAGATTCACCCTTGTATCCAACCTTTACATATTTTACAGTTTCGCCAGATCAAACGGCAGGGTTCTGATGCGTTTTCCGGTAAGGTCGAAGATGGCATTAGCCAGCGCCGGGGCAAATGGCGGAAGTCCCGGTTCTCCTACTCCTCCCGCATCTTCCTTATTTTCCATGATATGTATTTCAACCGGCGGGATATCGTAAATTCTTGGCAACGGATACGTATTGTAGTTTGCAAAATCCGCCTTTCCGTCGGTAAAGGTCTGTTCATGCATGGTAGCCCCCAACGCCATGACGATGGATCCTTCTACCTGCGCTTCGATGATATCAGGATTGACGTACCACCCGCAGTCGATTACTGCCCAGACCTTATCAATTTTGATTCCTCCGCCTTTGCGTTTGGATACTTTTACGACCTGTCCGACCGTGCTTTTGAAACATTCGGTGATGGCCACTCCGTATCCTGAATGTTCCGAACCGATTTTCCATTGGCTGAGTTCTGCCAGCTTGTCAATAAGCACATGAGTCCTTTCATCATCCATATATTTTCTTCTGAATTCCAGGGAATCCATGCCCATGCTGCGGGCCATTTCATCCATAAAACTTTCATAGGCAAATCCGTTGGTAGAAGCATAAACAGACCTCCACCACAATACGGGAACAGGCGTCTCAAAAGGAATGTCTGAAAATTTAATGTTTTTGATGGTCTTAAAATACGGTTCCATAAAGCCTTCCGTTGTACTCGGATTGGCAGTTCCTTTTTTACCGCTCTGCCAGTGGTTGATATTCTGCCCCACCATCCTGAACTTAAGATCGGTAATTTTTCCGTTTTCGATAATTCCTTCTCCGCGATAAGAAACACCCGGCCTGAAAGGTCCCTGTGTCGCATCGTCTTCCCGTGACCAGACCACCTGTACCGGAGCGTTGATCCTTTTGGAGATGGCTACCGCTTCATTGGGATAATCGGTAAATGCCTTCCTTCCGAATCCGCCGCCCAGAAACGTCATGTTGACGGTTACATTTTTAGGATCCATCTCAAATGCTTTGGCCACATCTTTCTGAATCCAGTCGGGTGCCTGGATAGGTCCCCAGATTTCAATTTTGTCTTTTTGATAATATGCGATACAGTTGATCGGCTCAAGAGCTACATGCGACTGGTAAGGCGTCATGTAAACCGCTTCAATTTTCTTCCGGTTACCACTTGCCGTCGTACTAACAGTTCCCTGTTCTTTAGCGGTTAATCCTTCTTCCGTAAGAAGCAACTCCTGATGTTTTTTATAAATATCCGGGGTGTTTACATGCTCAAAACCGCTATCATCCCAGACGACTTGAAGAGCTTTCCGACCCTCTAAGGCTGCCCAGCTGTTGTCTGCAATTACGGCAACGCCTTCACGGTCGGTATCCCATACTTTCATTGTGATTTTAATGACATCTTTTACACCTTTTACTTTCCGCGCCTGAGAATCGTCGAAACTCGCCACCTTTCCCCTCAGCCTGGGATTCCGTTCTACAGAAGCGAAGAGCATTCCCGGAAGTCTTTTATCCAGTCCGAATACGGCAGCACCGTTTGTCTTTAATGGGGTATCGATTCTTTTGATGGGTTTTCCGATGATCTTATATTCCGAGCGTGGCTTCAGGTCTACTTTTTCAGGAGGCGTAAGTTTGGATGCTTCCGCTACCAGCTCACCGTAGTGGAATTTACGGGAAGTTTTCTGATGAATAATGTTACCACTGCGGGCCACACATTCCGCCAGCGGAACATTCCAACGCCTGGATGCTGTCTGGCGCAGCATTTCGCGTGCTGTGGCACTAAGTTTTAAAAGGTTTTTATAGGAAGTCCTGATCGTAGAACTTCCCCCGGTAATCTGGCTTCCATACTTCGTGCTTCCCTGTGCGAAAATAACTTCGATCTGCCCGAGATCCACTTCCAGCTCTTCTGCAATGATCTGCGGCACGGAATGATAAGAGCCCTGCCCCATTTCCGCCCGGTGATCGACCAGCGTAATTTTACCTGCAGTATTGATCATGATCCACGCATTCATTTCGACGTTTTCCGCCAGAGCTGCTCCTTCCGTAATAACCGATGCTTTTGAAATACCCGGAAATATCCCCAGACACAAAGCCGCTCCGCCTAATCCTGCCAGCTGCAGGAATTTTCTTCTTGAAAAATCTGTTTCTTTAGCCATATTCCTGTTTTATTTAGCGGGAGCATACGCTCCGGTGGTTAACCATGTGATCCAGGCTTTTTTAAATTCCGCATGGGTCAAAGGCGGTTTCTTCAGTCCGTCTGCCGGATTAAAACCTGCCAGTACCAGACCGTCGTCAGCATGCTTGATGAGATCTTCCATGTTTTTGTTTCCGTTTTCTTTTTTATTAAGCAGCTGTTTGGCCAGCTCATGAGCTGTTTTGCCTTCGAAGACCATTTTCATATTGGCTGGCGGAAGGTGCCATTTCGGGTTTCCGGGCGGCATATGAAGCCCCGGCGTATTTTCGTCTTGGTGGCAGTTGGCACATTTCATGGCATACAGTCCCTTGCCGTTCGGCCCGCGCTGGGGATACATCTGGTGAACATGGCTGTCGTCGCCCTGTAACGGAATATCACCGGCCGGATGGCAGTTGAGGCATCTCGGGCTCATCAGAACTTTATATACCTCGCCGAATGCTTTCACTGAGGCGATGCTGTCTTTTTTCACCACAGAAATTGGAGAATAGGTCTTGCTTATATTTCGGTTTACCATCCCGAAGGCACTGGCTGAAATGGCTACTACAAAGAATCCCTGGAATAGATGCGCGGGCCTTAATTTTATATTTTTGAAAAATGTTATCATAATCTTTCGTTTCAAATTAAACCGTTCCTTTTTTCTGTAACTCTGCAGCGATCTTTATGGCTTTCCTTACACGGGAATAGGTACCGCAACGGCATAAGTTCCCGGCCATGGCCAGATCGATATCCTCATCCGTCGGCGAAGGATTTTCCCTTAAAAGCACCGCTGCCGCCATAATCTGACCGGAATGGCAATAGCCGCACTGTGGTACATCGATTTCCTGCCAGGCTTTCTGAACGGGATGGTCATTGTGCTGTGATAAGCCTTCAATGGTTACTATTTTCTTTCCGACGGCTCTTTTTACTTTGGTAATGCAGGATCTTACCGCCTCCCCGTCCAGATGCACCATGCAGGCACCACATTGGGCGACACCGCATCCGAACTTGGTTCCGGTAAGGCCTATGATGTCCCTGATTACCCACAGGATTGGCATATCTTCGCTGACATCCAGGGTATGGGTTTTTCCGTTAATATTCAATGATATCATATCAGTATTTTATTTGTAATTTATCTGGTTAATAAAAGGTGTTTGATGTAATAATTAATTTCATGATGCTTAACCTTCAAATCAACGATATATTATTCATCTAAATATAGGTATTTTTTAAAAATTATTAACCATAAAATATTTTAATTGGAATAATATAAACCGGAAGTATTAACGAGGCTAATGAGATGGATGCAGGAAGATGGATGCAGGAATTTTTTCTTGTTAAGGGTACAGCTAAAGGTACTGATTATCAAATGGCACTTTACTATTATGTTAAATTAACTTCTTAAATTCAAATTTATCTTTTATATTCTATTGGTTTCTAATCCTTTAAGTGATTAAAAACAAATCAAATATTACTAAAATTCAAATTATTATTAATAAAATAAATTGCTTGTATCGTAAGATCAGCTACGCCGACTGCCGGTAAAAAATACCACACTCGATAAGTTCATGCCTGTTTTCTTTAAAATTATCTGTAACTTGGGTTAACCACCCAGATTATTATGAAAGATTTTATCAGCATAAAAACCATCCTGGTCGCTACGGATTTTACTACAAGATCCGAACAGGCAGTAAAAGTAGCCGTTCATATGGCCCAACGCCATAATGCCCGGATCATCCTTTTTTATAACTTCAGCAGTTTTTATATTATCGACAGGACCGGCAGGCAAATGGTGGGTCAGGAAAGCATCGATGAGAATTTCAAACAGATAGAACACCGCCTGAATCTTATTAAGGATCATCTGCGGCAACAGTATAATTTCACAAACTGCAGTACGGTAATCGGAAACAACACACTCATTTACAGCCTCAATAAAACGATAGATGAAGAATCCGCAGACCTCGTTATTACCGGAGCATCCGGAAGGCAGGGAATTAAAGAACTGATTCTGGGATCTTCTTCCTATCAGATTCTTACGGCTGCCAACTGTTCGGTACTGCTGGTTCCGGAGGACTCGCACCAGCTGAATTTCAAAAAGATCCTTGTTCCGGTAAGGGTGCTTGACAAGCTGCACGAAAAGTTCGACCTCTCCAAGCTGATTGCTGAAAAAAACAAAGGAACCATAAGCCTTCTGGGGATTTCACCCGAACAGCAGTTTACAGACATCCGGAGAGCTTATATCGGTCTCAGGAAAGAATTGAGAAGGAGCCATATCGAATACGATTCTTCCTTTATCGTAAGCAACGATAAAGCCCTGGAGATTTCAAAGGTTTCCAACGATTCCGAATTCGATCTGATTATACTGAATTATCAGGATGAAGAAAACTGGAAATCATTTTTCTCAGAAAATTTCCTTAAGCGGATCATCAACCGAACTTCTGTTCCTCTATTGTTCTTTAAAGATTCCAATCAAAACAATATAAAGAAAGATCCTGAAGAAGACACGGGTTACGATATTACCCTGCCATTCCCGGGATAATCTTCTGTAAAAACCAGGCATCATTAAATTAGGTGACCAAAAGAAATTTATTAACATCAAATTCATCATTGCCAATTGTAATCCTATAAGTTCCTTCCATTACAAACAACAGCATATGATCTTCCAAAAACATCATCTTCTTCATATCATGTGCAAATGTACATGATTCAACAACAGAGACATCCTTCATTTCTAAGAAGCTGTTTGAGTTATTTATTTTGAAAAA